>NZ_NEJX01000024.1:0-84764 GCF_002113245.1 Pseudomonas sp. B13(2017)
AACTCAGCAGTGAAACGATGCATCGCCGATGGTAGTGTGGGGTTTCCCCATGTGAGAGTAGGTCATCGTCAAGATTCATTTCGCAAAACCCCTATCTGCGCATGCAGGTAGGGGTTTTGTCTTTCTGGCCTAAACCCCAGACCTGCACAACCCTCCTCTGTGGGAGCGGGTTCACCCGCGAACACCGGCATAGCCGGTGCCATCCACCGCGTCGCCCGCTTCGCGGCTAAAGCCGCTCCCGCAGGTATGGCGCGGGTCCAGGGTATGCTGTGGAAGTGGCCTTCACCCCGCCGGCAGCCCTTTTCCTATGCAAGCCAACAGCCCATAGCTATCATGCCTGCCTTATTCCAAGTCGAGACTGGCATGCTGAAGTTGTTGAATCTCCTCAAGGATGGTCGGTTCCATTCCGGAGAAGCTCTGGGGGCGGCCCTCGGGGTAAGTCGCAGCGCCGTTTGGAAGCAGCTGCAGCACCTGGAGAGCGAACTGAACCTCACCATTCACAAGGTTCGTGGGCGCGGCTATCAGCTGGCGGCGCCACTGGCTTTGCTCGATGCGCAAGCGATTGCCGGGTTTGCCGAAGGCGAGCAGTGGCCCGTTTTCATCCACGAAACCATCGACTCGACCAATGCCGAAGGCTTGCGGCTCGCCGGGGAGGGGCAGACCGCTCCATTTCTGGTCCTGGCCGAGCGCCAGAGCGCCGGCCGTGGTCGTCGCGGTCGGCAGTGGGTCAGCCCGTTTGCCGAAAACCTCTATTACAGCCTGGTACTCCGTGTGGATGGCGGCATGCGCCAGCTCGAGGGCTTGAGCCTGGTGGTGGGGTTGGCGGTAATGCGTACCCTGCAGGCGTTTGGGGTTAAGGATGTGGGGCTCAAATGGCCCAACGATGTCCTCGTTCGCGGGCAGAAGATCACCGGTATCCTCCTGGAGTTGGTGGGTGACCCGGCAGATGTCTGTCATGTGGTGCTGGGTATCGGCATCAATGTGAACATGCAGGTCAACGATCAGGTCGACCAGGTGTGGACCTCGATGCGCCGCGAAGTAGGGGCGGCAGTCGACCGTAACCGGCTGGTAGCGTTGCTCAGTCAGCAATTGCAGCACGAATTGGCACGGCATCGTCGCTACGGGTTTGCCGCATTCCAGGAAGAATGGGAGCAGGCGCACCTCTGGCAGGGGCGCAATGTTTCTCTGGTTGCCGGTAGCACGCGTATTGATGGCGTGGTTCTTGGCGTCGACGGGCAGGGCGGCTTGCGCCTTGAGGTGGGCGGGGTGGAAAAGAGCTTCAGTGGTGGTGAGCTCAGTTTGAGGTTGCGTGATGATTCTTGAGCTCGATTGCGGTAACAGCTTCATCAAGTGGCGGGTAATCCACGTCGCTGATGCAGCGATTGAAAGCGGCGGTATCGTCGACTCCGATCAGGCGCTGGTGGCCGAAGTGGCTGCGCTGGCTTCGGTACGTCTGACCGGCTGCCGCATTGTAAGTGTGCGCAGTGAGGAAGAAACCGATGCGCTTTGCGCGCTGATTGCCCAGGCATTTGCCGTGCAAGCGCGCGTGGCGCACCCCGCCCAGGAAATGGCGGGTGTGCGCAATGGCTATGACGACTACCAGCGCCTGGGCATGGACCGTTGGTTGGCGGCGCTGGGAGCATTTCACCTGGCCAAGGGCGCTTGCCTGGTCATTGACCTGGGCACCGCTGCCAAAGCGGATTTCGTTGCGGCGGACGGTGAGCACCTGGGTGGCTACATCTGCCCGGGTATGCCATTGATGCGTAGCCAGTTGCGTACTCACACCCGGCGTATCCGTTATGACGATGCCTCGGCCGAGCGTGCATTGGCCAGCCTGGCGCCAGGTCGCTCGACGGTCGAGGCGGTCGAGCGCGGTTGCGTGTTGATGCTCCAGGGTTTTGCGCGTACCCAGCTCGAGCAGGCGCGTGCGTTGTGGGGGGACGATTTCACGGTGTTCCTCACAGGTGGCGATGCGCCGCTGGTTAGGGAGGCCGTGCCCCAGGCGCGTGTCGTGCCTGACCTGGTTTTCGTAGGCCTGGCTATGGCCTGCCCATTGGATTGAGGTGCCTATGCGTTGGTTGTTTCTGCTGTTACTGGTGCTCAACGTCTTCTATTACGTGTGGCACCAGCAGGAAGCCCCGCTGAAGGTCAAGGAAGTCGCGCCCCTGTCGCTGTACAAGGGGAATCAGCAAGAAATCCGCCTGTTGCGCGAAACGGGGGTGTCGGCGCCACCCAAGCGCCGGGATGAGTGCCTGGTGGTCGGTGGCGTGATGGGGCAGGGCCAGCTCGATGCACTGCGTCAGCGCCTGTTGAGCCTGGATATTGCCACGCTGCCGGTGGTGGGGCAGCTGCCAGGGGCGGATGGTCGTTGGCTCAAGGTTGCCCCGGAAAGCGAGCGTTTGCTGGACCAAACCGTGCTCGCGACTCTTTCCAACGATTTCAAAGACTTAAAACACAAAATTATTTTCTGCCAGGGTATTGCAACTGGCGAATAGCTTGATAGAATGGCGCCCGCTTCACAGGGAACACCACTCAGGTGGCAGAACTGGAAGCGGTGTCAAAGCAGCTAAGTTTCAGATTTGATTGAAAAAATTTGAAAAAAACGCTTGACACTAGGACGGCAGACAAATAGAATGCCGGCCACATCTGGAGGGATTCCCGAGCGGTCAAAGGGGACGGACTGTAAATCCGTTGCGAGAGCTTCGAAGGTTCGAATCCTTCTCCCTCCACCAGTTTTAGCGAGAGCCGCAAGCTCCGCGGGTATAGTTTAGTGGTAGAACCTCAGCCTTCCAAGCTGATGATGCGGGTTCGATTCCCGCTACCCGCTCCAAGTTTGCTGGATTTTGCACAAAGTGTTTCGCTCTTGTAGCTCAGTTGGTAGAGCACACCCTTGGTAAGGGTGAGGTCAGCGGTTCAAGTCCGCTCAAGAGCTCCATATAAACAAGGCAGATATGAAAATATCTGCCTTTGTTTTATCAGCGCAAGACTATTTCTTCTGCGGAGGATTGTATCGATGGCTAAGGAAAAGTTTGATCGTTCCCTTCCCCACGTTAACGTCGGCACTATCGGCCACGTTGACCACGGTAAGACCACTCTGACCGCAGCTCTGACTCGCGTCTGCTCCGAAGTTTTCGGTTCGGCAGTCGTTGAGTTCGACAAGATCGACTCGGCTCCGGAAGAAAAAGCGCGCGGTATCACCATCAACACCGCTCACGTCGAGTACAACTCGAACATTCGTCACTACGCTCACGTTGACTGCCCAGGTCACGCTGACTACGTGAAGAACATGATCACCGGTGCTGCCCAGATGGACGGCGCGATCCTGGTTTGCTCGGCCGCCGATGGTCCGATGCCACAAACCCGTGAGCACATCCTGCTGTCCCGTCAGGTAGGCGTTCCTTACATCGTGGTCTTCCTGAACAAGGCTGACCTGGTAGACGACGCTGAGCTGCTGGAACTGGTCGAGATGGAAGTTCGCGACCTGCTGTCCACCTACGACTTCCCAGGCGACGACACCCCGATCATCATCGGTTCGGCTCGTATGGCCCTGGAAGGCAAAGACGACAACGAAATGGGTACTACCGCTGTCAAGAAGCTGGTAGAAACTCTGGATGCCTACATCCCTGAGCCAGTTCGTGCCGTTGATCAGCCGTTCCTGATGCCGATCGAAGACGTATTCTCGATCTCGGGTCGTGGTACCGTTGTTACCGGTCGTATCGAGCGTGGTATCGTCCGCGTTCAGGATCCGCTGGAAATCGTTGGTCTGCGTGATACCACCACCACCACCTGCACCGGTGTTGAGATGTTCCGCAAGCTGCTGGACGAAGGTCGTGCTGGCGAGAACTGCGGCGTTCTGCTGCGTGGTACCAAGCGTGACGACGTTGAGCGTGGCCAGGTTCTGGTCAAGCCAGGTTCGGTCAAGCCGCACACCAAGTTCACCGCAGAAGTCTATGTTCTGTCGAAGGAAGAAGGCGGTCGTCACACTCCGTTCTTCAAAGGCTACCGTCCTCAGTTCTACTTCCGTACCACTGACGTGACCGGTAACTGCGAACTGCCGGAAGGCGTTGAAATGGTAATGCCAGGTGACAACATTCAGATGACTGTCACCCTGATCAAGACCATCGCAATGGAAGACGGTCTGCGCTTCGCTATCCGTGAAGGCGGTCGTACCGTCGGCGCCGGCGTCGTAGCAAAAATTATTGAATAAGTAGTTGATTTACTTGATCAGGCCGGTATAATGGCCGGCCTGATACAGCGTTACAGGTCAGTAGCTCAATTGGCAGAGCGACGGTCTCCAAAACCGTAGGTTGGGGGTTCGATTCCCTCCTGACCTGCCATTTCACCTCGGTGTGATGGCTTTCTTCTCACAGGATCCTCCTCGATGACTCCCAAAACTGAAGCCCAAGAATCGCGTTTTGATCTGTTCAAGTGGCTGGCTGTAGTGGCTTTGGTGGTTGTCGGCGTAGTGGGTAACCAGTATTACTCCGCCTCCCCGATCCTGTATCGCGTCCTTGCACTTCTCGTCCTGGCTGCTGTCGCAGGCTTTGTAGCTCTGCAGACTGCGAAGGGCAAGTCGTTCTTTGCGCTGGCGAAGGAAGCTCGTACCGAGATTCGTAAAGTCGTGTGGCCGACCCGCCAGGAAACCACCCAGACCACGCTGATTGTCGTGGCTGTCGTGCTGGTTATGGCACTGCTGCTGTGGGGTCTTGATTCCCTGCTCGGCTGGGCGGTCTCCTTGATCGTTGGCTAAAGGTGTCCCGTGGCTAAGCGTTGGTATGTTGTGCATGCTTACTCGGGTTACGAGAAGCATGTAATGCGCTCCCTGATCGAGCGCGTCAAGCTGGCTGGCATGGAAGACGGTTTCGGCGAGATCCTGGTCCCGACCGAAGAAGTCGTCGAAATGCGCAACGGCCAGAAGCGCAAGAGTGAGCGTAAATTCTTCCCTGGCTATGTACTGGTCCAGATGGAGATGAACGAAGGGACTTGGCACTTGGTCAAGGACACCCCTCGTGTGATGGGCTTTATTGGTGGCACCGCAGACAAGCCTGCGCCGATCACCGATAAAGAAGCAGAGGCTATCCTGCGTCGCGTTGCCGACGGTAGCGACAAGCCGAAGCCGAAGACGCTGTTCGAGCCGGGTGAAGTGGTTCGAGTCATTGACGGTCCGTTCGCTGACTTCAATGGTAGTGTCGAAGAGGTTAACTACGAAAAGAGTCGCCTGCAGGTAGCGGTGCTCATTTTCGGTCGCTCTACTCCGGTGGAGCTCGAGTTCAGCCAGGTCGAAAAGGTCTAGGCGGACGAAGCATCCCATACCCCGCAGCCCTGTGTGCTGCGGGGTTTTGTCGTCACTGGGATAAAACGCAAGTCATCCGGGGAGCCAACAGGCGTTCGTACCCGATTTTGGAGTAGCTCATGGCTAAGAAGATTCAGGCTTACATCAAGCTGCAAGTTAAGGCCGGCCAGGCCAACCCAAGCCCACCCGTTGGTCCAGCACTGGGTCAACACGGTGTGAACATCATGGAATTCTGCAAGGCCTTCAACGCCCGTACCCAGGGTCAAGAAGCCGGCCTGCCGACTCCTGTGATCATCACTGTCTACAGCGACCGTAGCTTCACCTTCGAGACCAAGAGCACCCCTGCCTCGGTTCTGCTGAAGAAAGCTGCTGGCCTGACCAGTGGTTCGGCTCGCCCGAACACCGTTAAAGTCGGTACCGTTACCCGTGCTCAGCTGGAAGACATCGCCAAAGCTAAACAGGCTGATCTGACTGCCGCTGACCTGGACGCTGCTGTACGCACCATCGCTGGCTCTGCCCGCAGCATGGGCCTGAACGTGGAGGGTGTGTAATGGCTAAGCTGACCAAACGCCAAAAGGCAATCGCCGAGAAAATCGAAGCAGGCAAGGCCTACAACTTCGAAGAAGCGGCCACTCTGCTGGCTTCGCTGCCGGCTGCCAAGTTCGTAGAATCCTACGACATCGCCGTTAACCTCGGTGTTGACCCGCGTAAATCCGACCAGGTCGTACGCAGCGCTACCGTGCTGCCGCACGGCACTGGCAAGACCGTTCGCGTTGCTGTCTTCACCCAGGGTCCAGCTGCTGAAGCCGCTCTGGCTGCCGGCGCTGACCGCGTAGGCATGGACGATCTGGCTGCCGAAATGAAAGGCGGCGACCTGAACTATGACGTCGTTATCGCATCGCCTGATGCCATGCGCGTTGTAGGTCAGCTGGGTCAGGTTCTGGGTCCTCGCGGCCTGATGCCTAACCCGAAAGTTGGTACCGTGACCCCAGACGTAGCCGGCGCCGTCAAGAACGCCAAGGCTGGTCAGGTTCGCTACCGTACCGACAAGAACGGTATCATCCACACCTCCGTTGGCAAGGTCGGCTTCGAAGCCGGCAAGCTGAAGGAAAACGTTGAAGCCCTGATCGCTGATCTGAAGCGTATCAAGCCAGCTTCCTCGAAAGGTATCTACGTCAAGCGCGTTACCCTGAGCACCACCATGGGCCCAGGTCTGGTCATCGATCAGAGCTCGCTGAACGTGTAAGAACATGGTGGCGCGACCTGTCGCGCCACCAGCAAAAATTGGGGTCCCTGCCTGGCGGGGGCTATCCAAGACCGTAGGCGGCGCAAGCCTTAAAACACCAGCCCACGCAGATGGTGCTCCCGATTCGTTACCGAATCAGACACCAAAACGACATCCGGCTCCGGCCAGATGAAACGGTAAAAACCAGGAGTAAACCCGTGGCAATTAAACTCGAAGACAAGAAGGCCATCGTCGCTGAAGTCAACGAGGCTGCCAAAGTCGCTCTGTCCGCTGTCGTGGCTGATGCCCGTGGTGTGACTGTAGGCGCAATGACCGGACTCCGTAAAGAGGCCCGCGAAGCTGGCGTTTACGTACGTGTCGTACGTAACACCCTGCTGAAGCGCGCTGTTGAAGGCACCGAATTCTCGATCCTCAACGACGCGTTCAAAGGCCCGACCCTGATTGCTTTCTCCAACGAACACCCGGGCGCTGCTGCTCGTCTGTTCAAAGAGTTCGCCAAGGGTCAGGACAAGTTCGAGATCAAGGCAGCTGCGTTTGACGGCAAGTTCCTTGCCGCTAACCAGATCGACGTGCTGGCAACCCTGCCAACTCGCGACGAGGCTATCGCACAGCTGATGAGCGTAATCCAAGGTGCAACCAGCAAGCTGGCTCGTACCCTGGCAGCTCTGCGCGACCAGAAAGAAGCTGCTGCTGCCTAAGGCACGTGCAACTCTTTCAAAATCATACGTTTAATTTGATGGCTGCGTAGGCTGTCACCCCAATACAGGATTGAAGTCATGTCTCTGACTAACGAGCAAATCATCGAAGCAATCGGCCAGAAAACTGTTCTGGAAATTGTTGAACTGATCAAAGCGATGGAAGAAACCTTCGGCGTTACCGCTGCTGCCGCTGTTGCCGCTGGCCCAGCCGCTGGCGCTGCTGCCGCTGTTGAAGAACAGACCGAGTTCAACGTCGTTCTGACCGAAGCTGGCGACAAGAAAGTAAACGTGATCAAGGCCGTTCGTGAACTGACCGGTCTGGGCCTGAAAGAAGCCAAAGAGAAAGTCGACGGCGCTCCTCAGGTTATCGCTGAAGGCGTTTCGAAAGAAGCCGCTGAAGACGCGAAGAAGAAGCTGGAAGAAGCTGGCGCTAAAGTCGAGCTGAAGTAATCTCGACCTTGCGACTCCAGTCCGAGCGTTGAGCGAAGGGCTGATGGCTGGTGGCTTATGCCACCGGCCTTTTTCCGTTATTGGTGGCCGGTCAGGCCGGCCCCGATAACAAGCTGCAAGACACCCATGTGGGTGGCGCAAACCAAGGGGTTTGCACGATTTTCTGGCTGCTCCCGCCGGGAGAAGCCAAACAAGCAGGTGACCAAGCTGGGGAACGCTGATGGCTTACTCATACACTGAGAAAAAACGTATCCGCAAGGACTTTAGCAAGTTGCCGGACGTCATGGATGTGCCTTACCTCCTGGCCATCCAGCTGGATTCGTATCGCGAATTCCTGCAAGCGGGAGCATCCAAGGATCAGTTCCGCGACGTCGGCCTGCACGCGGCCTTCAAATCGGTATTCCCGATCATCAGCTACTCCGGCAATGCTGCCCTGGAGTACGTAGGCTATCGCCTGGGCGAACCCGCCTTCGATGTGAAGGAATGTGTCCTGCGTGGCGTGACCTTCGCGGTCCCACTGCGGGTCAAGGTGCGCCTGATCATCTTCGACAAGGAATCGTCGAACAAAGCGATCAAGGACATCAAAGAGCAAGAAGTCTACATGGGTGAAATCCCCCTGATGACTGAGAACGGTACCTTCGTTATCAACGGTACCGAGCGTGTGATCGTTTCCCAGCTGCACCGTTCGCCTGGTGTGTTCTTCGACCACGACCGTGGCAAGACTCACAGCTCCGGCAAGCTGCTGTACTCCGCTCGCATCATCCCTTACCGCGGCTCCTGGCTGGACTTCGAGTTCGACCCGAAGGACTGCGTGTTCGTACGTATCGACCGTCGCCGCAAACTGCCGGCCTCGGTGCTGCTGCGTGCCCTGGGTTACAGCACTGAAGAAGTGCTGAACACCTTCTACACCACCAACGTGTTCCACATTTCCGGCGAGAAACTCAGCCTGGAACTGGTACCGCAGCGTCTGCGTGGTGAGGTTGCAGTCATGGATATCCATGACGAAACCGGCAAAGTCATCGTCGAGCAGGGCCGCCGTATTACCGCGCGCCACATCAACCAGCTCGAGAAGGCCGGCGTCAAGCAGCTGGACGTTCCTATGGAATACGTCCTGGGCCGCACTACCGCCAAGGCCATCGTGCATCCGGCTACCGGCGAGATCCTGGCCGAATGCAACACCGAGATGACCACCGAACTGCTGATCAAGGTCGCCAAGGCACAGGTTGTCCGTATCGAGACCCTGTACACCAACGACATCGATTGCGGTCCGTTCATCTCCGATACCCTGAAGATCGACACCACCAGCAACCAGCTGGAAGCCCTGGTCGAGATCTACCGCATGATGCGTCCTGGCGAGCCGCCAACCAAGGATGCTGCCGAGACCCTGTTCAACAACCTGTTCTTCAGCGCCGAGCGTTACGACCTGTCCGCCGTTGGCCGCATGAAGTTCAACCGTCGTATCGGTCGTACCGAGATCGAAGGTTCGGGCGTGCTGAGCAAGGAAGATATCGTCGAGGTTCTGAAGACCCTGGTCGACATCCGTAACGGCAAAGGCATCGTCGACGACATCGACCACCTGGGTAACCGTCGCGTACGTTGCGTCGGCGAGATGGCCGAGAACCAGTTCCGCGTTGGCCTGGTGCGTGTCGAGCGCGCGGTCAAGGAACGCCTGTCGATGGCGGAAAGCGAAGGCCTGATGCCGCAAGACCTGATCAACGCCAAGCCGGTTGCGGCGGCGGTGAAAGAGTTCTTCGGTTCCAGCCAGCTGTCCCAGTTCATGGACCAGAACAACCCACTCTCCGAGATTACCCACAAGCGCCGCGTCTCCGCACTCGGCCCAGGTGGTCTGACCCGTGAGCGTGCCGGCTTCGAAGTCCGTGACGTACACCCGACCCACTACGGCCGTGTGTGCCCGATCGAGACCCCTGAAGGTCCGAACATCGGTCTGATCAACTCCCTGGCTGCCTATGCCCGCACCAACCAGTACGGTTTCCTGGAAAGCCCGTACCGTGTGGTGAAGGAAGGTGTGGTCAGCGACGACATCGTGTTCCTGTCGGCCATTGAAGAAGCGGATCACGTCATCGCCCAGGCTTCGGCCGCGATGAACGAGAAGAAGCAACTGATCGATGAGCTGGTAGCTGTTCGTCACCTGAACGAATTCACCGTCAAGGCGCCGGAAGACGTCACCCTGATGGACGTTTCGCCGAAGCAGGTTGTTTCCGTCGCTGCGTCGCTGATTCCGTTCCTCGAGCACGACGACGCCAACCGTGCATTGATGGGTTCGAACATGCAGCGTCAGGCTGTACCGACCCTGCGCGCCGACAAGCCGCTGGTAGGTACCGGCATGGAGCGCAACGTTGCCCGTGACTCCGGTGTCTGCGTGGTTGCTCGCCGCGGTGGCGTGATCGACTCGGTCGACGCCAGCCGTATCGTTGTTCGCGTTGCTGACGACGAAGTTGAAACCGGCGAAGCAGGTGTGGATATCTACAACCTGACCAAGTACACCCGTTCGAACCAGAACACCTGCATCAACCAGCGTCCGCTGGTGAGCAAAGGTGACAAGGTTCAGCGTGGCGACATCATGGCCGACGGCCCGTCCACCGACATGGGTGAACTGGCACTGGGTCAGAACATGCGCATCGCGTTCATGGCGTGGAACGGCTTCAACTTCGAAGACTCCATCTGCCTGTCCGAGCGTGTGGTCCAGGAAGACCGCTTCACCACCATCCACATCCAGGAACTGACCTGTGTGGCGCGTGACACCAAGCTTGGCCCAGAGGAAATCACTGCGGACATCCCGAACGTGGGTGAAGCCGCACTGAACAAGCTGGACGAAGCCGGTATCGTCTACGTGGGTGCCGAAGTCGGCGCTGGCGACATCCTGGTCGGCAAGGTAACGCCAAAAGGCGAAACCCAGCTGACTCCGGAAGAAAAACTGCTGCGCGCAATCTTCGGTGAGAAGGCCAGCGACGTTAAGGACACCTCCCTGCGCGTGCCAACCGGCACCAAGGGTACCGTCATCGACGTACAGGTCTTCACCCGTGATGGCGTCGAGCGCGACAGCCGCGCCCTGGCCATCGAGAAGATGCAGCTGGACGAGATCCGCAAGGACCTCAACGAAGAGTTCCGCATCGTCGAAGGTGCAACCTTCGAGCGTCTGCGTTCTGCCCTGAACGGCCAGGTGGTCGACGGTGGCGCGGGCCTGAAGAAAGGCACCGTGATCACTGACGAAGTGCTGGACGGTCTGGAGCACGGCCAGTGGTTCAAACTGCGCATGGCCGAAGATGCACTGAACGAGCAGCTGGAAAAGGCTCAGCAGTACATCGTCGATCGTCGCCGTCTGCTGGACGACAAGTTCGAAGACAAGAAGCGCAAGCTGCAGCAGGGTGATGACCTGGCACCGGGCGTACTAAAGATCGTCAAGGTTTACCTGGCAATCCGCCGTCGCATCCAGCCGGGTGACAAGATGGCCGGTCGTCACGGTAACAAGGGTGTCGTCTCGGTAATCATGCCGGTCGAAGACATGCCGCACGACGCCAACGGTACTCCGGTCGATGTCGTACTGAACCCGCTGGGTGTACCTTCGCGTATGAACGTCGGTCAGATCCTCGAAACCCACCTGGGCCTGGCGGCCAAAGGTCTGGGCGAGAAGATCGACCGCATGATCGAAGAGCAGCGCAAGGCCGCTGAACTGCGCGTGTTCCTGACCGAGGTCTACAACGAGATCGGCGGTCGTCAGGAAAACCTGGACGAGTTCACCGACGAAGAGATCCTGGCCCTGGCCCACAACCTGAAGAAGGGCGTGCCAATGGCTACCCCGGTCTTCGACGGTGCCAAGGAGCGCGAGATCAAGGCCATGCTGAAGCTGGCCGACCTGCCAGAGAGCGGCCAGATGGTGCTGTTCGATGGCCGTACCGGCAACAAGTTCGAGCGTCCTGTGACCGTTGGTTACATGTACATGCTCAAGCTGAACCACTTGGTGGACGACAAGATGCACGCGCGTTCCACTGGTTCCTACAGCCTGGTTACCCAGCAGCCGTTGGGTGGTAAGGCGCAGTTCGGTGGTCAGCGTTTCGGGGAGATGGAAGTGTGGGCGCTGGAAGCATACGGCGCGGCATACACCCTGCAAGAAATGCTCACAGTGAAGTCGGACGACGTGAACGGCCGTACCAAGATGTACAAGAACATCGTGGATGGCGATCACCGTATGGAGCCGGGCATGCCCGAGTCCTTCAACGTGTTGATCAAAGAGATCCGTTCGCTCGGTATCGATATCGATCTGGAAACCGAATAACACGTGACGCGAAGGGGAGTGGGGCAGGTAATGCCCGCTCCCTGCTCCGCCAGGAGGAAAGGCCTTGAAAGACCTACTGAATTTGCTGAAAAACCAGGGTCAAGTCGAAGAGTTCGACGCCATCCGCATCGGTCTGGCGTCGCCTGAAATGATCCGTTCGTGGTCGTTCGGTGAAGTTAAGAAGCCGGAAACCATCAACTACCGTACGTTCAAGCCTGAGCGTGACGGCCTGTTCTGCGCCAAGATCTTTGGCCCAGTCAAGGACTACGAGTGCCTGTGCGGCAAGTACAAGCGCCTCAAGCACCGCGGCGTGATCTGCGAGAAGTGCGGCGTTGAAGTTGCCCTGGCAAAAGTTCGTCGTGAGCGCATGGCGCACATCGAACTGGCCTCGCCGGTTGCCCACATCTGGTTCCTGAAGTCGCTGCCGTCCCGTATCGGCCTGCTGATGGACATGACCCTGCGTGACATCGAGCGCGTGCTCTACTTCGAGAGCTACGTCGTTATCGACCCGGGCATGACCACCCTGGAAAAAGGCCAGCTGCTGAACGACGAGCAGTACTTCGAAGCGCTGGAAGAGTTCGGTGATGACTTCGACGCCCGCATGGGTGCCGAGGCTGTCCGCGAGCTGCTGCACGCTATCGACCTGGAGCACGAGATCGGTCGCCTGCGCGAAGAGATTCCGCAGACCAACTCGGAAACCAAGATCAAGAAGCTGTCCAAGCGCCTGAAGCTGATGGAAGCGTTCCAGGGTTCGGGCAACCTGCCTGAGTGGATGGTCCTGACCGTCCTGCCAGTACTGCCGCCGGACCTGCGTCCGCTGGTACCGCTGGATGGCGGCCGCTTCGCGACCTCCGACCTGAACGACCTGTATCGTCGGGTGATCAACCGTAACAACCGTCTGAAGCGCCTGCTGGATCTGTCGGCGCCGGACATCATCGTGCGCAACGAAAAGCGCATGCTGCAGGAAGCGGTCGACGCCCTGCTGGACAACGGCCGTCGCGGTCGCGCCATCACTGGCTCGAACAAGCGTCCGCTGAAGTCCCTGGCCGACATGATCAAAGGTAAGCAAGGTCGCTTCCGTCAGAACCTGCTCGGTAAGCGTGTGGACTACTCTGGCCGTTCGGTAATTACCGTAGGCCCGACCCTGCGTCTGCACCAGTGCGGTCTGCCGAAGAAGATGGCCCTCGAGCTGTTCAAGCCGTTCATTTTCGGCAAGCTGGAAATGCGTGGTCTGGCGACCACCATCAAGGCTGCCAAGAAGATGGTCGAGCGCGAGCTGCCAGAGGTGTGGGACGTGCTCGCCGAGGTGATCCGCGAACACCCCGTGCTGCTCAACCGTGCACCGACCCTGCACCGTCTGGGTATCCAGGCATTTGAACCGGTTCTGATCGAAGGTAAGGCTATCCAGCTGCACCCGCTGGTCTGTGCCGCGTACAACGCCGACTTCGACGGTGACCAGATGGCCGTTCACGTGCCGCTGACCCTGGAAGCCCAGCTCGAAGCGCGCGCGCTGATGATGTCGACCAACAACATCCTGTCGCCAGCCAACGGTGAGCCAATCATCGTTCCGTCGCAGGACGTGGTACTGGGTCTGTACTACATGACCCGTGAAGCCATCAACGCCAAGGGCGAAGGTCGCGTGTTCGCCGACCTGCAGGAAGTCGACCGCGTATTCCGCGCCGGCGAGGCTGCCCTGCACGCGAAAATCAAGGTTCGTATCAACGAAACCGTGAAAGAGCGTGACGGTTCCGTGGTCAAGAACACCCGCATCGTCGACACCACCGTCGGCCGTGCGCTGCTGTTCCAGGTTGTACCGGCAGGCCTGCCGTACGACGTGGTCAACCAGCCGATGAAGAAGAAGGCGATCTCCAAGCTGATCAACCAGTGCTACCGCGTGGTTGGTCTGAAAGAGACCGTAATCTTCGCTGACCAGCTGATGTACACCGGTTTCGCTTACTCGACCATTTCCGGCGTTTCGATCGGTGTTAACGACTTCGTTATCCCGGACGAGAAAGCTCGCATCATCGGTACCGCTACCGACGAAGTGAAGGAAATCGAGAGCCAGTACGCCTCCGGCCTGGTAACCCAGGGCGAGAAGTACAACAAGGTCATCGACTTGTGGTCGAAGGCGAACGACGAAGTGTCCAAGGCGATGATGGCCAACCTCTCGAAAGAGAAGGTCATTGACCGCGAAGGCAAGGAAGTCGAGCAAGAGTCCTTCAACTCGATGTACATGATGGCTGACTCCGGTGCGCGGGGTTCCGCAGCCCAGATCCGTCAGCTGGCCGGTATGCGTGGCCTGATGGCCAAGCCGGACGGCTCCATCATCGAGACGCCGATCACTGCGAACTTCCGTGAAGGTCTGAGCGTTCTGCAGTACTTCATTTCGACCCACGGTGCTCGTAAGGGTCTGGCGGATACCGCACTGAAGACTGCGAACTCCGGTTACCTGACTCGTCGTCTGGTAGACGTTGCCCAGGATCTGGTGGTTACCGAGATCGACTGCGGTACCGACCAGGGTCTGCTGATGACTCCGCACATCGAAGGCGGCGACGTTGTAGAGCCGCTGGGTGAGCGTGTACTGGGTCGTGTTATCGCCCGTGACGTGTTCAAGCCAGGCACCGAGGACGTCATCGTTCCGGCCGGTACCCTGGTCGACGAGAAGTGGGTCGAGTTCATCGAGCTGAACAGCATCGACGAAGTGATCGTGCGTTCGCCGATCAACTGCGAAACCCGCTACGGCATTTGCGCCAAGTGCTACGGCCGTGACCTGGCTCGCGGTCACCAGGTGAACATCGGTGAAGCTGTCGGCGTTATCGCCGCCCAGTCGATCGGTGAGCCGGGTACCCAGCTGACCATGCGTACGTTCCACATCGGTGGTGCTGCAAGCCGTACTTCGGCTGCCGACAGCGTCCAGGTGAAGAACGGCGGTATGGTGCGTCTGCACAACCTCAAGCAGGTTGAGCGTGCCGATGGCAACCTGGTTGCCGTATCGCGTTCGGGTGAGTTGGCCATCGCCGACGAATTTGGCCGTGAGCGTGAGCGTTACAAGCTGCCTTACGGTGCGGTGATTTCGGTCAAGGAAGGTGACAAGGTCGAAGCTGGCGCCATCGTCGCCAAGTGGGACCCGCACACCCACCCGATCGTTACCGAGCTGAAAGGTACCGTGACCTTCGTGGGCATGGAAGAAAACATCACCATCAAGCGTCAGACCGATGAGCTGACCGGCTTGACCAACATTGAAGTACTGGACGTCAAGGATCGCCCTGCCGCAGGCAAGGAAATCCGTCCGGCAATCAAGATGGTCGACGCCGCTGGCAAGGACCTGTACCTGCCAGGTACCGACGTACCTGCCCAGTACTTCCTGCCGGCTAACGCCCTCGTCGGCGTGGCTGACGGTGCTCAGATCGGTGTTGGTGACGTTATCGCGCGTATCCCGCAAGAAACGTCGAAGACCCGTGACATCACCGGTGGTCTGCCGCGTGTTGCCGACCTGTTCGAAGCGCGCCGTCCGAAAGAGGCCTCGATTCTGGCTGAAGTCAGCGGCACCATCGCGTTCGGCAAGGAGACCAAAGGCAAGCGTCGTCTGGTCATCACCCCGACCGACGGTAGCGATCCGTACGAAGAGCTGATTCCGAAGTGGCGCCACCTGAACGTCTTCGAAGGCGAACAGGTAAACCGCGGCGAAGTTATCTCCGACGGCCCGAGCGATCCGCACGACATCCTGCGTCTGCTGGGTGTGAGCGCGCTGGCGAAGTACATCGTCAACGAGATCCAGGACGTTTATCGTCTGCAAGGCGTTAAGATCAACGACAAGCACATCGAGACCATCCTGCGTCAGATGCTGCGCAAGGTCGAGATCTCCGAGTCGGGCGATTCCAGCTTCATCAAGGGCGACCAGATGGAACTGACCCAGGTACTGGTAGAGAACGAGCGTCTCGCCGCCGAGGACAAGTTCATCTCCAAGTTCACCCGCGTGCTGCTGGGTATCACCAAGGCCTCGCTGTCGACCGAGTCGTTCATCTCCGCGGCTTCCTTCCAGGAAACCACCCGCGTACTGACCGAAGCGGCGGTAACCGGCAAGCGCGACTACCTGCGCGGCCTGAAAGAGAACGTGGTCGTGGGTCGTCTGATCCCGGCCGGTACTGGTCTGGCCTACCACAGCGAGCGTAAGCGTCGCCGTGATGCCGACAAGCCGCTGCGTGTGAGCGCCAGTGAGGTGGAAGCCGCACTGACCGAAGCGCTGAACTCCAGCGGTAATTAAGTACAGGGCAGGGCCCCGGCAAGCCCCGAGCGATCAGCGGCGACATGAAATGTTGCCGATGATCGGGCGGGGAGGGCCGGGGCCTCGTCTTGACTGGGTGCAAGATCCTCTTTAGACTTTTGTACCCTTAAATTTGGTGAGGCTCCGTCTCGCCAATTTTTGGCTTTCTTGCAAGACAATAGAGTCGCAAGACAATCAGTGGAGCTAGTAGATGGCAACTATCAACCAGCTGGTACGTCAGCCGCGTAAGCGTTCGGTCGAGAAGTCCGACGTTCCTGCGCTGCAGAACTGCCCGCAGCGTCGTGGCGTGTGCACCCGCGTGTACACCACCACGCCGAAAAAACCTAACTCGGCACTGCGTAAAGTATGCCGTGTGCGTCTGACCAACGGTTTCGAGGTTTCCTCGTACATCGGTGGTGAAGGCCACAACCTGCAAGAGCACAGCGTCGTCCTGATCCGTGGCGGCCGTGTAAAAGACTTGCCAGGTGTTCGTTACCACACCGTTCGCGGCTCTCTGGATACTTCGGGCGTTAAAGGCCGTAACCAGGGTCGTTCGAAGTACGGTACCAAGCGTCCGAAGTAATCGGTCGTTTGCAGACATCCATTTTTTTGAGTCGATAAGAGTAAGGTCGGGCGTAGGTCGAATGACCTGGTCCCGGGCTAACCTGAAGACCGTTTGAGGGCTTATCATGCCAAGACGTCGTGTAGCAGCAAAACGTGAGATCCTTGACGATCCGAAGTACGGATCCCAGATCCTCGCCAAGTTCATGAACCACGTGATGGAAAGCGGCAAGAAGGCCGTAGCCGAGCGCATCGTTTACGGTGCCCTGGATACCGTCAAAGCACGCAAGAACAGCGACCCCCTGGAAATCTTCGAGAAAGCTCTCGACGCCATCGCTCCGCTGGTCGAAGTTAAGTCCCGCCGTGTCGGCGGTGCCACTTACCAGGTTCCGGTTGAAGTTCGTCCATCCCGTCGTAACGCTCTGGCAATGCGCTGGCTCGTAGACTACGCCCGCAAGCGCGGCGAGAAGTCGATGGCTCTGCGCCTGGCTGGCGAGCTGCTGGATGCTGCTGAAGGCAAGGGTGCTGCAGTCAAGAAGCGTGAAGACGTGCACCGTATGGCTGAGGCCAACAAAGCGTTCTCGCACTACCGCTTCTAATTCAAGCATCAATCATTTTGCGAGGGCTTTATGGCTCGTACTACAGCAATTAACCGCTACCGTAACATCGGTATCTGCGCCCACGTTGACGCGGGCAAGACTACCACTACCGAGCGGATCCTGTTCTACACAGGTCTGAGCCACAAGATGGGCGAGGTGCACGACGGCGCCGCGACCACCGACTGGATGGTGCAGGAGCAGGAGCGCGGTATCACCATTACCTCCGCTGCCGTTACCACCTTCTGGAAAGGTTCCCGTGGTCAGTACGACAACTACCGCGTAAACGTCATCGATACCCCCGGCCACGTTGACTTCACCATTGAAGTAGAGCGTTCGCTGCGTGTACTCGACGGCGCGGTCGTTGTGTTCTGCGGTACCTCCGGCGTTGAGCCGCAGTCCGAAACCGTATGGCGTCAGGCCAACAAGTACGGCGTTCCACGTGTTGTATACGTGAACAAGATGGACCGTGCTGGTGCCAACTTCCTGCGCGTTGTCGGCCAGATCAAGAACCGCCTGGGTCACACCCCGGTTCCGGTCCAGCTGGCTATCGGTGCAGAAGACGACTTCCAGGGTCAGGTCGACCTGATCAAGATGAAAGCCATCTACTGGAACGAAGACGACAAGGGCACCACCTACCGCGAGGAAGAAATTCCTGCGGATATGGTCGAGCTGGCTAACGAGTGGCGCAACAACATGGTTGAAGCCGCCGCCGAAGCCAACGAAGAGCTGATGAACAAGTACCTTGAAGAAGGTGAGCTGACCGTCGAGGAAATCAAGGCAGGCCTGCGCGCGCGCACCCTGGCCAGCGAGATCGTTCCGGCTGTCTGCGGTTCGTCGTTCAAGAACAAGGGCGTTCCCCTGGTTCTCGACGCTGTGATCGACTTCCTGCCTGCTCCGACCGAAATCCCGGCGATCAAGGGTATCCACCCTGACCTGATCGACGTGCCGAAGGACGAAGTCAAGCCAGAGCAGTTCGACGAGCGTCACGCTGACGACAACGAGCCGTTCTCGGCTCTGGCGTTCAAGATTGCCACCGACCCGTTCGTTGGTACTCTGACCTTCGTTCGCGTTTACTCGGGCTTCCTGACCTCCGGTGACTCCGTCATCAACTCGGTCAAGGGCAAGAAAGAGCGCGTTGGTCGTATGGTGCAGATGCACGCCAACCAGCGTGAAGAGATCAAAGAAGTACGTGCGGGCGACATCGCCGCTCTGATCGGCATGAAGGACGTCACCACTGGTGACACCCTGTGCAACGCCGACAAGCCGATCATCCTCGAGCGTATGGACTTCCCAGAGCCTGTGATTTCGCTCTCCGTAGAGCCGAAAACCAAGGCTGACCAGGAGAAGATGGGTATCGCACTGGGCAAGCTGGCTCAGGAAGACCCGTCGTTCCGCGTCAAGACCGACGAAGAAACTGGTCAGACCATCATCTCCGGTATGGGTGAGCTGCACCTGGACATCCTCGTTGACCGCATGAAGCGCGAGTTCAACGTCGAAGCCAACATCGGCAAGCCGCAGGTTTCGTACCGCGAGAAGATCACCAAGTCCAACGTCGAGATCGAAGGCAAATTCGTTCGTCAGTCGGGCGGTCGTGGTCAGTTCGGTCACTGCTGGATCCGTTTCTCGGAGCCGGATCAGGACGACAAGGGCAACATCACCGAAGGTCTGGTGTTTGCCAACGAAGTCGTTGGTGGTGTGATTCCTAAGGAATACATCCCTGCGATCCAGAAGGGTATCGAAGAGCAGATGAAGAACGGCGTTGTTGCCGGCTATCCTCTGATCGGCCTGAAGGCCGCGGTATTCGACGGTTCGTACCACGACGTCGACTCCAACGAAATGGCGTTCAAGATCGCTGCTTCGATGGCAACCAAGCAGCTGGCCCAGAAGGGCGGTGGCGTGGTTCTCGAGCCGATCATGAAGGTCGAAGTTGTAACCCCGGAAGACTACCTGGGTGACGTGATGGGTGACCTGAACCGTCGTCGTGGTCTGGTCCAGGGTATGGATGAGTCGGTCTCTGGCCGTGTCGTCCGCGCTGAAGTTCCGCTCGGAGAAATGTTCGGTTACGCAACCGACGTTCGTTCCATGTCTCAGGGTCGCGCAAGCTACTCCATGGAATTCTCCAAATACGCCGAAGCTCCGTCGAACATCGTCGAAGCACTCGTTAAAAAACAAGGCTAATCCCCTTTAGGCAAGAGGTTCACTGTCGTGGCTAAAGAAAAATTTGATCGTTCCCTTCCCCACGTTAACGTCGGCACCATCGGCCACGTTGACCACGGTAAGACCACTCTGACCGCAGCTCTGACTCGCGTCTGCTCCGAAGTTTTCGGTTCGGCAGTCGTTGAGTTCGACAAGATCGACTCGGCTCCGGAAGAAAAAGCGCGCGGTATCACCATCAACACCGCTCACGTCGAGTACAACTCGAACATTCGTCACTACGCTCACGTTGACTGCCCAGGTCACGCTGACTACGTGAAGAACATGATCACCGGTGCTGCCCAGATGGACGGCGCGATCCTGGTTTGCTCGGCCGCCGATGGTCCGATGCCACAAACCCGTGAGCACATCCTGCTGTCCCGTCAGGTAGGCGTTCCTTACATCGTGGTCTTCCTGAACAAGGCTGACCTGGTAGACGACGCTGAGCTGCTGGAACTGGTCGAGATGGAAGTTCGCGACCTGCTGTCCACCTACGACTTCCCAGGCGACGACACCCCGATCATCATCGGTTCGGCTCGTATGGCCCTGGAAGGCAAAGACGACAACGAAATGGGTACTACCGCTGTCAAGAAGCTGGTAGAAACTCTGGATGCCTACATCCCTGAGCCAGTTCGTGCCGTTGATCAGCCGTTCCTGATGCCGATCGAAGACGTATTCTCGATCTCGGGTCGTGGTACCGTTGTTACCGGTCGTATCGAGCGTGGTATCGTCCGCGTTCAGGATCCGCTGGAAATCGTTGGTCTGCGTGACACCACCACCACCACCTGCACCGGTGTTGAGATGTTCCGCAAGCTGCTGGACGAAGGTCGTGCTGGCGAGAACTGCGGCGTTCTGCTGCGTGGTACCAAGCGTGACGACGTTGAGCGTGGCCAGGTTCTGGTCAAGCCAGGTTCGGTCAAGCCGCACACCAAGTTCACCGCAGAAGTCTACGTTCTGTCGAAGGAAGAAGGCGGTCGTCACACTCCGTTCTTCAAAGGCTACCGTCCTCAGTTCTACTTCCGTACCACTGACGTGACCGGTAACTGCGAACTGCCGGAAGGCGTTGAAATGGTAATGCCAGGTGACAACATTCAGATGACTGTCACCCTGATCAAGACCATCGCAATGGAAGACGGTCTGCGCTTCGCTATCCGTGAAGGCGGTCGTACCGTCGGCGCCGGCGTCGTAGCCAAAATCATCGAGTAATCACTCGACCGATTGAAAAAACCCCCGCTCAGCGGGGGTTTTTTTTATTGGGTTGACACTAAATTGGGGCGTCTATAGAATCACGCCTCCTTTTAGCGGGCGTAGTGCGTCCGTTGGGAACAGCCTGGAGTCTGAAATCCAATGCAAAATCAGCAAATCCGTATCAGGTTGAAGGCTTTCGACCATCGCCTGATCGACCAATCCACCCAGGAAATCGTGGAAACCGCGAAACGTACTGGTGCACAAGTGCGTGGTCCAATTCCACTGCCTACCCGCAAAGAGCGTTTCACCGTTCTGGTCTCCCCGCACGTCAACAAAGACGCGCGTGACCAGTACGAGATTCGCACTCATAAGCGTGTTCTGGACATCGTCCAGCCAACGGATAAAACCGTTGACGCGCTGATGAAGCTTGATCTGGCGGCAGGTGTGGAAGTACAGATCAGCCTCGGCTAAGACTTCGGTCTGGTCGTGTAACGCTCTGAAATGGGCGGCCATAGCGGGTGAAAGCCCCGTACACTCATGAGGTTTACAACATGACTATTGGTGTAATCGGTCGCAAGTGCGGTATGACCCGCATTTTCACCGAAGAAGGTGTCTCCATTCCGGTCACGGTCATCGAGATCGAGCCGAATCGTGTCACCCAGTTCAAAACTGAAGAAACCGATGGCTACCGTGCAGTGCAAGTCACTGTCGGCGAGCGTCGTGCTTCGCGTGTGACTGCCGCTCAGGCAGGTCACTTCGCCAAGGCCAACGTTGCCGCTGGTCGCGGTGTCTGGGAGTTCCGTCTTGAAGAAGGCGATTTCCAGGCTGGCGATCTGATCAAAGCTGAACTCTTCACTGCAGGCCAGCTGGTAGACGTTACTGGTCAGTCCAAAGGTAAAGGCTTCGCCGGTACCATCAAGCGCTGGAACTTCCGTGGCCAGGACAACACCCACGGTAACTCCGTGTCGCACCGTGTCCCAGGTTCCATCGGCCAGTGCCAGACTCCTGGTCGTGTGTTCAAGGGCAAGAAAATGTCCGGTCACATGGGCGCCGAGCGCGTGACTGTTCAGTCCCTGGAAGTAGTTCGCGTAGACGCTGAGCGCAACCTGCTGCTGGTCAAGGGTGCCGTTCCAGGCGCTACTGGCGGCGACGTGGTTGTACGTCCAGCTGTCAAGGCTCGCGGTTAAGGGGAAACTGACATGCAACTCAATGTAAATGACGCTCAGGCGATCGAAGTTTCCGAACTGACTTTCGGTGGCGAATTCAACGAGACGCTGGTACACCAAGCAGTCGTGGCCTACATGGCCGGCGGCCGTCAGGGCACCAAGCAGCAGAAGACCCGTTCCGACGTGGCTGGTGGCGGTAAGCGCCCATGGCGTCAGAAGGGTACTGGCCGTGCTCGTGCTGGTACCACTCGTGGTCCGATCTGGCGTGGCGGTGGTGTAACCTTCGCAGCTCGCCCTCAAGATCACTCGCAGAAGCTCAACAAGAAGATGTATCGCGCAGCCCTGCGCTCCATCCTCGCTGAGCTGGTGCGTAGCGACCGTCTGGTCGTGGTTCAGGACTTCGCTGTTGAAGCACCGAAAACCAAAGATCTGCTGAACAAGCTGAACGGCATGGGTCTGAACGACGTACTGATCGTTTCCGACGCTGTTGATCAGAACCTGTACCTGGCTGCTCGCAACCTGCCGCACGTCGACGTACGTGACGTACAAGGTTCCGACCCGGTCAGTCTGATCGCATACGAGAAAGTGTTGATCACTGTCTCGGCCGTGAAGAAATTCGAGGAGCTGCTGGGATGAACCAGGAACGCGTATTCAAAGTCCTCCTTGGCCCGCACGTTTCCGAGAAGGCTACCGTTCTGGCTGAGAAAAAAGGCCAGTTCGTATTCAAGGTTGCTACCGATGCAACCAAGCTGGAAATCAAGAAAGCTGTCGAAGGCCTGTTCAACGTAAAAGTTGAAAACGTGTCGACTGTTAACGTTCTGGGTAAAACCAAGCGTACCGCACGTGGTCTGGGCAAGCGTAATGACTGGAAGAAGGCGATCGTCTCCCTTCAGCCAGGCCAAGATCTCGATTTCAGCAGCAGTGCTGAGTAAGGAAGGGGTGCATCATGGCAATCGTTAAATGCAAACCGACTTCCCCTGGCCGCCGTTTCGTGGTCAAGGTGGTCAACCAGGAGCTGCACAAAGGCGCTCCTCACGCACCGCTGATCGAGAAGAAATCGAAGTCTGGTGGTCGTAACAACAATGGCCGCATCACCACTCGTCACGTTGGTGGTGGTCATAAGCAGCATTACCGTCTGGTCGACTTCCGTCGCAACGACAAAGATGGCATCCCAGCCACTGTCGAGCGTATCGAATACGACCCGAACCGTACTGCTCACATCGCCCTGCTGTGCTACGCAGACGGTGAGCGTCGCTACATCATCGCCCCTAAAGGCGTGAGCGCTGGCGACCAGCTGATCGCAGGTGCCCTGGCCCCAATCAAGGCCGGTAACTCCCTGCAGCTGCGCAACATCCCAGTAGGTAGCACCATTCACGGCATCGAACTGAAGCCGGGTAAAGGTGCTCAGATCGCTCGTTCCGCTGGTGCTTCGGCTCAGCTGATCGCTCGTGAAGGCGTCTACGTGACTCTGCGTCTGCGTTCCGGTGAGATGCGTAAAGTACTGGCTGAGTGCCGTGCGACCCTGGGCGAAGTCTCGAACTCCGAGCACAGCCTGCGTTCGCTGGGTAAAGCTGGTGCCAAACGCTGGCGCGGCGTTCGCCCAACCGTTCGTGGTGTTGCCATGAACCCGGTTGACCACCCACATGGTGGTGGTGAAGGTCGTACCTCCGGTGGTCGTCATCCGGTATCGCCATGGGGCTTCCCAACCAAGGGTGCGAAGACCCGTGGTAATAAGCGTACCGACAACATGATCGTCCGTCGTCGCAAGTAACTAGAGGGATACGACAGTGCCACGTTCTCTGAAAAAAGGTCCTTTTATCGATCTTCACCTGCTGAAGAAGGTCGAAGTGGCGGTGGAGAAGAACGATCGCAAGCCAGTTAAAACCTGGTCGCGCCGTTCGATGATCCTGCCACAAATGGTCGGTCTGACCATCGCGGTACACAACGGTCGTCAACATGTCCCAGTTCTGGTGAACGAAGACATGGTCGGCCACAAACTGGGCGAGTTCGCCGGTACCCGCACCTATCGCGGGCACGTGGCTGACAAGAAAGCCAAGCGTTAAGGGGTAAGGAAATGGAAGTAGCCGCTAAGTTGTCGGGCGCTCGCATCTCCGCCCAGAAAGCCCGCTTGGTCGCCGACCAGATCCGCGGGAAGAAGGTGGGCGAAGCGCTCAACCTGTTGGCCTTCAGCAGCAAAAAAGCCGCTGAAATCATGAAGAAAGTCCTCGAGTCGGCCGTTGCCAACGCCGAACACAACGAAGGCGCAGACGTTGATGACCTGAAGGTCTCCACCGTCTTCGTCAACGAAGGGCGTTCGCTGAAGCGCATCATGCCACGTGCCAAAGGCCGTGCTGATCGCATCGTCAAGCGGTCTTGCCATATCACTGTCAAGGTTGCGGACAAGTAACGGAGTCGATCAGATGGGTCAGAAAGTACATCCCACTGGCATTCGCCTGGGAATCGTCAAGGAGCACACCTCCGTCTGGTACGCAGACGGTGCTACTTACGCAGATTACCTGTTGAAGGATCTGAAAACGCGTGAGTACCTCCAGGACAAACTAAAAAGCGCGTCCGTAAGCCGTATCGATATTCATCGTCCGGCTCAAACTGCACGCATCACCATCCACACCGCTCGTCCCGGTATCGTTATCGGTAAGAAAGGTGAAGATGTCGAGAAGCTGCGTCAGGACCTGACCAAGCAGATGGGTGTGCCTGTGCACATCAACATCGAAGAGATCCGCAAGCCGGAACTCGACGCTATGCTGGTTGCGCAGAGCGTAGCTCAGCAGCTGGAACGCCGCGTAATGTTCCGTCGCGCCATGAAGCGCGCCGTACAGAACGCCATGCGTATTGGTGCCAAGGGCATCAAGATCCAGGTGAGCGGTCGTCTCGGCGGTGCTGAGATTGCTCGTACCGAGTGGTATCGCGAAGGTCGTGTGCCTCTGCACACCCTGCGTGCCGATATCGACTACAACACCTACGAAGCTCACACCACTTACGGTGTGATCGGTGTGAAGGTTTGGATCTTCAAAGGCGAAGTTATTGGTGGTCGCCAAGAAGAACTGAAACCACAAGCACCAGCGCCTCGTAAAAAAGCTGCTAAGTAAGGGGTACGCCAAATGTTGCAACCAAAGCGTACAAAATTCCGCAAGCAGATGACTGGCCACAACCGTGGTCTGGCACTGCGCGGTAGCAAAGTCAGCTTCGGCGAATTCGCCCTGAAAGCTGTTGCTCGCGGTCGCCTCACCGCTCGCCAGATCGAGTCCGCACGTCGTGCGCTGACCCGTCACGTAAAACGTGGCGGTAAGATCTGGATCCGTGTGTTCCCGGACAAGCCGATCTCCAAGAAGCCTCTCGAGGTTCGTATGGGTAAAGGTAAGGGTTCCGTGGAATACTGGGTTGCCCAGATTCAGCCAGGCAAGGTCCTGTATGAAATCGAGGGTGTTTCTGAAGAGCTGGCGCGCGAAGCTTTCGCCCTGGCTGCTGCAAAGCTGCCTCTCGCCACCTCCTTTGTTAAGCGGACGGTGATGTGATGAAAGCGAATGAACTTCGTGAAAAATCGGCACAGCAACTGAATGAGCAACTGCTCGGCTTGCTGCGCGACCAGTTCAATCTGCGTATGCAGAAAGCAACTGGCCAGTTGGGGCAGTCGCACCTGCTCTCGCAAGTTAAGCGTGACATCGCTCGCGTGAAAACTGTGCTCAACCAGCAGGCAGGTAAGTGATCATGGCTGAAGCTGAAAAAACCGTCCGTACGCTGACTGGCCGTGTCGTCAGCGACAAAATGGACAAGACCATCACCGTTCTGATCGAGCGTCGCGTAAAGCACCCGATCTACGGTAAATACGTTAAGCGTTCGACTAAGCTGCACGCGCACGACGAAGCCAACCAGTGCAAGATCGGCGACAAGGTTTCCATCCGTGAAACCCGTCCGCTGGCCAAGACCAAGTCCTGGGCACTGGTTGAAGTCCTCGAACGCGCTGTTGAAGTCTAAGGGCTAGGGGTCGGAGAAATTTTATGATTCAGACTCAATCCATGCTCGATGTGGCCGATAACAGCGGCGCTCGTCGCGTCATGTGCATCAAGGTGCTCGGCGGTTCGCACCGCCGTTACGCCGGCATCGGTGACATCATCAAGGTAACCGTCAAGGAAGCAATTCCGCGCGGTAAGGTCAAGAAAGGCCAAGTGATGACTGCTGTTGTCGTGCGCACCCGTCACGGTGTTCGTCGCGCTGACGGTTCCATCATTCGTTTCGACGGCAACGCTGCTGTTCTGCTGAACAACAAGCAAGAGCCGATCGGCACTCGCATCTTCGGGCCAGTGACCCGTGAACTTCGTACTGAGAAGTTCATGAAGATCGTCTCGCTCGCCCCTGAAGTGCTGTAAGGAGATCCGACATGCAAAAGATTCGTCGTGACGACGAGATCATCGTGATCGCCGGCAAAGACAAAGGTAAGCGCGGTAAGGTGCTGAAGGTTCTGGCTGATGACCGTCTGGTCGTTGGTGGTGTGAACCTGGTCAAGCGTCATACCAAGCCTAACCCGATGGCGGGCGTACAGGGCGGTATCGTCGAAAAAGAAGCGCCTCTGCACGCTTCCAACGTTGCCATCTTCAACGGCGAAACCAACAAGGCTGACCGCGTTGGTTTCAAAGTAGAAGACGGTAAAAAAATTCGTGTCTTCAAGTCGACCCAAAAAGCGGTTGATGCTTGAACACTGCTAGGTAGAAGACCATGGCACGACTGAAAGAGATTTACCGGAACGAAATCGCTCCTAAGCTTAAGGAAGAACTTAAGCTGTCGAACGTGATGGAAGTTCCGCGCGTTACCAAGATCACCCTGAACATGGGTCTGGGCGAAGCGATCGGCGACAAGAAAGTCATCGAGCACGCTGTTGCCGACCTGGAAAAGATCACCGGTCAAAAGCCGGTCGTGACTTTCGCTCGTAAATCCATCGCGGGCTTCAAAGTCCGTGAAGGCTGGCCGATCGGTGTCAAGGTGACCCTGCGTCGCGACAAGATGTACGAATTCCTGGACCGCCTGCTGGCGATCTCCCTGCCTCGGGTTCGCGACTTCCGCGGCCTGAATGCCAAGTCCTTCGATGGCCGTGGCAACTACAGCATGGGCGTGAAAGAGCAGATCATCTTCCCGGAAATCGACTACGACAAGATCGATGCTCTGCGCGGTTTGGACATCACCCTGACCACCACTGCTCGTTCGGACGACGAAGGCCGCGCTCTGCTGCGTGCTTTCAAGTTCCCGTTCCGCAACTGATTGGAGTAGGAAAATGGCCAAGAAGAGCATGAAAAACCGCGAGCTGAAGCGTCAGCTCACGGTAGCCAAGTACGCCAAAAAGCGTGCCGAGCTGAAAGCGACCATCGTCAACCTGAACGCCTCTCCTGAAGAGCGTTTCGCTGCCGTTGTCGCCCTGCAGAAGCAGCCACGTGATGCCTCCGCTTCGCGTCTGCGCAACCGTTGCCGCCTGACCGGTCGTCCTCACGGTGTATACCGTAAGTTCGGCCTGGGCCGTAACATGCTGCGTCAAGCTGCAATGCGCGGTGACGTACCAGGTCTGGTCAAGGCCTCCTGGTAATCGCTGCAGGCTGGATCCCGGCGGAAGGGGAGCAATCTTCCGACCGCCGGTGACCTCGCCAACAAACAAGCCCCTATATGGGGCTTGTTTCGTTTCTACCTTGTGTCTAGAATGACCGGCTCACCTGAGCCTGGGTTTTTTGCCCTGTCCGCTCGGGTGGTTGTGATAGCCGCAAGGCTAATAATTCTTGTATCAGGAGCATCTAGCCCATGAGTATGCAGGACCCGTTAGCGGACATGCTAACTCGCATCCGTAATGCCCAGATGGCTGAAAAGTCCGTCGTAAGCATGCCTTCCTCCACCCTGAAGGTCGCGGTTGCCAAAGTTCTGAAAGACGAAGGTTACATCGCCGGCTACCAGGTAACTGGTGAGGCCAAGCCTTCCCTGTCGATCGAACTGAAGTACTTCGAAGGCCGTCCGGTCATCGAGGAACTGAAGCGCTCCAGCCGTCCAGGCCTGCGCCAGTACAAGTCCGTCGCAGAGCTGCCGAAAGTACGTGGCGGTCTGGGCGTGTCTATCGTCTCCACCAACAAAGGTGTGATGACTGATCGCGCTGCACGCGCTGCCGGTGTCGGCGGCGAAGTTCTGTGCACAGTGTTCTAAGGGGAGATAGGCATGTCTCGCGTCGCTAAGAACCCCGTTAAGCTGCCAGCAGGCGTCGAAGTCAAATTCGCCGGCCAGCAGCTTTCGGTGAAGGGTGCCAAAGGCACTCTCGAACTGAACGTTCACTCGTCTGTTGAAGTTACCGAAGAGTCTGGCGAGCTGCGTTTCGTCGCTCGCAACGGTGACCAGCAAGCTCGCGCCATGGCCGGTACCACCCGCGCTCTGGTGAACAACATGGTCCAGGGCGTAAGCCAAGGCTTCGAGCGCAAGCTCCAGCTGGTCGGTGTTGGTTACAAGGCACAGGCCAAGGGCACCGTCCTGAACCTGGCCCTGGGCTTCTCGCACCCAGTGGACTACGAACTGCCAGCCGGTATCACCGCTGAAACCCCAAGCCAGACCGACATCCTGATCAAGGGTATCGACAAGCAGCTGGTGGGTCAGGTGGCCGCTGAAATCCGCGACTTCCGTCCGCCAGAGCCTTACAAAGGCAAGGGTGTGCGTTACGCGGACGAAGTAGTCCGTCGTAAAGAAGCCAAGAAGAAGTAGGGCCTAGCAAATGACCGACAAAAAAGTTACTCGACTGCGTCGCGCTCGCAAAGCACGTCTCAAGATGCACGAACTCGAAGTCGTGCGCCTGTGCGTGTTCCGCTCCTCGCAGCACATCTACGCCCAGGTCATTTCGGCCGACGGCAGCAAGGTTCTGGCAAGCGCCTCGACCTTGGACAAAGAACTGCGTGATGGCGCCACTGGCAACATCGACGCGGCCACTAAGGTTGGCAAGCTGGTAGCTGAGCGTGCGAAAGCCGCCGGTGTATCTCAAGTTGCCTTTGACCGTTCCGGCTTCAAGTACCATGGCCGCGTCAAAGCGCTGGCTGATGCTGCTCGTGAAGGCGGGCTGGAGTTCTAAGTTATGGCAAATAACGATCAAAAGCGCGACGAAGGCTACATCGAGAAGCTGGTTCAAGTTAACCGCGTTGCCAAAACCGTAAAAGGCGGCCGTATCTTCACCTTCACCGCGCTGACCGTGGTAGGTGATGGTAAGGGCCGTGTTGGCTTCGGCCGTGGCAAGTCGCGCGAAGTACCAGCCGCGATCCAGAAAGCCATGGAAGCTGCTCGCCGCAACATGATCCAGGTTGACCTGAAGGGCACCACCCTGCAGTACGCCACCAAGGCTGCCCACGGCGCCTCGAAGGTTTACATGCAGCCTGCCTCGGAAGGTACCGGTATCATCGCCGGTGGCGCAATGCGTGCTGTCCTGGAAGTTGCTGGTGTTCAGAACGTTCTGGCCAAGTGCTACGGTTCGACCAACCCGGTGAACGTGGTTTACGCCACCTTCAAGGGTCTGAAAGCCATGCAATCTCCTGAATCCATTGCTGCCAAGCGCGGCAAGAGCGTCGAGGAGATCTTCTGATCATGGCAACCGTAAAAGTAACGCTGATCAAGAGCGTCTCGGGCCGTCTGCCTAACCACAAGCTGTGCGTTAAGGGCCTGGGTCTGCGTCGCATCGGTCACACTGTAGAAGTCCAGGATACTCCCGAAAACCGCGGGATGATCAACAAGGCTTACTACATGCTGAAGGTCGAGGGTTAATCGATGAAACTCAATGATCTGAGTCCAGCGCCGGGTTCCCGTCGCGAGAAGCATCGTCCAGGTCGTGGTATCGGTAGCGGTCTGGGTAAGACCGGCGGCCGTGGCCACAAAGGTCAGACTTCCCGTTCGGGTGGATCGATCGCTCCTGGCTTCGAAGGCGGTCAACAGCCGCTGCACCGTCGTCTGCCGAAGTTCGGCTTCGTTTCCCTGAAAGCCATGGACCGCGCCGAAGTGCGTCTGTCCGAGCTGGCCAAGGTGGAAGGCGACGTGATCTCCGTGCAATCCCTGAAGGATGCCAACGTGATCGGCCAGAACGTACAGCGCGTGAAAATCATGCTGTCTGGCGAAGTCACTCGCGCAGTCACCATCAAGGGTATCGCAGCCACCAAGGGTGCGCGTGCGGCTATCGAAGCAGCTGGCGGCAAGTTCGAGGAATAAATGGCTAAGCAAGGTGCTCTCTCTTCGCTCGGTAAGGGCGGGATGTCGGAACTCTGGGCTCGTCTGCGCTTTCTGTTCATGGCGATCATCGTCTATCGGATAGGTGCGCATATCCCGGTTCCTGGCATCAATCCAGACCGTCTGGCGGATCTGTTTCGGCAGAATGAGGGGACCATTCTTAGCTTGTTCAACATGTTTTCCGGTGGCGCGCTCGAGCGCATGAGCATCTTTGCACTGGGGATCATGCCGTACATCTCGGCATCGATCATCATGCAGCTGATGACGGCGGTCAGCCCGCAACTGGAGCAGTTGAAGAAGGAAGGTGAAGCTGGCCGTCGCAAGATCAGCCAGTACACCCGCTACGGCACCGTTATCCTGGCACTGGTTCAAGCCATTGGCATGTCCATTGGCCTGGCCAACCAGGGCGTGGCGTTTTCTGTAGGCCTGGGCTTCCATGTCGTCGCCGTCTCCACCTTCGTGGCGGGCGCGATGTTCATGATGTGGCTGGGCGAGCAGATCACCGAGCGCGGTGTGGGCAACGGTATCTCGATGTTGATCTTCGCGGGTATCGTTGCCGGTCTTCCGAGAGCAATCGGGCAGTCTTTCGAGTCTGCACGCACAGGCGATATCAACATTTTCGCCCTGGTCGCTATCGGTTTGCTGGCAGTAGCGATTATCGGCTTCGTGGTGTTCATTGAGCGTGGTCAGCGTCGTATCGCCGTTCACTACGCCAAGCGTCAGCAGGGCCGCAAGGTCTTCGCTGCGCAGACCAGCCACTTGCCGCTGAAGGTGAACATGGCGGGGGTTATCCCGGCCATTTTCGCGAGCAGCATTCTGCTGTTCCCGGCTTCGCTGGGTGCCTGGTTCGGTCAGTCCGAAGGTATGGGCTGGCTGCAGGACATCTCGCAGTCGATCGCTCCTGGTCAGCCGTTGAACATTCTGCTGTTTAGTGCAGGGATCATTTTCTTCTGCTTCTTCTACACAGCGCTGATGTTCAACCCGAAAGACGTAGCGGAAAACCTGAAGAAGTCCGGTGCCTTTATTCCGGGTATCCGTCCTGGTGAGCAGTCGGCACGCTACATTGATGGCGTTCTGACCCGTCTGACCATGTTCGGTGCTCTTTACATGATGGCCGTCTGCCTTCTGCCCCAGTTCCTGGTGGTGGCAGCAAATGTGCCGTTCTACCTTGGCGGGACCTCGTTGCTGATTGTGGTAGTGGTTGTGATGGACTTCATGTCCCAAGTACAATCGCACCTCGTTTCGCACCAGTACGAATCCCTGATGAAGAAAGCCAACCTGAAAGGCTACGGTGGCAGCGGTCTGCTGCGCTGATACGCCCCTAAGGTTCGAGGAGTCGGTAATGAAAGTTCGTGCATCGGTGAAAAAGCTGTGCCGTAACTGCAAGATCATCCGTCGCGAAGGCGTCGTACGAGTGATCTGCAGCGCGGAACCGCGTCACAAACAGCGCCAAGGCTGAGTGTGATCTGCGCTTCAAACCCAGCAGCTAGTGTGCTGCTGGGTTGATTATTCGTTTCTACAGCGATATTATCTCGCGCCCTATTTCTTGGCTTCCGGGGCGTAGGTAGCTGTCAATTGGAGTCCCACTGAATGGCCCGTATTGCAGGCGTCAACATTCCAGATAACAAGCATGCTGTTATCTCGCTGACCTACATCTATGGTGTCGGTCGCACAACTGCACAGAAGATCTGTGCAGACGCTGGTGTAAACCCAGCCGCTAAGATCAAGGATCTGAGCGACGAGCAAATCGAAACCCTGCGTGGCGAAGTCGCGAAGTTCACCACCGAAGGTGACCTGCGTCGTGACATCAACATGAAGATCAAGCGCTTGATGGACCTGGGTTGCTACCGCGGCCTGCGTCATCGTAAAGGTCTGCCGGTTCGCGGTCAGCGCACCAAGACCAACGCACGCACCCGTAAGGGCCCGCGTAAGCCGATCCGCAAGTAATCGCCCAGGAATATAGACATGGCAAAACCTGCTGCTCGTCCTCGTAAGAAAGTCAAAAAGACAGTGGTTGATGGCATCGCCCACATCCATGCCTCTTTCAACAACACCATCGTGACCATCACCGACCGTCAGGGCAACGCTTTGTCCTGGGCGACCTCCGGTGGTTCGGGTTTCCGTGGTTCGCGCAAATCCACCCCGTTCGCAGCCCAGATCGCTGCTGAGCGTGCTGGTCAAGCTGCGCTGGAATACGGTCTGAAGAACCTCGACGTAAACGTCAAGGGTCCAGGTCCAGGTCGTGAGTCCGCCGTTCGTGCACTGAACAGCTGCGGCTACAAGATCGCCAGCATCACCGACGTGACGCCAATCCCGCACAACGGGTGCCGTCCGCCGAAGAAGCGTCGCGTGTAATCAGGAGACAGATAAATGGCACGTTACATTGGTCCAAAATGCAAACTGTCTCGTCGTGAAGGCACTGACCTGTTCCTGAAGAGCGGCGTTCGCGCTCTGGAATCGAAGTGCAACATCGAAGCAGCCCCAGGTATCCACGGCCAGCGCCGTGGCCGTCAGTCCGACTACGGTACCCAGCTGCGCGAGAAGCAAAAAGTTCGTCGTATCTACGGTGTTCTGGAGCGTCAGTTCCGCGGTTACTACCAGGCTGCAGCCTCGAAAAAAGGCGCAACCGGTGAGAACCTGCTGCAACTGCTCGAGTGCCGTCTGGATAACGTCGTCTACCGTATGGGCTTCGGCTCGACTCGTTCCGAGTCCCGTCAGCTGGTTTCGCACAAAGCGATCAGCGTCAACGGTAAGACTGTAAACATTCCATCCTACCAAGTTCGTCCGGGTGACGTGGTCGCGGTTCGCGAGAAGTCGCTGAACCAGCTGCGCATTGTTCAAGCCCTTGAACTGTGCGCCCAGCGTGGCCGCGTTGAGTGGGTTGACGTGGATGCTGCTAAAAAGTCGGGCGTTTTCAAGAACGTTCCTGCTCGCAGCGACCTGTCTGCCGACATCAACGAGAACCTGATTGTCGAGCTCTACTCCAAGTAAGGGCTAGAAAATAGGTGCATCCATGCAGATTTCGGTAAATGAGTTCCTGACTCCCCGCCACATTGATGTGCAGGTAGTCAGTCCGACCCGCGCTAAGATTACGCTCGAGCCTCTCGAGCGTGGTTTCGGCCATACCCTGGGCAACGCGCTGCGCCGCATCCTGTTGTCCTCCATGCCTGGCTGTGCAGTAGTCGAGGCCGAGATCGACGGCGTACTCCACGAGTACTCCGCGATCGAAGGTGTTCAGGAAGACGTCATTGAAATCCTGTTGAACCTGAAAGGCCTGGCTATCAAACTGCACGGTCGTGACGAAGTTACGCTGACCTTGTCGAAAAAGGGTTCGGGGGTGGTTACCGCTGCCGATATTCAGCTGGATCACGATGTCGAGATCGTCAACCCCGATCACGTAATCGCGAACCTGGCGTCGAACGGCGCCCTGAACATGAAGCTCACTGTAGCTCGTGGTCGTGGTTACGAGCCGGCCGACTCCCGTCAAACCGACGAAGACGAAAGCCGTAGCATTGGCCGTCTGCAGTTGGACGCTTCGTTCAGCCCGGTGCGTCGTATCGCCTATGTGGTCGAGAACGCCCGTGTTGAACAGCGTACCAACCTGGACAAGCTGGTCATTGATCTGGAAACCAACGGCACCCTGGACCCTGAAGAGGCTATCCGCCGCGCTGCGACCATCCTGCAACAGCAGCTGGCCGCGTTCGTCGACCTCAAAGGTGACAGCGAGCCTGTCGTAGTCGAGCAGGAAGACGAGATCGATCCGATCCTGCTGCGTCCGGTTGACGACCTGGAACTGACTGTACGTTCGGCCAACTGCCTCAAGGCGGAGAACATCTACTACATCGGCGACCTGATTCAGCGTACCGAAGTAGAGCTGTTGAAGACTCCTAACCTGGGCAAGAAGTCCCTGACTGAAATCAAGGACGTCCTGGCCTCTCGTGGTCTGTCTCTCGGCATGCGCCTCGACAACTGGCCGCCTGCAAGTCTTAAGAAAGACGACAAGGCGACCGCCTGATCGTCGTAATCACCGAACGTAGTGTTTGGTAAGGAATGAATCATGCGTCATCGTAAAAGTGGACGTCACCTGAGCCGTACCAGCTCTCACCGCAAGGCTATGTTCCAGAACATGGCAGTGTCGCTGATCGAGCACGAGCTGATCAAAACCACCCTGCCGAAAGCCAAGGAACTGCGCCGCGTTGCCGAGCCGCTGATTACCCTGGCCAAGGAAGACAGCGTAGCTAACCGCCGTCTGGCCTTCGATCGTACCCGTTCGAAGTCCGCTGTTGGCAAGCTGTTCAACGACCTGGGCAAGCGTTACGCCACCCGTCAGGGCGGCTACCTGCGCATCCTGAAGTGCGGTTTCCGCGCTGGCGACAACGCTCCTATGGCGTACGTCGAGCTGGTTGATCGTCCGGTCGGCGGTGCTGTAGAAGCTGCTGAGTAAGACGTTCTGTCTGCTACAAAGAACCGGGCCTAGTGCCCGGTTTTTTGTTTCAAGATGTATTGTTTATTTCTATTGATGCAAGTCATGTAATGCATTTGTTCTTGTAACCTTGCTCGTCAATACTCTCTCCAGAGCCGATTAGCCGGCGCTTGAAGACCGATAAGGAGAGCCCATGAGCAAGATTCTCACCACCGCCAGCGGTGCACCTGTAGCAGACAACCAGAATTCCCGTTCCGCCGGCCCGCGCGGCCCGCTGCTGCTCGACGACTTCCACCTGATCGAGAAGCTCGCCCACTTCAACCGCGAGAACATTCCTGAGCGCCGCGTACACGCAAAAGGCTCGGGCGCCTACGGCACCTTTACCGTCACCCGCGATATCACCGATTACACCAGTGCCAAGTTGTTTGAACAGGTTGGCAAGCAGACCGAAACCTTCCTGCGCTTCTCCACCGTTGGTGGTGAGCGTGGCTCCGCTGATACCGAGCGCGATCCCCGTGGTTTTGCCGTCAAGTTCTACACCGAGGAAGGCAACTGGGACATCGTCGGCAACAACACGCCGGTGTTCTTCATCCGCGATCCACTGAAGTTTCCGGACTTTATCCACACCCAGAAGCGTCACCCACAATCCAACTTGAAGAACGCTCAGATGATGTGGGACTTCTGGTCGCACTCTCCCGAGGCGCTGCATCAGGTCACCATTCTGTTCTCCGATCGTGGCATTCCGGACGGCTACCGCCACATGCACGGCTTCGGTAGCCATACCTACAGCCTGATCAATACCAAGGGTGAACGCACCTGGGTCAAATGGCACTTCAAGACCCAGCAAGGCATCAAGAACCTCGCACCGGCAGATGCCGCGCGCCTGGCAGGTACTGACCCGGACTACGCCCAGCGCGACCTGTTCGAAGCCATCGAGCGGGGCGATTACCCACGCTGGACCGTGTGCATCCAGGTGATGAGCGAAGCCGATGCTGCCAGCCGCGACGAAAACCCCTTCGACGTGACCAAGACCTGGTCGCAGAAGGACTACCCGCTGATTGAAGTGGGCGTGCTGGAGCTCAACCGTAACCCGCTCAACTACTTTGCCGAGGTCGAGCAGGCTGCGTTTGGCCCAAGCAACATGGTACCGGGTGTTGGCCTGTCGCCGGACCGCATGCTGCAAGGGCGGGTATTCGCCTACGCCGACGCGCATCGCTACCGGGTGGGTACCAACCACCAGCAGCTGCCGGTGAATGCACCACGCTGCCCGGTCAACAGCTACCAGCGTGATGGTTCCATGGCCGCTGGCAGTTACGGCAGCGCGCCGAACTATGAGCCCAACAGCTACAGCGATGCACCGAAGCAGTCGCCACGCCACGCCGAGCCTGCACTGGCCCTGAATGGTTCCGCAGACCGTTACGACCACCGCGAAGACACCGACTACTACAGCCACGCCGGCGCGCTGTTCCGCCTGATGAACGATGAGCAGAAAGCCCTGCTGATAAACAACATTGCCGGCACCATGGCAGGCGTCAGCGAAGACGTGATCCAGCGTCAGTTGCAATACTTCTTCAAGGCCGATCCTGCCTATGGCGAAGGGGTTGCCAAGGCCTTGGGCATCAATCTCGCCTAAGTCGAAGTGATAAGAAGAACCGCCCTCATTTGGGCGGTTTTTCAATGAATATCACTACTGTTTAACCGATTTTTTGCTTCTAATTGCGCGGTTTTCAGTGACCGCAGGCAAAAGCTGGTTCACACTATGTGGCATAGACGTTTTCACATGGAGAAGCAGGGCGATGCAAGGTCACCCGGACGTAATCAACTACCTCGTTACGCTGCTGAAGGGCGAACTGGCGGCGCGTGACCAGTACTTCATTCACTCGCGTATGTACGAAGACTGGGGCCTGTCCAAGCTCTACGAGCGCATCAACCACGAAATGGAAGAAGAGACGCAGCACGCAGATGCCCTGATGCGTCGCATCCTCATGCTCGAAGGCACCCCTGACATGCGCGCGGACGACCTGGAAGTGGGCAGCACCGTGCCGGAAATGATCGAGGCTGACCTCAAGCTCGAGTACAAGGTACGCGGCGCGCTGTGCAAAGGCATCGAGCTGTGCGAGCTGCACAAGGACTACATCAGCCGCGACATCCTGCGCGCTCAGTTGGCTGATACCGAAGAAGATCACACCTACTGGCTGGAGAAGCAGCAGGGGCTGATCAAGGCCATTGGCCTGGAGAATTACCTGCAGTCGCAGATGTAAAAGCCTGGGCTGCTTTGCAGCCCTATCGCGACACAAGGCCGCTCCTACATTTGAACGCGTCAATCCAGAGATTACGCGATCGCCTGTAGGAGCGGCCTTGTGTCGCGAAAGGGGCGCAAAGCGCCCCCAGGGCCTTACGCCCGATCCCGCTCCAGCAACGGTTTCAGGTAGTGCCCGGTATACGACTGTTTCATCGTACTCAGTTCTTCTGGCGTACCGCAGGCAATGATCTGCCCACCTTTCGAGCCACCCTCCGGCCCCAGATCCACCAGCCAGTCCGCGGTCTTGATCACATCCAGGTTGTGCTCGATCACCACCACGGTATTGCCGTGGTCGCGCAGGCGATGCAGCACGTCCAGCAACTGCTGGATATCGGCAAAGTGCAGGCCCGTGGTTGGCTCATCGAGGATGTACAGGGTCTTGCCGGTGTCACGCTTGGACAGTTCGCGCGATAGCTTGACTCGCTGGGCCTCACCACCCGACAGGGTGGTCGCCGACTGCCCCAGCTTGATGTACGACAGCCCCACATCCATCAACGTCTGCAGCTTGCGCGCCAGCGCCGGCACTGCGTCGAAGAACTCGCGGGCATCCTCGATGGTCATCTCCAGCACCTCGTGGATGTTCTTGCCCTTGTACTTGATCTCCAGGGTTTCGCGGTTGTAGCGCTTGCTCTTGCACACGTCGCACGGCACGTAGATGTCCGGCAGGAAGTGCATCTCCACCTTGATCAGGCCATCGCCCTGGCAGGCCTCGCAACGGCCCCCCTTGACGTTGAACGAGAAACGCCCCGGACCATAGCCGCGCGAACGCGATTCCGGCACACCGGAGAACAGCTCGCGGATCGGCGTGAAGATGCCGGTGTAGGTCGCCGGGTTCGAGCGAGGAGTGCGGCCGATCGGGCTCTGGTCGATATCCACCACCTTGTCCAGGTGCTGCAGGCCATCCATGCTGGCATGCGGCGCCGCTTCCAGGCTGCTTGCGCCATTCAGGGCGGTGGCGGCCAGTGGGAACAGGGTGTTGTTGATCAGCGTCGACTTGCCCGAGCCGGACACCCCGGTCACGCAGGTCAGCAGGCCGATCGGGACTTCCAGGTCGACGTTTTGCAGGTTGTTGCCACGCGCGCCCTTGAGCTTGAGTTGCAGCTTCTTGTTGCGCGGCGTGCGCTTGGCCGGCACGACGATCTTCTTGCGCCCGGACAGGTACTTGCCGGTCAGCGAGTCGGGGTGGGCCATGACCTCCTGCGGCGAGCCCTCGGCGACGATCTGCCCACCGTGCACGCCGGCTCCCGGGCCGATGTCCACCACGTAGTCGGCCAGGCGGATGGCGTCCTCGTCGTGTTCCACCACGATCACCGTGTTGCCCAGGTCGCGCAGGTGGTTGAGGGTGGCCAGCAGGCGGTCATTGTCACGCTGATGAAGGCCGATGGACGGCTCATCGAGGATGTACATCACTCCCACCAGGCCAGCGCCGATCTGGCTGGCCAGGCGGATACGCTGCGCTTCGCCACCGGACAGGGTATCGGCGCTGCGGTCCAGGGTGAGATAGTCGAGACCGACGTTGACCAGGAACTGCAGGCGCTCGCAGATTTCCTTGAGGATCTTCGCCGCAATCTCGCCACGGCGACCGGTCAGGGTCAGCTCGCCGAAATAGTTGCTGGCTTCACCGATCGGCAGATTGGTCACCGCCGGCAGGGTTTTTTCGCCCACCCACACGTGCCGTGCCTCACGGCGCAGGCGGGTGCCGCGGCAATCCGGGCAGGGCTGGGTGCCGAGGAACTTGGCCAGTTCTTCGCGCACGGTGGCCGACTCGGTCTCGCGGTAGCGACGCTCCAGGTTCGGCACGATGCCTTCGAACGGGTGCGAGCGCTTGACGATGTCGCCACGGTCGTTGAGGTACTTGAAGTCGACGCTCTGCTTGCCGCTGCCCTGAAGGATCACCTTCTGGTGCTCGGCCGAAAGCTGGCCGAATGGTTCCTCCAGGCTGAAGCCGTAATGCGCGGCCAGCGAGCCGAGCATCTGGAAGTAGTACACGTTGCGCCGGTCCCAGCCGCGGATTGCGCCTTCGGCCAAGGTGAGCTCGGCATTGACCAGGCGCTTGGTGTCGAAGAACTGCTTCACCCCCAGGCCATCGCAGGTCGGGCAGGCGCCGGCGGGGTTGTTGAAGGAGAACAGCTTCGGCTCCAGCTCGCTGATGGCATGACCACAGACCGGGCAGGCGAAACGCGCGGAGAAGATCGTCTCTTCGCCTTGTTCGTCATCCATCGGTGCCACCAGGGCGATGCCGTCGGCCAGCTTTAGCGCGGTCTCGAACGACTCGGCCAGGCGTTGTTGCAGGTCGGCGCGGACCTTGAAACGGTCCACCACCACATCGATGCTGTGTTTTTTCTGCTTGTCCAGCTTGGGCAGTTCGTCGAGTTCGTAGAGCTTGCCGTTTACCCGGGCGCGCACAAAGCCCTGGGCGCGCAGCTCGTCGAACACTGCCAGGTGCTCGCCCTTGCGCTCGCGCACCACCGGCGCCAGCAGCATCAGCTTGCTGCCTTCCGGGCGCTCCAGCACCAGGTCGACCATCTGGCTGATCGTTTGCGCCTCCAGCGGGATATCGTGATCCGGGCAGCGTGGGGTGCCGACGCGGGCGTACAGCAGGCGCAGATAGTCGTAGATTTCGGTGATGGTGCCGACCGTGGAGCGGGGGTTGTGCGAGGTCGACTTCTGCTCGATGGAAATGGCTGGCGACAGGCCCTCGATGGTATCGACGTCGGGCTTTTCCATCATCGACAGGAACTGCCGGGCGTAGGCCGACAGCGATTCCACATAGCGGCGCTGGCCTTCGGCGTACAGGGTGTCGAACGCCAGGGACGACTTGCCGGAACCGGACAGGCCGGTGATCACGATCAGCTTGTCCCGGGGCAGGGTCAGGTCGATGTTCTTCAGGTTGTGGGTACGTGCCCCACGAATCAGGATCTTGTCCACTGCGGCCTCGCTCGGCGGGCATAAACAAGGAAGTATACGGCGCGCTGCCAGTACGCGGCAAAGCGTCGCGTAGATGCCGTCAAGCTGTCGGACTGATAGAATCGCCGCCGGTTCACACGAGATTAATCCATGCACGACACCCACAACGAACGCATGAGTGGCAGCGAAACCCGCGCCGCTGGCGGCCTGGCCCTGGTCTTTGCCTTTCGTATGCTGGGCATGTTCATGGTCTTGCCGGTGCTGGCCACCTACGGGATGGACCTGGCCGGTGCCACGCCTGCTCTGATCGGCCTGGCCATTGGTGCCTATGGCCTGACGCAGGCCGTATTGCAGATCCCGTTCGGGATGATTTCCGATCGCATCGGCCGCCGGCCGGTGATTTACCTGGGGTTGGTCATCTTTGCCCTGGGTAGTGTATTGGCGGCCCAGGCCGACTCCATCTGGGGAGTGATCGCCGGGCGTATCCTGCAGGGCGCCGGGGCGATTTCCGCTGCGGTCATGGCGCTGCTGTCCGACCTCACGCGCGAGCAGCACCGGACCAAGGCCATGGCCATGATCGGCATGAGCATCGGCCTGTCGTTTGCTGTCGCCATGGTCGTTGGCCCATTGCTGACTCGTGCCTTTGGCTTGTCAGGATTGTTCCTCGCCACGGCAGGACTTGCCCTGGTAGGCATCCTGCTGATCGCCTTTGTGGTGCCCAATACCCACAGCATCCTGCAGCACCGTGAGTCGGGTGTGGCGCGCCAGGCCATCGGCCCGACCCTGCGCCATCCGGACCTTCTGCGCCTGGATGTGGGCATCTTCATCCTCCATGCCATCCTCATGGCCAGCTTCGTCGCATTGCCACTGGCCTTTGTCGAGCGCGGCGGCCTGCCGAAGGAGCAGCACTGGTGGGTGTACCTGACTGCGTTGTTCATCTCATTTTTTGCAATGGTCCCGTTCATCATCTATGGCGAAAAAAAGCGCAAGATGAAACGCGTGCTGGCCGGGGCGGTCAGTGTGTTGCTGCTGGTGGAGGTGTTCTTCTGGCAGTGGGCTGACGGTTTGCGCGGACTGGTGATCGGCACCGTGGTATTCTTTACTGCATTCAACCTGCTGGAGGCATCGCTGCCTTCGCTGGTGAGCAAGGTGTCGCCTGCAGGTGGCAAGGGGACGGCAATGGGGGTCTACTCCACCAGCCAGTTCCTCGGCGCTGCCCTGGGAGGAATCCTTGGTGGCTGGTTGTTCCAGCACGGCGGGCTGAACATGGTGTTCCTCGGTTGTGCGGTACTGTGTGCCATCTGGTTGGTCGTCGCCTTGCGCATGAACGAGCCGCCCTATGTGACCAGCCTGCGCATGCCGCTGACGCCAGAGGCAGTCCGGGAAGCCGGCCTGACCGAGCGCCTGATGGCTGTGCCAGGTGTGACCGACGCCGTCGTGGTGGCGGAAGAAGCCGCCATCTATATCAAACTGGATACGAAAATTTTGGACCGTACGACCCTCGAGCGCCTGGTGAACCCGGCCTCTTCGGCGTGCGAAGCCTAGGAGAACGTTATGGCCCGTGGGGTTAACAAAGTCATTCTGGTCGGCACCTGTGGCCAGGATCCCGAAGTCCGCTACCTGCCCAACGGTAACGCCGTGACCAACCTGAGCCTGGCTACCAGCGAGCAGTGGACCGACAAGCAGTCGGGCCAGAAGGTCGAGCGTACCGAGTGGCACCGTGTGTCGCTGTTCGGCAAGGTTGCCGAAATCGCCGGCGAATACCTGCGCAAGGGTTCGCAGTGCTACATCGAAGGCAAGCTGCAGACTCGCGAGTGGGAAAAAGACGGCATCAAGCGTTACACCACCGAGATCATCGTCGACATCAACGGCACCATGCAGCTGCTCGGCGGTCGTCCGCAGGGCCAGCAGCAGGGCGGTGACCCGTACAACCAGGGTGGCGGCAACTACGGTGGCGGCCAGCAGCAGTACAACCAGGCCCCGCCACGTCAACAGGCCCAGCGCCCGCAACAGGCCCCTCAGCGCCCGGCACCGCAGCAGCCAGCCCCGCAGCCGGCGGCTGACTTCGACAGCTTCGATGACGATATTCCGTTCTGATCAGAGCGGTTTAGCGTCTAGCAGGGCCAGAAACCCAGGGCAGAGTTGCCCTGGGTTTTTTCATTTGTGGGGAATGCCAGAAGAGAAGGTGAGGGCTGCCAGGTGCTCAATCTCCCGGCGAGCACATCACCGGTTGCTAATTTTCAGCATTTGGTGATGAAGCTTTTTCATGGGCAATGGCACGTACCCTGTGGGAGCGGGCAAGCCCGCGAAGCAGGCGACGCGATGGATGGCACCGGCTACGCCGGTGTTCGCGGGCATGCCCGCTCCCACAGGTTGCGTGGGTTTCTGCTACGGCGCAATCCTGTGAGGGCGGGTGCAGCCAGCCAGCGCTTCAATAAAACAACCGCGGCTCCGGCGAGTCCAGCAAGCTGACCAGCTTGGTCAGGGCAAAGCCCAGTTCCTGGCGGCTGGGGGCCATCAGGGCGATGCGCACGCCGCAGCTGGCGTGGCTGCGTTCTGGCAGGAACTGGCTGCCACTGACTACCGTGACGCCGTTGTTACGCGCCAAGTTGGCGAATTCGTCGCTGGTCCACGGCTCGGGCAACTCCAGCCAGATGTGGAAGCTGTTGGGCTGGCTGCGGATCTTGTACTTGCCAAGGATCTCCCGGGCCATTTGCTGGCGCGCGGCCGCCTCCTCCTGTTGTTCCCGCACCAGCTGGTCGGCCATGCCGCTGTTGATCAGGTTGCTGGCCAGTTGCGCCATCAACGGTGATGGCATCCAGACGCTGCTGCGTACCATCGACGAAAGCCGCGAGAGGGTTTGCGGTGGGGCATACAGGTAACCGATGCGCAGTGCCGGCAGCACACTTTTGGACAGGCTGGTGAGGTACACCGAGCGTTCGGGCGCATACGCCGCCAGTGGCTGGTAATCCGGTGCGGGTTCAAGGAAGCCGTAGATATCGTCATCGACGATGAACAGGTCGAACTCGCGGGCGATCTCTGCGATGGCCTGGCGCCGTGCGTGGGGCATGATCGAGTTGGTGGGGTTCTGGTGGGTGGTGACACACACCAACAGGGAAGGGCGATGCTCCAGGCAGGCCGCGCGCAATGCCTCGGGAATCAGGCCATGCTCGTCCATGGCCACGCCACGCAGGCGGCGGCCCATGCTGTGGGCCAGGGAGATGATCCCTGGGTAGCAGAACGACTCGCACAGCACCACATCGTCGCTCTTCGACAGGCTGCTGATGGCCACCAGCAGGCCGTGCTGGGCCCCTGAGGTAAGCACCACCTGCTGCCAGCGCGCCTCGGGCAGCCAGCGCTGGATCCAGGCGGCACCGGCCTGCTTGTGGGTCGCATGGCCGCCATCAGTGACGTAGTCGAGTACCTGCGCCAGGTCGGGCGACGCGGCCAGCTCGTTTATGGCTCCGCGCAGCCAGTCGGTCATGTGGGCATCGTTGGGCTTGATGATCGACAGGTCGATCTGGCCGCTCTCACGTTCGGTGGCCACGGGCTTCGGCCGTGCGACCGGGGCAGGAGGAGAGCTTTGCAACTGCCGTTGCTGCAGCACGAAGGTGCCGCGGCCGACTTCGCCTACCACCAGGCCGCGCTTGGCAGCTTCGTCGTAAGCGCGCCCGATGGTGCCGGGGGTCACGTTCAGGGACTCGGCCAGGTCCTTGAGTGTCGGCAAACGTTCGCCAGCCACCAGCCGGCCACTGCCAATGTCTTGCTCCAAGGCGTCGGCAATCATCAGGTAGACCGGCTGCGCCAGGTCGCTGTAGTGAGGAACCCACATAGAAATGGCACCAGAATCTGCGAGAACGCGGAAGCCTAGCACGAAAGGTCTGATGGAAGTAATTGTGTTTTCGTACGAGTAAATTGCCTTGATTGAGTCGCTTGAGGTTGTCGTGCATTCGTATCGAACGCCCGCTGTCACAAGGCGATCCCTTCGCCGGCTGTCCTCCGTATCTCGTGATGGCAGATGGAAACCTTTTGAAATCAATGAGTTGATTGAATCGATTCAATCCTGCGGCTTTATGCGGTCGGAAATGAATTGAATCGACTCTATTTTTGTAATTACAATGATTGAGTCGATGCAATGTGCGATTACCCCAGCGGCGTCCATCGCTGGCATCGCACAGCTGTGAACGGCTTCAAAAAATACAACGTCTGCCGCCTCTGCCCGGCTTAGCACGACACCGAACGGCCTCAAGCCAGCTCAATGGAATATCACTCGAAATGGAAAGCGCACAACTGCATCAAGGGGCCGAGCCTCGGACCTCACTGGAGATCCGCCTGCCCTGGGTCACCTCCAGCGCCTGGCAAACCCTGCTGAACAACACCCCGCTCGATTTCGAGACGAGCAAAGAGCTTTACCCACAGATCAAGGATCAGGCGCAGGAAGTACTGGGCAAGGCGCTGTGCCAGCAGATCCGCGGCTTTGTCGAAGACCCGCACCTGACCAGCATGATCGTGCGCAACTGCCCCCGCGACCGGGACATCCCGCCTACGCCCTATTCGGGCGTGCTCAGTCCGCGCAGCACACCCATTGCCTGCCTGGTCAGCCTGACCATGCAGAGCCTGATGGGGATCAACCCGGTGGTTTATGAGGGGGAGAACGATGGCCGCCTGTTCCGCCATGTCATTCCGTCGCGCAGTTCTTCCAGCCACAAGAGTTCCCATGGTTCGCGGCTGCGCTTTTCCTATCATGTGGACAACCCGGACCTGCCGCTGTCTTCCGAGCCGCTTGGCACCGCTTCCTGCTGCCCGGAGTACCTATCGTTCTTCGGTATGCGCTGTGATCCGCGCATCAGCACCACACTGGTAAACCTCGATGCAGTGGTCGCAGCGCTACCCGCATCGACCGTGCGCGAACTGTGCCTGCCGCAGTTCGAAATCCGCCGCCCGGACTCGTTCACCGGCAATCGTCGTTGCACCGCCGAGCTGCCAGTCCTGGCGCGTGGTCACGCTGGCGAATGGTTGTGCCGCTTCGACAGTGAAAACACCCACGGCCTGAACCTGCGTGCCGAGCAGGCCCTGGGCAGCCTGCGCAGTGTGCTGGAAACCCGCCGCTTCGATGAGCCGCACCTGCTGCTGCCGGGCGATTTCATGATCTTCAAGAACCAGCGCGTGCTGCATGCCCGCGATGGCTTCGAGCCACAGAACGATGGTGCCGACCGCTGGCTGTTGCGCCTGTTCGCGGTCAACGACCTGAACCGGGTGCACTTCGCCCGGGCTGATCACCTCTACGAAGTTCTCTCCTGATCCCTTTCACTGACTCGATGGACGTACTGTTATGGAACTGTTAGGCGCTTTCTGGGCGGAACACTGGTTGCTGGCGATCCTCATGCTCGGGGCGATTGCCTTCGTTGCCGGCTTCGTCGACAGCATTGCCGGTGGCGGCGGGCTGTTCCTGGTGCCGGGCTTTCTGCTGGTTGGCATGCCGCCCCAGGTTGCCCTGGGCCAGGAAAAACTGGTCAGTACCCTCGGCACGCTGGCGGCCATCCGCAACTTCCTGGCCAACAGCAAGATGGTCTGGAAGGTGGCGCTGGTCGGCGTGCCATTCTCGCTGCTCGGTGCCTACCTGGGGGCGCACCTGATCGTGTCGATCTCCCAGGAAACCGTGGGCAAGATCATCCTGGCGCTGATCCCCTTCGGCATCCTCATCTTCCTCACCCCCAAGGACCGCCCGGTCGAGGAGCGCGAACTGTCATCGCGCATGCTGTTCACCGTGGTCCCGCTGACCTGCCTGGCCATCGGTTTCTATGACGGCTTCTTCGGCCCAGGTACCGGCAGCATGTTCATCATTGCTTTCCATTACCTGCTGCGCATGGACCTGGTCTCCAGCTCGGCCAACTCCAAAACCTTCAACTTCGCGTCCAACATCGGCGCCCTGGTGGCCTTCGTCATTGCCGGCAAGGTCGTCTACCTGCTGGCGCTGCCGCTGGTGGCCTGCAACATCCTCGGTAACCACCTGGGCAGCGCGCTGGCCCTGCGCAAGGGCAACGAAGTGGTGCGCAAGGCGCTGGTGTTCTCGATGCTCTGCCTGTTCACCAGCCTGGGCGTGAAGTACCTGGCCTGACCCTTCCATAGGAGACAACTGATGAAAACCGCATTCGTAACCGGCGCCTCCTCGGGCTTTGGCCGCGCTATCTGCCGTACCTTGATCGGCAAAGGCTACCGCGTGATCGGTGGCGCCCGGCGCATGGACAAGCTGCAAGCGCTGGAGGCCGAGCTGGGCGTCAATTTCATTCCGCTGGCGCTGGACGTCACCGACCCGGTGTCGCTCGAGACGGCGGTCGAGCAGATTCGTGATGCTTCGCTGCAGATCGACTTGCTGGTCAACAATGCCGGGCTGGCGCTGGGCGTGGACCGTGCCCAGGCCAGCAGCGCGGAAAACTGGCAGCGGATGATCGACACCAACATCACCGGCCTGGCCATGGTCACCCACAAGATCCTGCCGCAGATGGTGGAAGCCGACAGCGGCATGATCATCAACATCGGCTCGATCGCCGGCACCTACCCCTACCCGGGCGGTAATGTGTATGGCGCCAGCAAGGCCTTTGTCCGCCAGTTCAGCCTCAACCTGCGCGCCGACCTGGCGGGCACTCGAGTGCGAGTGAGCAACATCGAGCCAGGGCTGTGCTCGGGGACCGATTTCTCGGTGGTGCGCCTGAACGGCAACCTGGATGCCGTGCAGGCGCTGTATCGGGATGTGGAGGCCATCCTGCCCGAGGACATCGCGGCCACGGTGGCCTGGATTGCCGAGCAGCCGGCGCATGTGAACATCAATACCATCGAGATCATGCCGGTGGCCCAGAGCAGTGCGGCGCTGAACGTGGTGCGCAACCTGCCGGCTTGCTGATCGGCCGGTGGTGGATGGCACCGGCGTTGCCGGGTTTGCGGGCACGCCCGCACCCACAGGAATAGCGCCCTGCTTCGGGCATGTGCAGTACCTGTGGGTTTACCCGCGAATCTGGCAACACAGCGCCTTCAGCTGACCCATGTCATCGCACCTTCTCGATTCTTGGCTAGTCTTAACTGTTGGCGGCCATCAATTGGCCGCCACCGTGACTACCAAGAGGCGCCGGCCATGTTCCGTGCGTCCACCACCTGATCAGGAGTGCACGATGGACCTGAACCGTCGGCAATTCTTCAAGGTCGCCGCCGTCGGCCTTGGAGGCTCGAGCCTTGCGGCGTTGGGCATGGCCCCGACACCAGCATTCGCCGAGCAGGTGCGTCACTTCAAGCTGGCGCATACCAAAGAAACCCGTAACACCTGCCCCTACTGCTCGGTCGGCTGCGGCCTGATCATGTACAGCCAGGGCGATGCGGGCAAGAACGTCAAACAGAACATCATCCATATCGAAGGTGACGCCGACCACCCGGTCAACCGCGGCACCCTCTGCCCGAAAGGCGCTGGCCTGCTGGACTTCATCCACAGCCCGAGCCGCCTGCAGTACCCCGAGGTACGCAAGCCTGGCAGCAAGGAGTGGGTGCGGGTCAGCTGGGACGAGGCGCTCGATCGCGTCGCCGACCTGATGAAGCAGGACCGCGACGCCAACTTCATCGAAAAGAACGCCCAGGGGCAAACGGTCAACCGCTGGCTCACCACCGGTTTTCTCGCTGCTTCCGCCGCCTCCAGCGAGGCTGGCTACCTGACCCACAAGGTCGTCCGCGCAACAGGCATGCTGGGGTTCGATAACCAGGCTCGTGTCTGACATGGCCCGACGGTGGCAAGTCTTGCCCCGACGTACGGCCGTGGCGCCATGACCAACCACTGGTCCGATATCGCCAACGCGAATCTGGTCCTGGTGATGGGTGGCAACGCAGCAGAAGCGCATCCGTGCGGCTTCAAGTGGGTGACCGAGGCCAAGGCGCACAACAAGGCGCGGCTGATCGTGGTCGACCCGCGGTTTACCCGTACCGCTTCGGTGGCGGACTACTACGCACCGATCCGTACCGGTACCGACATCGCCTTCATGGGCGGGCTGATCAATTACCTGCTGAGCAACGACAAGATCCAGCACGAGTACGTGCGCAACTACACCGACGTGTCGTTCATCGTCAAAGAGAACTATGGCTTCGAGGATGGCCTGTTCAGCGGCTACGACGAGGCCAAGCGCGTGTATGCCGACAAGTCCGGCTGGGGTTACGAGCTGGGTGAGGACGGTTTTGCCAAGGTCGACCCGACCCTGCAGCATCCGCGCTGCGTGTTCCAGCTGATGAAGCAGCACTACAGCCGCTATACCCCGGAACTGGCGAGCATGACCTGTGGCATGCCGCAGGACGCCATGCTGAAGATCTGGGAAGAGATCGCTACCTGCTCGGTACCGGGCAAGACCATGACGATCCTCTACGCGCTGGGCTGGACGCAGCACTCGATCGGTGCGCAGATCATACGCAGTGCGGCCATGGTGCAATTGCTGCTGGGTAACGTCGGCATGCCGGGTGGCGGGGTCAACGCCTTGCGCGGGCACTCCAACATCCAGGGCCTGACTGACCTCGGCCTGCTTTCCAACTCGCTGCCGGGCTACCTGACCCTGGCCGGCGATGCCGAGCAGGACTACGCCGCGTTCATCGACAAGCGCGCCTCCAAGCCGCTGCGCCCTGGGCAACTGTCGTACTGGCAGAACTACGGCAAGTTCCACGTCAGCCTGATGAAGGCCTGGTACGGCGTCAACGCCACCGCGCAAAACAACTGGGGCTACGACTGGCTGCCCAAGCTCGACGTGCCGGCCTACGACGTGCTGCGCATGTTCGAGATGATGGGCCAGGGCAAGGTCAACGGCTACATGTGCCAGGGCTTCAACCCGATTGCCGCGCTGCCGGACAAGAACCGCGTCACCGCGGCCTTGGGCAAGCTCAAGTGGCTGGTGATCATGGACCCGCTGGCCACCGAGACCTCGGAGTTCTGGCGCAACGCCGGGCCGTTCAATGATGTAGACACGGCCAACATCCAGACCGAAGTGATCCGCCTGCCCACCACCTGCTTCGCCGAGGAAGACGGCTCGCTGGTCAACAGCAGCCGCTGGCTGCAGTGGCACTGGAAGGGCGCCGACGGCCCGGGCGAGACCCGCACCGACGTTCACATCATGAGCGAGCTGTTCCTGCGCCTGCGTCAACGCTACCAGGCCGAGGGCGGCGCCTACCCTGATGCGCTGATGAACATCAACTGGCCATACAAGGTCCCTGAAGAGCCATCCCCGGAGGAACTGGCCAAGGAAATGAACGGCTGGGCGGTGGCCGACGTCACTGACCCGACTGGCGCAGTGCTCAAGGCCGGCCAGCAACTGGCGGGCTTTGGCCAGCTCAAGGACGACGGCAGCACCGCGTCCGGCTGCTGGATCTTTGCCGGCAGCTGGACCGAGCAGGGTAACCAGATGGCTCGCCGTGACAACAGCGACCCGTACGGCATGCACCAGGTGCAGAACTGGGCCTGGGCCTGGCCGGCCAACCGCCGCATCCTCTACAACCGTGCCTCCAGCGACCCGCAAGGCAAGCCGTGGGACCCGGAGAAGAAGCGCCTGGTGTGGTGGAACGGCAAGGCCTGGACCGGCACCGACGTGCCCGACTTCAAGGTCGACTCGCCGCCCGAGGCGGGGATGAACCCGTTCATCATGAACCCCGAAGGCGTGGCGCGGTTCTTCGCCATCGACAAGATGGCCGAAGGCCCGTTCCCCGAGCACTACGAACCGTTCGAAACGCCGATTGGCATCAACCCGCTGCACCCGCAGAACAAGAAGGCCACCAGCAACCCGGCCGGGCGGGTCTTCGACTCGGTGTGGGACAGCCTCGGCAAGCACGACGAGTTCCCGTACGCGGCGACCACGTACCGGCTGACCGAGCACTTCCACTTCTGGAGCAAGCATTGCCGGCTCAACGCCATTGCCCAGCCCGAGCAGTTCGTCGAAATCGGCGAGGTGCTGGCCAGCGAGAAAGGTATCAAGGCCGGTGACCGGGTGCGGGTGTCGAGCAAGCGCGGGCACATCGAGGCGGTGGCAGTGGTGACCAAGCGGATTCGCCCGCTCAAGGTCAACAACCAGACCGTGCACCAGATCGGCATCCCGCTGCACTGGGGCTTCACCGGGGCTACGCGGCATGGCTACCTGACCAACACCCTGGTGCCTTTCCTGGGTGACGGCAATACCCAGACGCCAGAGTCCAAGTCGTTCCTCGTCAAAGTGGAGAAACTCTGATGGCCAGCCAAGACATCATCGCCCGCTCGGCCACCACCACCGTACCGCCTTCGGTACGCCAGCAGCAGGAAGTAGCCAAGCTGATCGACACCACCAAGTGCATCGGCTGCAAGGCCTGCCAGGTGGCGTGTTCGGAGTGGAACGAACTGCGTGACGAGGTCGGCCACAACCACGGCACCTACGACAACCCCCAGGACCTCACCGCCGAGACCTGGACCCTGATGCGCTTCACCGAGCACGAGCGCGACGATGGCAACCTGGAGTGGCTGATTCGCAAGGACGGCTGCATGCACTGCGCCGAGCCAGGTTGCCTGAAGGCCTGCCCGAGCCCGGGGGCGATCATCAAGCACGCCAACGGCATCGTCGACTTCAACCAGGACCACTGCATCGGTTGCGGCTACTGCATCACCGGTTGCCCGTTCAACATCCCGCGCATCTCGCAGAAGGACCACAAGGCGTACAAGTGCACCCTGTGTTCCGACCGCGTGACCGTGGGCCTGGAGCCGGCCTGCGTGAAAACCTGCCCGACCGGGGCCATCGTGTTCGGCACCAAGGACGAGATGAAGGTGCATGCCGCCGAGCGCATCGTCGACCTCCAGTCGCGGGGCTACGACAAGGCCGGGCTGTACGACCCGGACGGCGTCGGTGGCACCCATGTGATGTATGTGCTGCATCATGCCGATACGCCGAAGCTGTACGCCGGCCTGCCGGACCAGCCGGTGATCAGCCCGCTGGTGGGGTTGTGGAAGGGCTTCACCAAGCCGCTGGCGCTGCTGGCCATGGGTGCGGCGGTGCTGGCCGGGTTCTTCCACTATGTGCGGGTCGGGCCACAGCGGGTGGAGGAGGACGAACACCCGGCACCTGCGGATGAAAGCGTGCACCAGGTGGACCCGTCGGTCCATGTCTATGATCCGACCAAGCCCGGTGGGCAAGGGGAGCAGCGACCATGAACGACAACAAACCCATCCTGCGCTACAACGCCAACGAGCGCAGCAACCACTGGGTCGTCGCGATCCTGTTCGTCCTGGCTGGCCTGTCGGGGCTGGCGCTGTTCCATCCGGCGCTGTTCTGGCTCAGCAACCTGTTCGGCGGTGGGCCGTGGACACGCATCCTGCACCCCTTCATCGGGGTGGCGATGTTCGTGTTCTTCCTCGGCCTGGTGTTGCGTTTCTGGCGGGCCAACTTCATCACTGCCAACGACCGCCTGTGGCTGCGCCGCGTGGACCGGGTGATGCTCAACAAGGAGGAGGGTGTGCCACCGATCGGCAAGTACAACGCCGGGCAGAAGCTGTTGTTCTGGACCCTGCTGGTGTGCATGCTGGTTCTGCTGGTCAGCGGCGTGGTGATCTGGCGCGCATACTTCAGCCATTTGTTCGGCATCGAGGTCATTCGCCTGTCCGCTCTGCTCCACGCCCTGGCGGCGTTCGTGCTGATCCTCAGCATCATCGTGCACATCTACGCCGGCATCTGGATCAAGGGCTCGATCGGCGCCATGCTGCATGGCTGGGTCAGCCGCGCCTGGGCGCGCAAGCACCATGAGTTGTGGTACCGCGAAGTGACCGGTGACAAGACGCCGGGCAATCACGGACGAAAAGAAGGATGAGCGCTTGAGCACGATACTCGAACCCGGGCAGATCGAAGCGTCGGCAGTGATGCCACCGTTTCTGCACCTGCCCCCCGCCAACCTGTTCGAACTGCGCGCTGCGCGCCTGGAGCAGTTGGCCGAGGGCAATGCCCTTGGCGAATACCTGAAGCTGGTGGCTCGTTTGTGCCGTATCCAGCAGCAGCTTGTGGATAACCCGCCCGCTGGCATGCCGGTGGCCGAGGAGCGTCAGCGCCTGTGCATAAGTCATGGTTTGCCGCCACTGGCGGCGGACAGCCTGGTGCGTGAAGGGCCGTGGCTGGTCTGGTTGCAGGCTTTGCTCGAGCACCTCGACGCGGACACCAGCGGTCCGTTGGGGGAGGCGCTGCAAGCCCTGCGCAGCAGTGACGACCCTCAACGCAAGGGTTGGGGCATCGCCTTGCTCGCCGGCCAGTACGACGCAGTGCCCGCGGCACTGGTGCCGTTCATTGGGGCGGCCTTGCAGGCGGCCTGGTCCAGCTGGTTGCTGGCGCTGCCCGCGCCAGAGCTCAAGCCCGCCGGCAGCCTGGCCCAGTGCCCTGCCTGCGGTTCGCCGGCGATGGCCGGGGTGGTGCGCAACCGCGGCAAGCACAATGGCCTGCGCTACCTGGCTTGTTCGCTGTGTGCCTGCGAATGGCATGTGGTGCGGGTCAAATGCGTGTACTGCGAGTCGAGCAAGGACCTGCGCTATACCAGCCTTGACGATGACCGCCATGCGCCGGGCAAGGCGCCGCTACGGGCGGAGTGCTGCCCGGAGTGCGAGAGCTACCTGAAGCAGAACTACCTGGAAAACGATGCGGCGGCCGAGCCGCTGGCCGATGACCTGGCCAGCCTGGCACTGGACATTCGCCTGGACGAGGAGGGCTTCCATCGGTTGGCACCGAACCTGATGCTCGCACCCGGGTAATGGAGAGTGTCTACACTGTAAGACCGAGTCGCCTTCTTCGCGGGTAAACCCGCTCCCACAGGGCCCGCGCAGCTTTTGAGGCTTGCGCGGCCCCTGTGGGAGCGGGTTTACCCGCGAAGAGGCCAGTACAGACAACGGATCAGTCCAAGGTAGTACCGCATGTCCTCCAGCCTAGCCAGCGACACCCCACGCCTGCCCTCCATCGACACCCTTTTGCGCCACTCGGCCTGCCTCCCGCTGATCGACCGCCACGGTCGCGACGCGGTCCTTGCCACCCTGCGGCAACTGCTCGATGACCTGCGCGACCCCGCCCGCACCGGCCAGCTCAGTGCCGCCGAACTGGCCGCTGAAGTCTTGCTGGGCCGCACTGGCGAACGCTTGGCCACCCAGCAACGCAGCCAGGTCCGTCGTGTGTTCAACCTCACCGGCACCGTGTTGCACACCAACCTCGGCCGCGCCTTGTTGCCAGAGGAGGCCATCGAGGCCATGCAGACCGCCGCCCGCTACCCGCTCAACCTGGAATTCGACCTGGCCACCGGCAAGCGCGGCGACCGTGACGACCTGATCGAAGGTCTGATCCGCGAGCTGACCGGCGCCGAAGCCGTCACCGTGGTCAACAACAACGCCGCCGCCGTGCTGCTGGCGCTCAACAGCCTGGGCGCGCGCAAGGAGGGGATCATCTCCCGCGGTGAACTGATCGAGATCGGCGGTGCCTTCCGCATCCCCGACATCATGGCTCGCGCCGGCGTGAAGCTGCACGAAGTCGGCACCACCAACCGCACCCACGCCCGTGACTACGAGGCCGCCATCAGCCCACGTACCGGCCTGCTGATGCGGGTGCATTGCAGCAACTACAGCATCCAGGGCTTCACTACCCAGGTGCCCACCGGCGAGCTGGCGCGCATCGCCCACCAACATGACCTGCCGCTGCTTGAAGACCTTGGCAGCGGCAGCCTGCTTGACCTTACCCGCTGGGGCCTGCCCGCCGAGCCGACCGTGCGCCAGGCCTTGGCTGACGGCGCCGATATCGTCACCTTCAGCGGCGACAAACTGCTGGGCGGGCCGCAAGCCGGAATCATCGTCGGGCGCAAGGAGCTGATCGCCAGGATCAAGAAGAACCCGCTCAAGCGCGCGCTGCGGGTCGACAAGATCACCCTGGCCGCACTCGAAGCGGTGCTGGCGCTGTACCGCAACCCCGACCGCCTGGCCGAGCGCCTGCCCAGTCTGCGCCTGCTGACCCGCAGCCAGGTAGAAATCCAGTTCCAGGCCGAGCGCCTGGCGCCAGAGCTCAAGGCCCGCCTCGGCGAACAATGGACGGTCAGCGTGGAACCGGCGTTGGGCATGATTGGCAGTGGCAGCCAACCGGTGGCCCGCCTGCCAAGCGCGGCATTGTGCCTGCGCCCGCAGGTGTCGAAGAAGCTGCGCGGGCGCAGCCTGCATGTGCTGGAGCGCGCCTTGCGCGGTCTGCCCGTGCCAGTGCTCGGCCGAATCGACGATGACGCCCTGTGGCTGGACCTGCGGCAACTGGATGACGAGGCCCAGTGGCTGGCGCAGTTGCCCGCCCTGCAATTGGGGCCGGTACAGTGATCGTTGGTACCGCCGGCCACATCGACCATGGCAAGACCGCACTGCTCCAGGCCCTGACCGGCCAGGCCGGTGACCATCGCCAGGAGGAGCGCGCCCGTGGCATGACCATCGACCTTGGCTACCGCTATGCGGCGTTGACCGAGGGGGCAGCGCTGACCGGCTTCATCGATGTACCGGGCCATGAGCGCTTTATCCATAACATGCTGGCCGGCGCCCACGGCATCGACCTGGTGCTGTTGGTGGTGGCGGCCGACGACGGGGTGATGCCACAAACCCGAGAGCACCTGGCGATCATTGAGCTGCTGGGCATCCCTCAGGCCCTGGTGGCGATCAGCAAATGTGACCGGGTAGAGCCGGCCCGCCTGGTCGAAGTGCAGGCACAGGTCAGCGAGCTTCTGGCGCCGGGCCCATATGCTGGTGCACGGCAGTTTCCGTTGTCGAGTGTGACCGGCGAAGGTATCGATGCCCTGCGCCAGGCCGTGCTTGCCGCGCAACAGCGCGTGCGCCAGCGCAGCGTGCGTGGTGGTTTCCGTCTGGCTGTCGACCGCGCCTTCGCCGTTACCGGTGCGGGTGTTGTGGTCACGGGCACGGCGCTGGCTGGGCGGGTCAGTGCCGGCGACACCTTGTTGCTGGGCAAGGCCGGCAAACCGGTGCGGGTGCGTGGCCTGCATGCGCAGAACCAGGCCGCGCTGGTGGCCGAGGCGGGCCAGCGGGTGGCACTGAACATCGCTGCCGAACGGCTGGCGGTGGAGCAGGTGCGCCGGGGTGACTGGCTGGTGCCCGAGTGGCTGCACGCCCCCAGCGTGCGGGTGGATATCGAGCTGAACCTGTTGCCGGGCGAGACCCGTACCTTCGAACATTTCAGCGCTGTGCACGTGCACCTCGGCACCCAGGACGTAACCGCCCGGGTGGCCTTGCTCGAAGGTGAAACCCTGGCGGCGGGCCAGCGCATGTTCGCCCAGTTGTTGCTCAACGCGCCGCTGCAGGCGGTACACGGCGACCGCCTGGTTCTGCGCGACCAGCGTGCTCAGCGCACCCTGGGGGGCGGCAAGGTGCTCGACCCGTTCGCGCCAAGCCGTCAGCGTCGCAGCGATGAGCGCCTGCGCCAATTGCAGGTGCTGCGTGATGCCGAGGACCTGGAGCAGGCCTTGCCGGCACTGCTTGCCAGCGCACCAGGGGGTATCGACCCACAGCGTCTGGAGCGGCAGTTCAATCGCCTGCGCGAAACCTGGCAGTTGCCGGAAGACGTGCTGGTGGTGGCCACGCGGCAGGGCCAACTGCTGTTTGCCAGTGCCCGGTGGCAGGCGCTCAAGCGCCAGGTGCTGGAGCAGCTGGCGCGGTTCCATGAACAGGAGCCCGACCAGCTCGGCCCGGACCGCGACCGCCTGCGCCGCTTTGCTGCCTTGCCGCTGGAGCGGCCCGCTTTTGTCAGCCTGCTGGATGAGTTGCTCGAAGACGGCGCCATTGCCAGCAGCGGGCCTTGGCTGCACCTGCCTGATCACAAGGTGCAGCTGAGCGAAGCCGACAGTGCGTTATGGGCGAGTCTGCAACCGAAGTTGCTGGCGGGGCAATACGATCCGCCCTGGGTCAGGACGCTGGCGAGCGAGGAAAATTGTGCCGAAGCCGATGTGCGCCTGTTGCTGCGCAAGCTGGCCCGGTTGGGCATGGTGCACCAGGTGGTGCGCGACCTGTTCTACCCCGAGGCGACGCTACAGCGCATGGCAGAGCTGCTGCTGGGGCAGGCCAGTGAAACGCCGATAGTGCAGGTTGCCGCGTTTCGCGATATGTTGGGCATCGGTCGCAAGCGCAGTGTGCAGATTCTGGAGTACTTCGACCGCATCGGCTTGACCCGGAGGGTGGCCGATCAGCGTCACATTCGCGCCGACAGCGCCCTGGCCCAGCAGCAGGCCAGGCACTGAGTTCAAGGAAGGCAATCGCGCCCGGTGGCGCGGCCGGGCTTCAAACCCGGTTGGGGACGGCAGCCGTTCCCGGGCAGGTTCGACTCCCGCTGCCTTCCGCCATTTTCTTTTGCCTGTCAGGGCCCTATCGCCGGCAAGCCAGCTCCCACAGGTACTCCACAGGCCTCAGGCCTTGTGTTATCCCTGTGGGAGCTGGCTTGCCGGCGATAGGGCCAGACCAGGCAACACTCAGGCCCGTTCCCCACACAGATCCAGGGCAAACCACCTTTCCGCCGTGTCGACATCCAGCCCGGCCCCCAGCAACGCAACCATCTTGGCCAGCGCCGCCTCCCGGGTCATGCCACCGCCACTGACCAGCCCGGCCCCGCGCAAGCGGTTACCCGCCGCATAGGTATCGAACACCACCGACCCCTCAGGGCACTGGCTGATAGCCGCCAGCATCACGCCCCGCTGGCGTGCCGCGCTCAGCACATCCAGCAACGCCTGGTCATCCGACGGCCCTGTACCGCTGCCGTAGCACTCCAGCAGCAACCCCTGCACGCCGCTGCCCAGCAGTGCCTGCAAGTGCCCGGCTTGCAGGCCCGGGAATACCGGCACTACCGCCAGGTTGACCGGCTGGCGCGGGTGCTTGTAGCCAAGTTCGGCTGGGATCGCCGTGGCGCGCTCACTGTCACGATGACGCGGCAGCGCGGCAAAGGCATCGAACGCCTCGCTGCGCAGCTTCGACGCCCGGCAGCCATGCAGCAGTTGCCCATGGAAGTACAGCTGCACGCCATCTTCCAGCCCCTGTTCGAACTGGCGCAGTGCGCCGCACAGGTTGCCCCAGGCGTCGCTGTCCGCGGTACCCGCCGGCAGCATCGAGCCGGTCAGCAGCACCGGCACCGGCAGGCCCAGCAGCAGGAACGACAATGCCGCGGCGCTGTAGGCCAGGCTGTCGGTGCCATGCAGCACCAGCACGCCATCATGGCCAGCCACCTCTACCGCTGCGACGATGGCATCGCGCATCGCCAGCCAGTTGTGCTGTTGCATGTTGGCGCTGTCGAGCAGCGGGTTCAGTTCCTGCAGGGTCCATTGCACCTGGGGCGCATCGGCCAACTGGGCGAAGTGTTCACGCATTCGCGCTTCGAAACCACCGGCCGGCGCCAGGCCTTCCGGTGTTTCGAGCATGCCGATGGTGCCACCGGTATAGAGAACGAGAAGATTCTTTACTGCACGCATGGAAAGCATCCGTAGCGATGAGCGGAGAAAGAAAAGCCGCCCGCGGACGGGGCGGCTGGGCAGGAGAGGATATCAGCGCTGCGTCTGAGCTTGGCCGACTGCTTTGTCAGTGGCTGTTTCCGCCTGCGGATTGGCAGGCCAGGCATTGCGGTCCAGGTCCAGGTCGGTGAACTTGGCCGAGTCGAACACTGGCTGGTCGACGCCCGCCTTGCGCTGGTCGTCATAGTCGCGCATCACCCGCAGGCCGACCTTGAACAGCAGGGCCAGGGCCACCAGGTTGACGAAGGCCAGGCAGGTCATGGTGATGTCGGCGAAGGCGAACACGGTCGACAGGTCCTGCATCGAACCCCATACCACCAGCGCCAGCACCAGACCACGGAACACCATCAGTACCACGCGGTTGCGGCTGAGGAACTGCAGGCTGTTTTCGCCCAGGTAGTAGTTGTAGAGGATGCAGGTGAAGACGAACAGCGACAGCGCCACGCTGACGAACACGCGGCCCCAGTCACCGACCACGGCGGCCAGCGAGTTCTGGGTCAGGACGATGCCGTCACCTTCGAAGCCCGGGGTGTAGAAGCCCGACAACAGGATCAGCAACGCGGTGCAGGTGCAGATCACGAAGGTGTCGAGGAACACGCTGAATGCCTGGACAACGCCCTGCGCACCCGGGTGTTTCACGGCGGCCACGGCGGCGACGTTCGGCGCACTGCCCAGGCCCGCTTCGTTGGCGAACACACCACGCTTCACGCCCATGACGATGGCGCTGCCGAGCAGGCCGCCGAATGCCGGGTCGAGGCCGAAGGCGCTCTTGAAGATGGTTTCCAGCATGGCTGGCACGTGCTCGATCTGGGTACCGATCACGTACAGGGTCACGCCGATGTAGGCCAGGGTCTTGACCGGTACCAGCAGGTCGGACACCGCAGCGATGCGCTTGATGCCGCCAATGAAGGTGATGGCCAGCAGCACGGCGAGGACGATGCCGGTGTGCTTGGGGTCGAAGGCAAAGGCGTTCTGCAGCGAGTGGGTCACGGTGTACGACTGCAGGCCGATGAAGGCGAAGCCGTAGGTGACCAGCAGCAGGATCGAGAACACGATGGCCATGCTTTTCAGCTTGAGACCGTGCTGGATGTAGTAGGCCGGGCCACCACGGTACAGGCCGTCGCCATCGGCGCGCTTGTAGACCTGGGCCAGGGTGCATTCGAAGAAGCTGCTGGACATGCCCACCAGTGCGGTGACCCACATCCAGAACACCGCGCCTGGGCCGCCCAGGGTAACGGCGATACCGACACCGGCGATGTTACCGGCGCCCACGCGGCCGGCCAGGCTCAGCATCAGGGCCTGGAAGGAGCTCAGCTGGCCTGCCTGGCCACGCAGCGATTCTTTGAACACACCGAACATGTGGCCAAAATGGCGGAACTGGACGAACCGGGAACGGATGGTGAAGTAGCTACCCAGCCCTACGATCAGCACAATGAGAAGTTTCCCCGAGAGGAAATCGTTGAGTACTTCGAGCATTGGAAAATGACCTCGATTCTTATTGTTCGTGTGGAAAGATCAGCGGACGGCAGGCGCACCGCTTCGTGGGGCGCATGGTTGGCTATGACAAGAGCGGTTACAATTTCGCGGGTTGCTCTGATTTGGTGCAACTTGATGCTACAATTGCGCCATTCGCGTCACCTGAGTCCCGAGTCATGAGCGATCATTTCGCTACCAACCTCAAACTGGCCTGCAGCCACTACCGCTCTATCTCCGAAGTTTGCCGCCAGCTGTCGATCAACCGCGCGCAGTTCAACAAGTACCTGAGCGGGCAGAGCCGCCCGACGGCCTACAACCTCAAGCGCATCGGCGATTTCTTCGGAGTCGAAGATTACGAATTGCATTTGCCACCCGAGCAGTTCAGCCGCCTGATCGGTGCTCGCGTGTCGACCCCGGCCGAGCAGCCTGGCGACCCGATCAGTGATCTGTTCCGTCCGTTGCACGCCCATGCGGGGAACCTGTCGCGCTATTGCGGTTATTACCTGGAATATTCCAACTGCATGTCGGTTCCGGGCACGGTCCTGGTGTCATTGGTTCACCTGTGGGAGGAGCGCGGGCAGTTCCTTTTCGAACGCCAGGAACGCCAGGAGCGTTCCAGCGCCACCAACCCCCATGCCGAGGTGCGTTGTCGCTATCTGGGAGCGGCGTTCCAGTTGCAGGACCGGATGTTCCTGGTCGATTACGAGTCGCTGACGTTCAACGAGATGAGCCAGACTATCCTCATCCCCAGTTTCAAAAGCCGCATTACCCGCCTTAACGGCCTGAAGGCCGGCGTATCCAGCGGAGACCGGCGCAACCCGGCCTGCACTCGGGTTGTGTGGGACTACCTGGGAGAGGAGATCAATCGCATAAATGTCTACCGGCAGGTAAAACTGTACCAGCCGGATGATCCCCGCATAGATGACGATGTGCGTGAGCGCCTCAGCGTGGGGCCGTTGCGTAACAGCCTGTTCGAAATCGAGTGATGCTTTTTTCAGAGAACAAGTTGATGTAACCACTCGCCAACAGGGTTGCCTGGGTCGAGCAGCAACTTGATTGCCATGATGCAGCAAACACAGACCAGCAATGGCTTGATCAGCCGTGGGCCAAAGTGCACTGCGCAGCGTGCGCCCAATTGAGCCCCCACAAAAGCCGCGAACGCCATTGCCAGCGCCAGTGGCCAGATGATCGCCCCGCTGAGTGAAAAGACTGACAATGCGCCCAGGTTACAGGCTGCGTTCAAAAGCTTGCTGGTGCACACGGCTTGTATCAAGTGCTGGCCCAGGAGGATCACGCAGGCCAGCATGAAGAACGAGCCGACACCAGGGCCGAAGATACCGTCATAAAAGCCAATGATCGGTGCAACCGTCACGCAGAACAGGCTGGTCGATACCTTTGCCTTGCGCGCTTGTTCATTCGGCTTTGGGCTGAAGGCAAAGTAAGCGGCTATCAGAATCAGCAGTGGTGGGACGCACGCCTGCAGAACGCTTTTGGGCACGTAAGTTATCGACAAGGCACCCAACGCCCCTCCTATAAAAGACATGACAGCCATTGGACTGCCTCGTCTCCAGTCGATCATGCCTTTGCGGGCGAAGGCGCATGTAGCCGAAACCGTAGCCGAAGCCGCCTGGAACTTGTTGGTGGCAATTGCCGCCAAGGGTTCGATACCGGCAATGAACAACACCGGGAGCGTGATCAGGCCGCCACCACCGGCGATGGCATCGAAAAAGCCGGCCATCAGTGCCACCAGTGCGAGTGTCAGAACAAGCGTTACGTCGAATTCGATCATTGGGTGTTTTCCTGTGATCAGCCACGCACGAGCAGTGGGTCTTCAGCGAGCACCAACGGTACTGCGAAGGGGGAGTATCCGAATTGACGGATGAGCAGCCGCCGGTTGTCCTGGACCATGTCGCGGCCGTGCAAGGCTCGGCTGTTGTTGATCAACAGTGCGCTGTCAGGCTGCAGGACAAACGCCAGTGGTCGTGCGTTATCCAGTGCTTTCTGAAAGGCGTCGAAAGCGCGCGCCGCTGCGCTGCAGGCGCGTTCATTCAGGCTGAAGCGATAGCTGTTGTAACGAACAGAGAAACCACCGTTGGGCTCGAATTGCAGCATTGAAACTGCTTTGCCTGCATTGCCTTGTCCGTGAGCGAAGCAGTCACTGCGGGTGAAGTCGAAGGACGTTGAAGTCAGCGCAAGTGTGTCCAGGCTACCCAGGCGTTCGATGATTTCCCGGAGCGGGAAGACATTCGTAGGTTCATTGGCGGGGTTCCAGCGCGCAGTCAGAATCAGTGCAGAGGGAGCAGGGGAGTTGGCATTGGTGGAAATTGTCGAGCAGTTGTAGGGCGCTTCAGTGTGCGGCCCCAAGCGCAAGCCCGCATGGGAGCTGGTTTCAACTTCCAGGCAGGGATTTTCGTCGAGCCGCGGGATGCGGCCACCGCCCTTGAAGTTGCCGACCAGGCGAACCTGTTTACCATCGTTGTCTATATCGAAGGCGAAACTGCGGTAGCGCACGAGCTCCAGCAGCAGTTGATTGCGGGAGGCAAGGTATTGGCAGCGAGGGTTTTGCGCCAGGGCGGAAATGTCGGGCAGGTACTCTGGTATTGGCTCGTTGGCACAAGGCATCTGCCTGTACATCAAGGCAGATAGCTGGCCTTCACTGAAGCGTTGTAACAGTGCACGCTGTTCCTCACTCAAGGCTTGCTCGAGTTGATCGGCGAATATACGAGCCTGAAGTGCTACTCCTTTGGTCTCCGGGCCACCCAAGTCAGCAATGGTCTGGCTTGCAAAGGTTATGGCCTTGCTTTGCTCCGGGCTGAAATCCAGGTATGCAACTTCCGAACGAGGCATTGAACGTTCCCTGTACTTGTTTTTGTGAAGCTCCCCGGCTGGCAAGTGGGGGAGTCAACTATTCAATGCGGTTGTGCTGCGGCATGGAAGTCAGCTCGTTCCTGGTATGTCGTAGGAGAATTCTGCCTATGGTGGTATTGAACTGTGGAACTTTGGAATCAATACCGCCTGTGGCATCGAACGGGTCCGGTGTTGGACTTCCCGGGCAGGAAACCGCAAAATGGCCCCTTTCCTTCAATCAACCTCTCCGGATCTGCTGACTCTATGCGTATGCGCCTAATGCTGTTGGGTGGTGGCAATGCCCTCGGGCAAGCGCTGATTCGTCTTGGGGCCGAGGAGGACATCGCATTCCTGGCGCCGCGCCCGCCCGAGAACGGCTGGACGCCGGCCAGCCTCACCCAGCTGCTCGACGATCATCGTCCCGATGCCCTGGTCAACCTGGCCTATTACTTCGACTGGTTCCAGGCCGAGTCGGTCAGTGAACAGCGCCTGGCCCAGCAGGAGCGAGCTGTGGAGCGGTTGGCGGAGCTGTGCCAGCACCACCAGATCACCTTGGTGCAGCCTTCCAGCTACCGCGTGTTCGACGGTTCGCGGGCCACGGCCTACAGCGAAAAGGACGAGCCGGTACCGCTGGGCCTGCGTGGTCAGGCCCTGTGGCGCATCGAGCAGAGCGTGCGCGCGGCTTGCCCGCAGCACGTGCTGTTGCGCTTTGGTTGGCTGCTCGACGAAAGCATCGACGGGGCGCTGGGCCGTTTCCTGACCCGCGCCGAGCAACCACAGGAGCTGCTGCTGGCCGATGACCGGCGTGGCAACCCGACGCCGGTCGACGACGCCGCCCGGGTGATCCTGTCGGTGCTCAAGCAACTCGATTGCAGTGCGCCGCTGTGGGGCACCTACCATTACGCCGGCAACGAGGCGACCACGCCGCTGGCGCTGGGCCAGGCGATCCTTACCGAAGCAGGCCAGTACCGCCAGCTGGCCGTGCAGGCACCGACGCCGCAGGCCCATGCCGCACGGCCGGATGCCAGCGAAGAGCCGCAGCACGCGGTACTGGCCTGCAAGAAAATCCTTCATACCTTCGGCATCAAGCCGCGCGCCTGGCGCGCCGGCCTGCCGCCTCTACTGGACCGGTTCTACCGCCATGGCTGACGCCCCCATCCTGATCACCGGCGGTGCCGGCTTCATTGGCTCCCACCTGTGCGATGCGTTGTTGGACAAAGGCTACGCCGTACGCATTCTCGACGACTTTTCCACTGGCCAACGGGGCAACCTGCAGGTCGGCCACCCACGGCTGGAACTGATTGAAGGCGATGTCGCCGATGCCGGGCTGGTCACGCAGGTTGCGGCTGGCTGCAGTGCCGTGGTGCACCTGGCAGCGGTGGCCTCGGTGCAGGCCTCGGTCGAGGACCCGGTGCGGACCCACCAGAGCAATTTCATCGGCACCCTCAACGTGTGCGAAGCCATGCGCGTGCATGGGCTGCGCCGGGTGCTGTTCGCCTCCAGTGCGGCGGTGTATGGCAACAATGGTGAAGGTGAGTCGATTGCCGAAGACACCCCCAAGGCGCCGCTGACCCCGTATGCCGTGGACAAGCTGGCCAGTGAGCAGTACCTGGACTTCTACCGTCGCCAGCATGGCCTGGAGCCGGTGGTGTTCCGCTTCTTCAATATCTTCGGGCCGCGCCAGGACCCGTCCTCGCCGTATTCCGGGGTGATCAGCATTTTCTCCGAGCGCGCTGTGAAGGGTTTGCCGATTACGGTGTTCGGTGATGGCGAGCAGACCCGGGACTTCCTCTACGTGGGCGACCTGGTGCAGGTGATGGTGCAGGCGCTGGAGCAGCCGCAGGTCGAGGAGGGGGCGGTGAATATCGGCCTCAACCAGGCCACATCGCTCAACCAGTTGCTGGCAGCGCTTGAGAAGGTGGTGGGTAGCTTGCCGGCGGTCAGCTATGTGGCGGCACGTTCGGGTGACATTCGCCATTCGCGGGCGGATAACCAGCGCTTGTTGGCGCGGTTCGAGTTTCCGCAGGCGACGCCGATGGTCGAGGGCTTGTCGCGGCTTCTGGGCAAGGGCTGAAATGCTTGGGGGCGCTTTGCGCCCCTATCGCCGGCAAGCCAGCTCCCACAAGAGCGAGTACGCGGTCCCTGTGGGAGCTGGCTTGCCGGCGATGGGCTGCGCAGCAGCCCCAGAATCACTCATGCCGCACCACTTTTCGCAGGCAATCCCCTGCCGCCAGCACCCGCCCGTCCCGGGCCCGCACCTGCAGCGTTTCCAGCGCCTGCCCCGTATCACCATCCACCAACTCCGAACGCACCTCACTCGCCTCGAACAGAAACCGCTCCCCCCACTGCCTCAAGCCAACCACCACCGGGAACACCGATCGCCCTTTCTCGGTCAGCACATATTCCTTGTAGGCACTGCCATCCGACGCCGGCTGCAGCGTCAGCAGCCCGCTTTCCACCAGCCACTTCAGCCGTGAGGCGAGGATGTTCTTCGCCAGCCCCAGGTTTTTCTGGAATTCACTGAAGCGCCGCAGGCCATCGAAGGCGTCGCGCAGGATCATCAGCGCCCAACGGTCTCCCAGCACCTCCAGGGCCCGGGCGACGGGGCATTGCGCATTGTTTTCATCGAGCATGGACGGGGCCTTTCGTGATCATCTGGTTGCAGATTAAAACCACATTTGCTAAATAGCCAGCATGTGGTTTCAATTCGAAACCAGATTGACGAGGCCAGCCCGATGAACCCTGCACTGACACGCTGGATAACCCTGCTGCTGGCCATCACCAGCGCCATGGCCGTGGCGACTGTGTATTTCGCCCAGCCTTTGCTCGAGTCGATGGCCGCTGACCTGGGCGTGGCGCAGCAGCAGATCGGTTGGGTAGTAGGCGCGACCCAGGCGGGCTATGCCCTGGGGTTGTTGCTGATCGTGCCGCTGGGTGACCTGATCGACCGCAAGCGCCTGTTGCTCGGGCAGTTGCTGTTCTCGGCCCTGGCGCTGGTTGGGGTAGGCATGGCACCCAACTGGGCGCTATTGCTGCTGGCCCTGGCCATCACCGGGCTGATGGCGGTCATGGTGCAGGTGATGGTGGCGCATGCAGCGAGCCTTGCCGCCCCCGGCCGGCAAGGGCAGGCCGTGGGCACCGTCACCAGCGGCGTAGTGCTGGGCATTCTGCTGGCGCGGCTGGTCTCGGGCGGGCTTGCCGACCTGGCTGGCTGGCGCAGCGTGTACCTGATTGCCGCAGGGCTGCTGATGCTGCTGGCCCTGGTGCTGTGGCGCAGCCTGCCCGCGGGGCAACCGGTGTCGCTGCGGTCTGGCTACCGGGCGTTGATCGTTGCCCAGTTCAGGCTGTACCGGCACGACCGGCTGCTGCGTCAGCGCGGGCTGTTCGGCGTGTTGATCTTCGCTGCGTTCAGCGTGCTCTGGAGTGCCATGGTCATGCCCCTGAGTGCCGAGCCACTGGCGCTGAGCCATACCGCGATCGGTCTGTTCGGCCTGGCGGGTGTTGCTGGCACATTGGCGGCAGCGCGCGCCGGTCGCCTGGCCGACCAGGGGCTGGGGGAGCGCACCACCGGAGTAGCGCTGGTTTTGCTGGTGCTGTCATGGCTGCCCACGGCCTTCGTCGGGCATTCACTGATGGCCTTCGGGTTGGGTGTGCTGATGCTGGACTTTGCCGTGCAGGCGGTGCATGTCACCAACCAGAGCCTGCTGCTGGCCGGGCGTGGCGCAATGGCCAGCCGGTTGATCGGCGCCTACATGTGCTGCTATTCGCTTGGCAGTGGAGTGGGGGCAGTGCTGGCGAGCTGGGTGTATGCCCATTGGGGTTGGGCAGCGGTGTGTGGGCTTGGGATGGGCATCAGCGCGGTGGCGCTGGGGTACTGGCTATGGCTGCAACGCGCGAGGGCGGCCGAAGCCGCCCTGCAGTGTTCAGGTCAGAACTTGTAGCCAAGGCCGACCATGTACACCCACGGGTCGACATCGACGTCGACCTTGGTCTTGCTGTAGCCCAGTGCGGACGGGCCATCGACGCTGGCCTTGGTGTCGATGTCGACGTACCAGACCGATGCGTTGACCAGCAAGTTGTCGGTGATCATGTAGTCCATGCCCAGCTGGCCGGCGATGCCGACCGAGTCTTGCAGCTTCAGGTTGCTGAAGCCCTGCTGCTTGCGTGCGCTACTGAGGTCTTCGTCGAAGAACAGGGTGTAGTTGATGCCGACGCCGGCATACGGCTGGAACTTGGAAGTCGGTTCCATCGGGTAGTACTGCAACGACAGGGTCGGTGGCAGCTGCTTGATGTCGGCGAGCTTGCCGTCCAGGCCGCCGCCCAGGCCTTTGACGCCGACGGTGTGCTTGAACGGGGTGGCAGCCAGCAGCTCGAGGCCGATATGGTCGGTGAGCATATAGGCGAAGGTCAGGCCCAGTTGGGTGTCGCTGTCCAGAGTCGCCTTGGTGCCCGAGACTTTGTTGCCGTCGAATTTCAGGTCGCCGCTGCTTTCGTTGGGAGCTGTGGTAATGGCACCTGCGCGGACGATGATATCGCCTGCCTGGTGGGCGTGGGCGACAGGGGCAGCGAGCGCCAGGGCCGCGAGGGCGGCGCTGAGCAAGGACTTGTTCATGGAAGCTCCCAGAGGACGTGAGTAATCGAGTAGTCCAATGGTACGGATGCCGTTAAACAGAAAGTTTGACCCAGCTCAAAGAAGCGTCGTCACGAATTCGAAACAGTTCTCATCTCAGCTCATAAGCGTATATTTTCTCGGCTTCCATCTGGTAGCCGGCATCGGCCAGTTCGCTGCTGGAGGCTCTAACCTGCAGCTTTCCCTCGATCCAGTAGGGCCGGTAGAGGTCTTCTACGCGCACGCCCATTTCGCTGAAGATGTGCACGATCTGGTTCGAGGGTGGTGGTGGCACGTGGATGCACGCGCCGTAATAGGGGACCAGCAGGAATTCGGTGGTGCGGCCTTCTTCGCTCACCTCCAGCGGCACGATGTAGCCGGGCAGTTTGATCTGCTGGCCGTCGAGGCTTTTTACCACCGGGGCGTCGGGTGCCTGCTGGCGCGCCGGTGGGGCGGACTCGGCGGACAGGGCGTTGCTGAGCTGCGACATGTCGTGCAGCGGCGCCAGTTGGGGCGGGATGACCGGGGCGCCTTCGGGGATGAGGGCGGGCCAGTCAAGTTCGCGGGGTTCCGAGGCCCACAGCGGCATCGCTACTGTCAGCAGCAGGATCAGCAGCGTATGCAGTGCTGGCCTCTTCGCGGGCATGCCCGCTCCCACAGGGTTCACCACAGGCTTCGAACCTTGTGAAAGCCCTGTGGGAGCGGGCGCGCCCGCGAAGAAGGCGGTGAGGTTTCCGATCATTACTCGCACTCAGAGGTGAATGGACAAGCCATCGGCCAACGACTGCCGATAGGCCCGCCACGCCGGTACGCTGCCCATCAACAGCGCAGCTCCCAGGATGATAGCCAGCAACGTCCATTCATGAGCGCTCGGCATGGCCAGCGGCAAATACAAACCATAGTTGGCTTGCACATACCCCTGCGCCAGGGCGATTCCCGCATACAGCAAGCCAAGCCCGGCAGCGATCCCGACCGCCGCCAGCGACAGTGCCTCCAGCACCAGAAGCCCTGCGATATGCCACGGCCTGGCGCCAACCGAGCGCAATATCGCCATCTCCCTGCGGCGTTCATTGAGGCTGGTGAGAATCGCCGTAAGCATGCCGATCAGGCCGGTCAGCACCACGAACAGCGACACCACGAACAACGCCTGCTCCGCGGTGCCCATCAGGCTCCACAGCTCCTGCAGGGCTACCCCGGGCAGGATCGCCAGCAACGGCTCGCTGCGGTATTCATTGATCTCCCGCTGCAGGCTGAATGTCGCGATCTTGCTGTTCAGGCCGAGCATGAACGCAGTGATGGCGGCAGGCTGCAGGTCCATGGTCCGTGCCTGCTCGGCGCTGATACGCCCGGCGCCACGGGCCGGTACACCGTTGTGCCAGTCGATGTGGATGGCTTCCATGCCGCCCAGGCTGATATGCAGCGTGCGGTCGACCGGCGTACCGGTGCGCTTGAGCACACCGACCACGGTGAATGGCTTGTCGTCGTGCTTGACCAGGCTGATCGCGGCCACGCCGTGGGCAAGCACCAGCTTGTCGCCCAGTTTGTAGTGCAATGCCTCGGCCACTTCGGCACCCAGCACCACCTCGAACGGATCATCGGCTAACGCGCGGCCCTGGCTCAATTCCAGGTGCTGGCGGCGGCCGTACTGGTAATGGCTGAAGTAGTCGCCGGTAGTGCCCATCACTCGATAACCACGGTGCGAGTCGCCCAGCGAGATGGGGATGGCCCATTTCACCCGCGGGTCCTTGGCGTAGTGCTCATAGCTGTCCCAACGGATGTTGTTGGTGGCGTTGCCGATGCGGAACACCGAGTACAGCAGCAGGTTCACCGAGCCGGAGCGGGCGCCGACGATCAGGTCGGTACCGCTGATGGTGCTGGCGAAACTGGCCCGGGCTTCGGTACGGACCCGTTCAACGGCCAGCAGCAGGCACACCGACAGGGCGATGGCGAAGGCGGTGAGGAATGCGGTGAAGCGGCGGTTGGCCAGGCTGGCCAGGGCAAGGCGGAGCAGGTACATCAGGCCTCCCGGGGCTTGGCGGCACGGTTGAGTTCGGCCAGCGACAGGTGGCGGTCGAACAGCGGCGCCAGGCTCTGGTCGTGGCTGACGAACAGCAGGCTGGCACCGGCGGCGCGGCATTCATCGAACAGCAGGCGGATGAACGCTTCACGGGTGTCGGCATCCAGCGCCGAGGTCGGTTCGTCGGCGATCACCAGTTCGGGTTGGCCGATCAGTGCGCGGGCGGCAGCGACCCGTTGCTGCTGGCCGATCGACAGGCTGTCGGCGCGGCGGGCGAGCAGGGCGGGGTCGTCCAGGCCCAGGTGGGCCAGCAGCGTGCTGGCTGCCTGGTCGACACTGCCATGGCGTTGCTCGGCGCGGGCCTTGCGGTTGCGCGAGAAGCGGCAGGGCAGCTCGACGTTTTCGCGTACCGAGAGGAACGGCAGCAGGTTGAACTGCTGGAAGATATAACCGGTGTGGTCGACCCGGAAGCGGTCACGGGCGCCTTGGCCCAGGCGGCCGAGGTCCTGGCCGAGCAACTGGATGCGGCCCTGGCCCGGTACGTTCACCCCGCCCAGCAGGCCCAGCAATGTGGTCTTGCCACTGCCGCTGGGGCCCTTGAGAAACAGGGCTTCGCCAGCCTCCAGGCGGAATGCCGGAATATCCAGCAGCGCTGGCTGGCCGGGCCAGGCGAACACCAAGTCATGCAGTTCGATCAACGGCTGGCGCATTCAGAACGCGACCGCGGCCTTGGCCGGTGTGGTTTCCACGCCTTTCTGGCCATTGGGGCCGATCAGTTGAACGTTGATCTTCTGGGTGGCCGGGAAGGCCTTGAACAGCGGAGCGAGGTCCACCTGCATCAGTTTGTCGGGGTTGGCGCAGGTCAGTTGGTAATGGGCGCCGATGTCGCTGTGCTGGTGGTCGTGCTCGTCCCCATCGTCGTCTGCTTTCGGGGCATCACCGAACAGCGGGCTTTCGAGTTCCTGCTGGTCTTCCTTGCAGCCTGCGGCAGCGGGCAGGCCGAACAGCTTCAGTGGCTGCTCCAGCTGCTGGCGCACCGCCGCGACCTTGGCCTTGTCGGCGTCGCTGTTGGCGGCGTGTTCGAAGCCGACCAGGTTCATTGCCGGGCTGTCCAGCTCCAGCTCCAGGGTGTTGCCATCGAGCACGGCGTTGAGCTTGGCCACGCCATGCTCGTGGGCGCCGAGGGTGCCGTGGGCGTGGTCGTGATCATGGTCATCATCGTGGGCATGGGCCACGGCCAGGGGCAGCAGGGCGAAGGGCAGGGCGAGCAACAGGCGACGCATGGACGACTCCGGAGCGGGCGGGAAGATTGGGTTATGTTATAACAACTTTTCGGCGTGCTGCCAGCCTGCGTGGCGCAGGTTTCATGTTGGGGTAGGATGGTGGCATTGACTTGGGTTCAGGGAATGCAGCATGAGAATTCGTGGACAGATTGGTGACTGGCCTGTGGATCTGACCATCGAGCTGGCGCCTGAAGAGTGGGCGCAACTGGGGCGGCAGATCGAATTGCCCGCGGTGGCACAGACCGCAACAACGGAAACCGTGGCGACAACTCGTCAGGACGACGGGCAATGGACTGCGGCACGTGAGGTGTTGCGCTTGGCGGGGCAGATGAGCGGGCCGGAATTGCTGGATCGGCTGGAAGGGCTGGCCGGGAGTACGGCGGCGGGTAAACGGCTGCTGGTGCGCTTGCGGCATAGCAGTGAAGTTAAGGTGGAAAGTGGCGTGGACGCGCCGGTGTATCACTGGGTGGGATAAATCTGTATTGCCTGTGCTGGCCTCGTTCGCGGGCTTGCCCGCTCCCACAGGTATACCACCGGTATTGAATTCAGTGCGTACCCTGTGGGAGCGGGCGTGCCCGCGAACGAGGGCAAAGCCCTCGCAATAGGCCTCAGGTCAGAACATCGCCGCCGACAACTTGCGACGATACACGCCGACCAGCGGGTGATCACCGCCCAGCAGCTCGAACACCTGCAGCAACGCTTTCTGCGGCAGCCCGTTCTCATAACCACGGTTACGCTGGAACAGCTTCAGCAATCCTTCCAGCGCCGCTTCATACTGCTGGCGCGCCAGCTGCTGGATGCTTAGCTGATAGGCCGCCTCGTCATCCTGAGGGTTCTGTGCCAGGCGGCTTTTCAGGTCGGCCACTTCCGGCAGGCTGGCAGCCTGGCGCAGGAAGGTCAGCTGGGCCTTGGCGCCGGCCAGCGCGGCCTTGTGCTCGTCGGTCTTGACCGCATCCAGCACCACCTGGGCTTCACCCAGTTCCCCGCGCTCGGCCAGGCAACGGGCATACAGGATCAGCGCCTCGGCATTGCTGTTGTCCTCACCCAGCAGTGCCTGCAACAGTGCTTCGGCCTCGGCAAAACGGCTTTCGGCAAACAGCCCCTTGGCCTGCTCCAGCGGCGATGCGCTGGGTGCGGCGGGCAGTTGCACGTGTGGCTCGAGCATGGCGCGGATCGCCGATTCCGGCTGCGCACCGGCAAAGCCGTCCACCGGCTGGCCGTCCTTGAACAGCACCACGGTCGGCAGGCTGCGGATGCCGAACTGGGCAACCACCTGTTGCTCCACGTCACAGTTGATCTTGGCCAGCAGCAGCTCGCCCTGGTAACCCTCGGCGATCTTCGCCAGCAGTGGCATCAGTGCCTTGCACGGCGCGCACCACTCGGCCCAGAAGTCCACCAGCACCGGTTTGTGGAAGGAGTTCTCGATAACCAGTTGCTGGAAGGTGGCATCGGTAGCGTCGAAAATGTAAGGCGTGTCTTGGGTCATCGCGACTCTCGCAAACTCGTGGATAACACCACTATAAGGTGTCGCGGCTGGCGTGGTACAGGCTGACCCGGCGGAATTCGTGCGGCTCGGCCAGGTCCGGCAGGGTCAGCGCTTCCAGCACGCCCAGTTGCTGGTACAGCGGGTGGCTGAAGTCGCGTACCCGCGAGTCGGCCACCAGCGCCTGGCGGCCGCGGCCGAGGAAGGCATCCAGCAGCGGCAGGTTGGCGCGGTCGTAAAGTACGTCGGCAACCAGGATCAGATCGAAGCGATCGTCTTCGGCGAAGAAATCGCTGCTGTAACCCAGTTCCACCCCGTTCAGCGCGGCATTCGCGCGGCAGGCATCGAGTGCCAGCGGGTCGAGGTCGCAGGCCACCACTTCCAGCGCACCGGCGCGGGCGGCGGCAATACCGGCGATACCGGAGCCGGCGCCAAAGTCCAGCACGCGCTTGCCGGCTACCCATTCCGGGTGCTCGGCCAGGTAACGGGCCATGGCCAGGCCGCTGGCCCAGCAGAAGCTCCAGTAGGGCGGTTCTTCAAGAATGCGCCGGGTCTCTTCGCTGCTGAAGGCGCGGTCCATGTTCTGGTCGTCGATCAGCCACAGCTTGAGGTCGCAGCCGGGCAGCGCGCTGACCACAAGACGCGCTTCGCCGATCAGGCCGCTGAGGGCCTGTTGCAGGGGCTGTTGTAGGGAGACTGGCGCCACTTACGGCGCCTTCTCGAAACGCAGCGGGCCGATGGCCTGGGTCTGGGCCTGGGTAATGCGCACCGGCGGCAGGTGCATGATCAGCTGGCCAGAGCTGCTGGCGCGGCCGCGCAGCTCGACCCGGGCACCGGCGGGGAAGGCCTCGGGGTTGAAGCGCAGCTGGTAAGGCAGGGCCTGGCCGGTGCCGGTCAGGTTGCTGCTGGCCAGCAGGCGTTGTGGGCGGTCGCGTTCGTCGATGACCAGCAAGGCCAGCTCAACGTCGGCACCGGCGGGGATTTCCAGCAAGGTGCCGCTCAGCTCGCGCTGGTAGGCCGGCAGCGGGCCCAGCACTGCGGCCGGCTTGGCCGTGCGGGCTGGCGTGGGTGCCGGAGGGGTGTCGGGCTTCGGCCTGTCGCTGCCGCAGGCGGCGAGCAGGGCGGCGCAGCACAGCACGACGAGCGCTCGGTAGTGCATGGGGTAGTCCTTCACGGGCAGATTTCCCATGGATGTTAACCCCTTTGGCTTGTCTTGCCAGTGGGATGCGCTACCATGGCCCTCCCTTTTTTTGTTGCCTGCCACCATGCACTGTCCCTTTTGCGGTGCCAACGACACCAAGGTCATCGACTCTCGCCTCGTTGCCGAGGGCGAGCAGGTGCGCCGCCGCCGCGAATGCGTCGCCTGCGGCGAGCGCTTCACCACCTTCGAAACCGCCGAGCTGGTGCTGCCCCGGCTGATCAAGCAGGACGGCACGCGCCAACCCTTCGACGAAGAAAAACTGCGCGCCGGCATGCAGCGGGCTCTGGAAAAGCGCCCGGTCAGCGTCGAGCGCCTGGAAGCTGCGCTGGCGCATATCAAGAGCCGCCTGCGTGCTACCGGCGAGCGTGAAGTCAAATCGCTGGTGGTGGGTGAGATGGTCATGGCCGAGCTGCGCAAGCTCGACGAAGTGGCCTATATCCGTTTTGCCTCGGTTTACCGCCGCTTCCAGGACCTCGACGAGTTCCGCGAAGAAATCGACCGCCTGGCTCGCGAGCCGGCTAAAGAGTGACCATGCCCAGCCAAGCTGCCATCCTCGACGCCCACTACATGGCCCGCGCGCTGGAGCTGGCGCGCAAGGGCCTGTACACCACTCACCCGAACCCGCGCGTAGGCTGCGTGATCGTGCGCGATGGCGAGGTGGTCGGCGAAGGCTGGCATGTGCGCGCCGGTGAGCCTCATGCCGAAGTGCATGCCCTGCGACAGGCCGGTGAGCGAGCCCGTGGCGCCTGTGCCTATGTCACCCTCGAGCCGTGCAGCCACCATGGCCGCACACCGCCGTGCGCCGAAGCGCTGGTCAAGGCCGGCGTGGCACGGGTGGTAGCCGCCATGCAGGACCCCAACCCGCAAGTGGCGGGGCAGGGCCTGCGGCGCCTGGCCGAGGCCGGTATCGAAGTGGCCAGCGGCGTGCTCGAGGCCGAGGCCCGCGCACTCAACCCCGGTTTCCTCAAACGCATGGAGCACGGCCTGCCGTTCGTTCGCGCCAAGCTGGCCATGAGCCTGGATGGCCGCACCGCCATGGCCAGTGGCGAAAGCCAGTGGATCACCGGCCCGGCCGCCCGCTCGGCGGTGCAGCGCCTGCGCGCCCGCTCCAGCGTGGTACTGACCAGCGCCGCCAGCGTGTTGGCCGATAACGCGCGGATGACCGTGCGCGGCGCCGAGCTGGGCCTGGATGCCGAAACCACTGCCCAGGCACTCAGCCGCACACCGTTGCGCGTGCTGGTCGATGGCCGCCTGCGCCTGCCGCTGGATGCACCGTTCTTCCAGGCTGGCCCGGTGCTGGTGGTGAGCGCTGTCGCAGATGACCCTCGCTATGCCGCTGCCGGCCACGAACTGCTCAGCCTGCCGGGTGACAATGGCCAGGTAGACCTGCCGGCGCTGCTGCAGGCCCTGGCAACCCGTGGCGTCAACGAAATCCTGCTGGAAGCCGGTGCCGGCCTGGTCGGCGCCTTCGCCCGGCAAGGCCTGATCGACGAGTATCAGTTGTTCGTCGCCGGCACTTTCCTCGGTTCCCAGGCCCGCCCGCTGCTGGACTGGCCACTGGACAAGATGAGCGAAGCGCCGCGGCTGAAAATTACCGAAATGCGCGCAGTGGGCGATGACTGGCGGGTCACGGCCATCCCCCTGCCGGCGCCCGGCGTATAATGCCAGGCTTGCCCTGCGCAAACCGTTTTTGAGGAAGACCCCATGTTCACCGGCATCATCGAATCCATCGGCACCATCCGCAGCCTGACCCCCAAGGGTGGCGACGTGCGCGTCTACGTCGAAACCGGCAAGCTCGACCTGGGTGACGTCAAGCTCGGCGACAGCATCGCCGTCAACGGCGTGTGCCTGACCGCCGTCGAACTGCCGGGCGACGGCTTCTGGGCCGACGTCAGCGTCGAAACCCTCAAGCGCACCGCCTTCATCGACCTCAAGAGCGGCAGCAAGGTCAACCTTGAAAAAGCCCTGACCCCCACCACCCGGCTGGGCGGGCACCTGGTCAGCGGCCACGTCGACGGGGTCGGCGAAATCATCTCGCGCAGCGATAACGCCCGCGCCATCCAGTTCCGCGTGCGTGCACCGAAGGAACTGGCCAAGTACATCGCCCACAAGGGTTCGATCACCGTCGACGGCACCAGCCTGACGGTCAACGAGGTCAATGGCGCCGAGTTCGAGCTGACCATTGTCCCGCACACCCTGTCCGAAACCATCATGGCCGACTACCGTGCAGGGCGTCGGGTAAACCTTGAGGTCGACCTGCTGGCCCGTTACCTGGAGCGTCTGCTGCTGGGTGACAAGGCCGCCGAACCGAGCAAGGGCAGTGGCATTACCGAAAGCTTCCTGGCCGCCAACGGCTTCTTGAAATCCTGATTGAGAAGGGGGTGCCGCGTGGCGCTCAACAGCATCGAAGAACTGGTCGAAGACATCCGCCAGGGCAAAATGGTCATCCTCATGGATGACGAAGACCGCGAAAACGAGGGCGACATCATCATGGCAGCCGAGTGCTGCCTGCCCGAGCACATCAACTTCATGGCCAAGCACGCCCGTGGCCTGATCTGCATGCCGATGACCCGCGAGCGTTGCGAAACGCTGAAGCTGCCGCTGATGGCACCGCGCAACGGCTCGGGCTTCGGCACCAAGTTCACCGTGTCGATCGAAGCCGCCGAAGGTGTCACCACCGGCATCTCCGCCGCTGACCGCGCACGCACCGTGCAGGCAGCCGCTGCCAAGGACGCCAAGGCCGAAGACATCGTCAGCCCAGGCCACATCTTCCCGCTGATGGCCCAGCCTGGCGGTACCCTGGCCCGTGCCGGCCACACCGAGGCCGCGTGCGACCTGGCGCGCATGGCCGGTTTCGAGCCGAGCGGCGTGATCTGCGAAGTGATGAACGACGACGGCACCATGTCGCGCCGCGCCGAGCTGGAAGTGTTCGCCGCCGAGCACGGCCTGAAGATCGGCACCATCGCCGACCTGATCCACTACCGCATGATCCACGAGCGCACCGTGCAGCGCGTCTCCGAGCAACCGGTGGAGAGCGAGCTGGGCGAGTTCAACCTGGTCACCTACCGCGACGCAGTGGAAGGCGATGTGCACATGGCCCTTACCTTGGGCAAGATCTGCGCCGAAGAGCCGACCCTGGTGCGCGTGCACAACATGGACCCGCTGCGCGACCTGCTGCTGGTCAAGCAACCGGGCCGCTGGAGCCTGCGCGCCGCCATGGCCGCCGTGGCCGAGGCCGGCAGCGGCGTGGTATTGCTGCTGGGCCACCCGCTGGACGGCGACGTACTGCTGGCGCACATCCGCGAAAGCGCGGGCGATGCACCCGCCAAGGCACCGACCACCTACAGCACCGTGGGTGCCGGTTCGCAGATCCTGCGTGACCTTGGTGTGCGCAAGATGCGCCTGATGAGTTCGCCGATGAAGTTCAACGCGATATCCGGATTCGATCTGGAAGTTGTAGAATACGTGCCCTCCGAGTGACTTGAGGCGGCAGTGACGCCCTCCAGCTCGAGTCCATACCCCTGTCGAGGCCGCCAGCATGCGGCCTCGCTCTTGAAGATGAGAATATCGGAATGACCCTGAAGACCATCGAAGGTACCTTCATCGCCCCCAAAGGTCGCTATGCTTTGGTGGTTGGCCGCTTCAACAGCTTCGTTGTCGAAAGCCTGGTAAGCGGTGCCGTTGACGCCCTGGTACGCCACGGTGTCAGCGAAAGCGACATCACCATCATCCGTGCCCCGGGTGCATTCGAAATCCCGCTGGTGGCACAGAAGGTCGCCCAGCAAGGCGCCTACGACGCGATCATCGCCCTGGGCGCCGTGATCCGTGGTGGTACCCCGCACTTCGAATACGTGGCGGGCGAATGCACCAAGGGCCTGGCCCAGGTGTCCATGGAGTTCGGTGTTCCGGTGGCCTTCGGCGTACTGACCGTCGACTCCATCGAACAGGCCATCGAGCGTTCCGGCACCAAGGCCGGCAACAAAGGTGCTGAAGCTGCCCTGTCCGCTCTGGAAATGGTCAGCCTGCTGGCGCAGTTGGAGGCCAAGTGATTAGCGACGAAAGCGATCGTTTCAACCCGCGCGATCCAAAACCTGCGGATGCCGGCAAGCCATCGAAGAGCGCCAAGCGCCGCGAAGCCCGCAAGCTCGCGACCCAGGCACTGTACCAGTGGCACATGGCGCAGCATTCGCTGAACGAGATCGAAGCGCAGTTCCGGGTCGATAACGATTTCACCGATGTCGACGGTGCCTATTTCCGCGAGATCCTGCATGGGGTCCCGGCAATCAAGGGCGAAATCGACAAAGCGTTGGTGCCGTGCATGACCATCGCACTGGAAGAGCTCGACCCGGTCGAGCTGGCCGTGCTGCGTCTGTCCACCTGGGAACTGATCAAGCGCGTTGATGTACCGTACCGCGTAGTGATCAACGAAGGCGTGGAACTGGCCAAGGTCTTCGGCGCCACCGACGGCCACAAGTTCGTCAACGGCGTGCTGGACAAGCTCGCCCCGGCCCTGCGCGAAGCAGAAGTCAAGGCGAACAAGCGCTGATCCTGGCGCTTGCGGACCATGGGTGAGTTCGAGCTGATCAGCCATTACTTTGCCGCCGCGCCCTGTGCGCAAGGTGGTGAAGGCGTGGCCCTGGGCATCGGTGACGACTGCGCCCTGCTGAGCCTTCCCGCCGGCGAGCAACTGGCGGTGTCTACCGACACCCTGGTTGCCGGGGTGCATTTTCCGGCTGTGTGCGACCCCTGGTTGCTCGGCCAGCGCTCGCTGGCCGTGGCGGCCAGCGACCTGGCTGCCATGGGCGCCACCCCCATCGGTTTCACCCTTGCCCTGACCTTGCCCGAGGTCAGCGCCGACTGGCTGCAAGCCTATGCCAGCGGCCTCAATCGCATGGCCGGCCACTGCCAGCTGAGCCTGATCGGTGGCGATACCACCCGTGGCCCGCTGAGTATCACCATGACCGTGTTCGGCCGGGTTCCGGCGGGGCAGGCGTTGCGCCGTGACGGCGCTCGCCCGGGCGACCTGCTGTGCGTTGGTGGCGAGTTGGGCAACGCGGCAGGGGCCTTGCCGCTGGTACTGGGCCAGCGCCAGGCCGATGCCGCGCTGGCGCAACCGTTGCTCGACCATTACTGGTCGCCATCGCCACAGTTCGCCCTGGGCCGACTGCTGCGCGGGCGTGCCACCTCGGCGCTGGATATTTCCGACGGCTTGCTAGCCGACTGCGGGCATATCGCCAAGGCCTCCCGTGTGGTGCTCGAGGTGAACCTGGAGCAGGTACCGGTGTCAGCCGCTTTGCAGGGGTTCCTCGGTGCCGAGGCGGCCGTGCAGGCGGCGCTGACCGGTGGCGACGACTATGTGCTGGCGTTCACCTTGCCGCCAGCCGAGCTTTCATCCCTGCGGGCACAAGGCCTGGCGGCGTTCCATGTCATCGGGCGGGTGCTCGAAGGGCAGGGTGTCAGCCTGCGCGATCAGCAGGGCCAGGACATCACCCCGCGGCAACGCGGCTATCAACATTTTAGGGAGACACCGTGACCGATCACCCCAACCAGGTGCCTGCGGAGTTCGTTCCGCCTTCGGTCTGGCGCAACCCGTGGCACTTCATCGCCTTCGGTTTCGGTTCCGGCACCTTGCCCAAGGCGCCGGGCACCTGGGGCTCGCTGGTGGCCATACCGTTCATCCCGCTGTGGCAGATGCTGCCCGACTGGGGCTACTGGCTGTTGCTGGGCGTGAGCATGCTGTTCGGCTTCTGGCTCTGCGGCAAGGTCGCCAATGACCTGCGCGTGCACGACCATGAAGGCATTGTCTGGGACGAGATCGTCGGCATGTGGATAACCCTCTGGCTGGTGCCGGAAGGCTGGCAGTGGCTGCTGGCGGGGTTCCTGATGTTCCGCTTTTTCGACATCCTCAAGCCGTGGCCGATCCGCTGGGTCGACCGCCATGTGCATGGGGGCGTCGGGATCATGCTCGACGATATCCTGGCCGGCGTGTTTGCCTGGCTGGGGATGCAGGTTCTGGTGTGGGCGGTTGCCTGATACAGGGAGCGTGTGAATGGCCATGAGGACGGTGCTGCTGGCAATGCTGCTGAGCTTTGCCCCGTGGGCGGCGGCTGCCGAAGGTATGCCGAAGCAGATCCACCTGGTCAGCGAAGAGTGGCTCGACTACACCAACGCCGACGGTACCGGGGTGGCCTGGGACGTGCTGCGCAAGGTGTTCGAGCCGGCCGGGGTCAAGGTGGTGACCCAGAGCGCGCCTTACAGCCGTGCGATCGGGCTGGTCAAGCGTGGCGAGGCTGACGCCTGGGTAGGCTCGTACAAGGACGAGAACGACGACAACCTGTACCCGCGCTGGCACTTCGACATGGACCACATCTACGCCCTGGGGCTGGTCAGCAAGCCTGTGCCTACCCAGCAGACCATAGGCCAGTACCGCCTGGCCTGGGTGCGTGGCTACGATTTCGGCAGCTACCTGCCCAATGTGCATGACTTTCGCGAAGTCCAGCGCCGCGAAGGCATTTTGCCGATGCTCGAGCATGACCGCGTGGACTACTACATCGATGCGCTGACCGAGATCGACTACGTGCTCGGCCAGACCTCCTACCCCGAGCGCTTCCGCCGCACCCATGTGGCCGAGCTGCCGCTGTACCTGGCCTTTGCCCGCAACGACCAGGCCAAGGCCCTGCGCGACCTGTTCGACAAGCGCATGGCCGAGCTGGTGCGCAGTGGCGAGCTGAAGCCGATCTTCGAGCACTGGCAGCAGCCGTATCCGTTCAGCCCGAATAGCAAACCGCATTGAGGCGCAGAGCACCAAGGCCTGTGCGGTCCCTGTGGGAGCGGGTTTACCCGCGAACACCGGCGAAGCCGGTGCCAGGCGCCGCGTTACCTTCTTCGCGGGTAAACCCGCTCCCACAGAAGCCCGCGTAGGGGGCAGGGTTGATCGATGGCCTAATAAGCATCGAACTTTTCGATCTTAAGCCACGGTATTCAGCCAGCCCACATCCCCCAACCTGCTGATACAATCGGCCCACGAGAAATTTTCAACTTATTCCAGGAGCACAACGTGCCCGTCGTCTTTGTTGCCGCCTCTAAACTCCCGACTCCCTTCGCGACCTTCACCATGCATGGCTTCCTCGACGAAGCCACTGGCCGTGAGCACGTGGTGCTCAGCCTGGGTGACATCGCGGACGGCCAGCCGGTGCTGGGGCGCCTGCACTCCGAGTGCCTGACCGGCGATGCCCTGTTCAGCCAGCGCTGCGACTGCGGCTCGCAGCTGGAAGCCGCGCTGCAGGCCATCGCCCGTGAAGGCCGTGGCGTGCTGCTGTACCTGCGTCAGGAAGGCCGTGGCATCGGCCTGCTGAACAAGATTCGCGCCTACGAGCTGCAGGATGGTGGCGCCGATACCGTCGAGGCCAACGAGCGCCTGGGCTTTGCCGCCGACCAGCGCGACTACGCCATGTGCCTGCCGATGCTGGAGCACCTGGGCGTGAAGTCGCTGCGCCTGATGACCAACAACCCGCGCAAGGTCAAAGCCCTGACCGACATGAACATCGTCGTCGCCGAGCGCGTACCGCTGCACACCGGGCACAATCCGCACAACCGCTACTACCTGGCAACCAAGGCCGGCAAGCTGGGCCACATGCTGGGTAACGAGCACCAGGGCGAGGTGCCTCAGGCGTGACCCGCGCCGAGGTCAAGCGGCGCCTGGCGCTGGCCTGGTGGCAGTACCTGGCGGTGGGCCTGGTGCCGCTGCCAGTGATGGCCTGGGCCTTCGGTGGCGGTGATGGGCTGGCCTCGGTGCTGGCCATGCCACTGTTCATTGCCGGCGCGGCGACCATGTTCCTCAGCCTGCCGCGCTTCGGTGCCTACAAGCGCGCCCTCATCGCCACGTCCAAGGTGCTCGGCACTGGCGAAGAGCCCGCCGCCTGGATCGAGCTGGCGCGGGTGCGGCGCCTGGCCATGCTGTATGCCTGCTTCCCGGCCTGGGTCGCCGCCTTGTCGGTGCTGGTCGGCCTTGAGGCGGTGCCGCAGATCCTGCTGGCGTTGTCCACCGCAGTGGTGCTGTACCTCTATCGCATTCCACGCCAGCTCGGCTGATGCGCCTGCTGCCCGGCCTGCTGGTGCTGTTCGCCTGTTCCGCACTGGCCGCCGAACCCCAGCGGGTGGTCAGCCTGGCCCCGTCGATGAGCGAGATCATGCTCGAACTGCAGGCCGATGACCTGCTGGTAGGTGTGCTCGACGGTGGCGAACGGCCGGCGGCGCTGCGTAAGCTGCCCTCGGTGGGGCGCCAGGGGCAACTGGACCTCGAACGCCTGCTCAGCCTGCGCCCCGACCTGTTGCTGCTGTGGCCGGGCAGCGTGCCGCCGGCCCAACGCGACCAGCTCAAGCGCCTGGGTATCGCAACGTACAGCGCAGAACCCCATGACATCGACCAGCTGATCGAGCAGATTGAAGCCATCGCCGAACGAATCGGCCGTGCCGAACAGGGCCATCGGTACGCCCAGGCCCTGCGTGACCGGCTGCGGCAGCTGCGCCAGCAGTATCGACGGGACGAGCCCCTGCAGGTGTTCTACCAGGTCTGGGACCGACCGCTGTATACGCTCGGTGGCCGGCAGGTGGTCAGCGATGCCCTGGCCGTTTGCGGCGCGCGTAATGTCTTCGCCGATCTCACCCAGCCGGCGCCGCAGGTAAATGTGGAGTCTGTGCTGCTGCGCAACCCGCAGGTCATTCTGGCGGGTGATGAGGCGCAGCTGGAGAGTTGGAAGGCCTGGCCGCAACTGCGTGCGGTTGCCGATGATCGTTTACTGGTGGTGCCAGACAAAGGCCTGGAGCGGCCTAGTGGGCAGATGATCGAAGCTACGGCGCGCTTGTGTGCGCTGCTCGAGGCTAACGCGCCAACGCCCAAGTGAGCTTTTGCGAGGGCTGCGCCCTCGATCGCGACGCAAGGCCGCTCCTACAAAGAACTGCGCGGTCCCTGTAGGAGCGGCCTTGTGTCGCGATGGGCCGCAAAGCGGCCCCAAAAAATCAAAGCCCGAGCCTGGCCATGCGGGCCTTCACCGAAGCCCCGATCCCGGCCGCATCAAGCCCACACTCAGCCAGCATCTGCGCAGGCTTGGCATGCTCGACATAGATGTCCGGCAACCCCAGGTGCAGCAGCGGTTTCACGATCGCCTGGCTAGCCAGGAACTCACCCACAGCCGCACCGGCACCGCCCATGATGGCGTTTTCTTCGATGGTCACCAGCAGCTCATGGTTTGCGGCCAGTTCCAGCACCAGTGCCTCGTCCAGCGGTTTGACGAAGCGCATGTCGACCACGGTAGCGTTGATCTGCTCAGCCACCTGCATGGCCTCGGCCAGTTGCACGCCGAACACCAGCAAGGCGACTTTTTCGCCCTGGCGACGGACCACGCCCTTGCCGATTTCCAGCGGTTCCAGGTCACCACTGATCGGCGCGTTCGGGCCGGTGCCACGCGGGTAGCGCACAGCCGCCGGGCCGTTGTACAGGTGGCCGGTGCTGAGCATCTTGCGCAGCTCGTTCTCGTCGCTTGGGGTCATCACCAGCATGCCCGGGATGCAGCGCAGGTACGACAGATCGTAGCTGCCCGCATGGGTCGGGCCGTCTTCGCCGACCAGGCCGGCGCGGTCGATGGCGAACAGCACGTCGAGGTTCTGTACCGCCACGTCGTGGATCAGCTGGTCGTAGGCGCGCTGCAGGAAGGTAGAGTAGATCGCCACCACCGGCTTGCTGCCCTCGCAAGCCATGCCGGCCGCCAGGGTCACGGCATGCTGCTCGGCGATCGCCACGTCGAAGTAACGCTCCGGGTAGCGCTCGCTGAACTCGACCAGGTCGGAGCCTTCCTTCATCGCCGGGGTAATGCCCACCAGGCGGTTGTCGGCGGCAGCCATGTCGCACAGCCACTGGCCGAACACCGCGGAATATTTCGGGCCGCTGGCTTTCTTCGGTGCGGCGGGTTTGTCGGCCGGCTCCAGCTTGGTGATGGCGTGGTAGCCGATCGGGTCGATCTCGGCCGGGGCGAAGCCCTTGCCCTTCTTGGTCACCACGTGCAGGAACTGCGGGCCCTTGAGGTCACGCATGTTGCGCAGGGTGGCGATCATGGTCGGCAGGTCGTGCCCGTCGATCGGGCCGATGTAGTTCCAGCCCAGTTCTTCGAACAGCGTGCCCGGCACCAGCATGCCTTTGGCGTACTCCTCGGTGCGGCGGGCGATTTCCCAGGCGCCCGGCAGGCGCGACAGCACTTTCTTGCTGCCTTCGCGCATGCTCGCGTAGGTGCGGCTGGAGAGGATCTTGGCCAGGTAGTTGGACAGGCCGCCGACATTGCGCGAAATCGACATGTCGTTGTCGTTGAGGATCACCAGCATGTCGGCGTTGACTTCCTGGGCGTGGTTCAACGCCTCGAAGGCCATGCCGGCGGTCAGCGCGCCGTCGCCGATCACCGCAATCGACTTGCGAGCGCTGTTCTGCAGGCGGGCGGCAATGGCCATGCCCAGTGCGGCGCTGATCGAGGTGCTGGAGTGGCCGACGCCGAAGGTGTCGTACTCGCTCTCGCTGCGGCGCGGGAAGGCGGCGATGCCGTCCTTCTGGCGCAGGCTGAGCATGCGGTTACGGCGCCCGGTGAGGATCTTGTGCGGGTAGGCCTGGTGGCCCACGTCCCACACCAGCCGGTCGTCGGGGGTGTCGAAGACGTAGTGCAGGGCGATGGTCAGCTCGATGACACCCAGGCCGGCACCAAAATGCCCACCGGTCTGACCCACGGTGTAGAGCAGTTCCTGGCGCAGTTCGTCGGCCAGGGTCTCCAGGTCGGCTTCGGCCAGCCGGCGCAGGCCGGCAGGCGTGTCAGCGCGGTCGAGCAACGGCGTGACCGGGCGTTCGCGGGGGATCTCTTGAAACGTCGTGGGCATCAGGCGAGTCGTTATAGGTGTGTGAAGACGCGGCAGTTTACCCCATTGTAGGAAATACTGCCCATTCAGACGGGTGTAGCATCGGGGGCTGCTTTGCAGCCCATCGCCGGCAAGCCAGCTCCCACAGGTTGTTCACAGTGCTCAAGGCCAGTGGGGTCTCTGTGGGAGCTGGCTTGCCGGCGATGGGCCGCACAGCGGCCCCAATCAAATCAGTTGCGGCGTTCGACGATGTAACGCGCCAACGCCCGCAGCGGTTCGGCCTTTTCGCCGAACCCTTGCAGTGCGACCAGCGCCTGGTCGCGCAGTTCGATCGCATAGGCCTTGGCCGCTTCCAGGCCCAGCAGCGCCGGGTAGGTCGGTTTGTCACGGGCGATATCGGCCCCCTGGCGTTTGCCCAGGGTGGCGGTGTCGCTTTCCACGTCGAGGATGTCGTCTTGCACCTGGAACGCCAGGCCGATGGCCTGTGCATAGGTCTGCAGGGCATCCAGTTGCGCCTGTTCGGCGCGGGCGCTGGCCAGGGCGCCGAGGCGCACGCTGGCTTCGATCAGCGCACCGGTCTTGTGCCGGTGCATGAACTCCAGCGCCTGTTGGTCTAGCTTCAGGCCAACCGAGCCCAGGTCGATGGCCTGGCCACCGACCATGCCTGCCGGGCCGGCAGCCTTGGCCAGGGCCTGGACCATGGCCAGGCGAATGCTGTCAGCCTGCGGGCTCAGGCGCGGGTCGAGCAGGGCGCTGAAGGCCAGGCTCTGCAAACCGTCGCCGGCGAGGATCGCGCAGGCTTCATCGAAGGCTTTGTGGGTGGTCGGCTGGCCGCGGCGCAGGTCGTCGTCATCCATGGCCGGCAGGTCGTCATGCACCAGCGAGTACGCGTGGATCAGTTCCACCGCACAGGCTGCGCCGTTGGCCTGTTCGGCCGGGGCGCCCAAGGCTTCGCAGGCCGCATAGGCCAACAGCGGACGAACGCGTTTGCCGCCGTTCATCACGCTGTAGCGCATGGCGGCGTAAAGGCGTTCGAGTTCCTTGGTCGGGGCGACGAACAACGGTTCGAGGGCGGCGTCGACCCGCGCCTGGCAGCTGGCCTGGTAGGTGCCGATCATGCTTCCGGCTCCGCGTCGAAGGGCTGTGCTGCCAGTTCGCCATCGCGTTCCAGCAGGATTTGCACCTTCTGTTCGGCCTGGGCCAGGGCGCCCTGGCAATCGCGGGTCAGGGCGATGCCTTGCTCGAAGGCGGCCAGCGACTCTTCCAGCGACAACTCGCCGTTCTCCAGGCGCTCGACCAGTGCTTGCAGGTCTGCGAGGGATTGCTCGAAATCGAGGGAGGCTTTTTTGCGGGCCATGGCGACTGTCTCGGTGGCATTCAGAACGGCGCGACACTAGCAGAGCGGGGCGGGGGGAGCAAACTTCAGGGGCAACGCTGTTGGTTTCAAGGGCCCTTTCGCGGGCTTGCCCGCTCCCACAGGTGCACCACAGGTCTTGAAGACTGTGATGTACCTAATGAAATGGTCCTCCCAGGACTCCCCAGTGAAAGCCTAAGCTTTCACTGGGGGATCTAACTGGAGATCGCCGTTATGAATACTCAAAATCTTG
>NZ_NEJX01000025.1:0-83486 GCF_002113245.1 Pseudomonas sp. B13(2017)
TCGGGATCACCCAGCATATCTGGCAGCAGCTGCTGGAAGACGACCGCAGCCTGCTTTACCAGGCACTGCTGGCCAAGAACCAGAAGCTGATGCAGCAGGCGGCCAACACGCTGTCCGGGGACGACTTCGGCAAGGTGTACGACATCATCAAGGGCATCGCCGGCACCGCAGACGGCCAGCTGTTGATGATCAAGCCGATACAGGATGCCGTTGGCCAGTTGCTGGCCGCGACCAACAGCGCAGGGAATGCGCTCAGCCAGCACCTGAGTGAACGGACCAAGATCCTGATCGGCCATGTGCATCGCTCGGCGTTTGCCCTGTTCGCCGGGCAGCAGGTAACGCCGCTGCGGGTGTCGCTGACAGTGGGCGAATACATGAGCCTGCTCAATGAAGCCCTGGAGGCGCGGACCGATGCGTTTCTGCAGCAGGTAGACAAGCAGTTCCGTGACCCACTGGGCCGCAAGGTGCGGGCCATGGTGCTCAGTGGCGCGATCAATATTGCGGCAGCGGGTAACCGTAGCCAGATGATCGAGGTGATGCTCTGGACGCTCGAAAGCGCCGAGAGCCTGCAGGCGCGGCTGGTGCAGTTGCGCGAGGGTGCAGCCGGTGGCGTCGGGGCGCTGGTACGCAATGTTGCAATTGGTGCGGGTACGCTGCGTGCGCAGGTTTCCGATGGTTTGAAAATCAGCTCGATAGCCGCACAAAACATGGCGAGTGATGCTATGCGCAGCATGCGGGATGCGGCGACTAGTACCGGAAGTGTAGGCCTGCTCCTTACCTTGGGCAGTATATGGTTTCAGCAGGACAGCCTGGGCAAGAACTATCGAGCGCTGCATGAAACAAATACAAACAACCCGGAGGTGCTCGCAACAATCTGGTCATCATCGCTTGGGGTACTTGGGGCAAGTGTTGAAACAGCAGGTTTCACCATAGCGCTGGTACGTCCCAATCCAGAATGGCCTGGAACAATCACCAATTCATCGTTGGCAAGCAAATTAGCCAGGTATGGTGGTGCTATCACAGCTATGGCAGGCCTCATGGATGGAGCCCAGTATGCCTTTGCAACTTTCCGCACAATTGAAAATGGCGACAATACGGCCTCATCAAAATATCGTATTGCCAGCGCAACAGCGTTTCTATCGACATTTTCTGGAGTAGCTGTGGCATTCGGAAAAGCCGCTCTGCTCGGCCCCCTTGGCATTACGATAGTGCTAGTACTGGCCACATACACATTAGCCACAATAGCAAAACGGAAAGAGTCAACGCCTACGGAGCTATGGTCACGGCGCTGTAGATGGGGCATTCCAACAGCGCAACGTGCGTGGTCCGAAGCCGAGCATCTTGACGCTGCGATTGGAGCTCTCAATGCAGCAACTCTTGGTGTCCAGGCAGATGCTAGGGTCAACCTTAGCTTGGCATCGAATGTTCATCTTGATACTGCCGCTCCGGAAGGAACGATCATTAGCGATGGTCACGCGGTACCTGCAGTTTTCATGCTCGACTTCCACTTTACCTTACCAAACTATCAAACCAACCGATCTTACTATCGCTGGGAATTACATCTTTATCAATCCGGGTTACACTAAAACACAATAATCCTCTCAGGCGAGAGCGCACCAAACTCCGCACTAACGATCACACAACCCAGCAATGTAAATATTTTTCCACTTGACAATGACAAACGACACCAGAGCAAATTCGACAGCGAACGAGGAGTATTTACCACCCAATATTCCTTACCGCTGCATGACAACCACCACATTCGCGACATCAAATTCATCTTAGATTATCGCCCAAATAAAAATGACGATACAGGTAATGCACGCCTGGAGATCAAGGAAAATAAAATAAAAATCAAGGACCTCTGACAATATGAATCGCCCACTATTAAATCCACCTAGCCCACGCTGGATAAAGGACCTACCCACACCTTGTGAGTCGCCTACTGTAGAACCCCTCATGAAAAAACAAGCACCGAATCATCAGTGTGCAATCTACTTAGAGATCGCCCGACAAAGCACTACACCGCGATGTGCAAGCTCAATACTTACCGTGATACTATGCATTCCACTCACGCTCAATATTTATTTAATGCTCTCGTCACTCGACATCAAAAACCCAGAATCCATAATACATTCGACCCTTGAGCTCATGCTGATAACCTGGGGAGTTGCCACAGGAATTCTTATTGATACTACGCCACCACTCGACGAACCTATCAGATTCAACCGCCTCCGCCAAAAAATCTACGCCTACAATTTTATGCGCCAGTGGTGGAATCCTTTCGACATGGGCAAAATCGCAGCCGTGAGTTACGACTGGTCGCAAGTCCGAGCTGAATTGTGGGCACAAACCAGAAGTGGGCTCATTGTCAGATGGGGCGTCATGCTTTCAATCGTCGCACCGGGTACGAACAATGTTATCGATCGTTTCCACCTGAGTATGATGGGTACCGATGAGCTTACGTGGGCCTATATCTGCACCTACATGCAAGAAGGCCCCTCGGCACTACCCCCGCCCGGCACACCTAAAGACCATGACGATATTCTCTGGTGTGAGTTCGCCCTGCGCTTGGCCCCCCGAGTAGCGTGGCCAACGGAAATGGATCTGGAGTCGAGAACCGCCCCCTGAGGTTGGAACAGAAGGAAAGTGAAACAGTCATCAGTGATAGCAGTACGGTGGCCGTAGGCTTTGTACTGAACGCTTATCAATGGAAGCTGGACTTGCCTTGTTTATTGACCTGGTCCTGATTACAACTCAGCTCGAGCACAGATAACAATGAAAGAGAACAATATCAGATCTTTGGAGCACCTCAATTGGCCTCCCCATTACTAGTCCCTCCTTGCGCTGGCTGGAAGGAGGATCTGCCTGGCCCAGCCGCTCCTCCAGCCGTTGACAGGAATTTGGGCAGGCAGATACCAAACCATCAAGATACGATTTACCTTGAAGTACCTCGGTCCCCTATTTCACCTAGAGGTATCCTCTCGGCACTCTCCGTACCTGCGGCCATATTTACGCTGCAGGTTCCTCACATGATCTTCAAAAGTTGGAGTATTGGCAGCATAGAGCTAGTCATCATTGGAATTCTTGTACTGTTCCTTGGCGTCTGGTGTACGTTTTTTGGATACCAAGTTGATATATGCCCCCCTCGCGACCTACCCATCAGGTTCAACCGTGCACGCCAGAAAATCTACGCCTACAACTTCAAACGCCAATGGTGGAACCCCTTCGACAAAGGCAAGGTCGTGCCGGTCAGTTATGAATGGTCCCAAGTCCGCGCCGAGCGCTGGTCACAAACCGGCGCCCTGCCAAACGGTGGGGTCATTTTCAAATGGGGTGTCATGCTGTCCATCGTCGCGCCGGGCACGAACAACGTCATCGACCGTTTTCACCTGAGTACGATGGGTGCCGACCAGCATGCCTGGGCCTACATCTGCACCTACATGCAGGAAGGCCCCTCAGCCCTGCCACCACCCGGCCCCCCCAAGGATCACAACGATGTGCTCTGGTGTGAGTTCGCCCTGCGCCTGGCACCCAAAGTGGGCTGGCCAGCTGATATGGACCTTGAATCGCGAACCGCACCTTGAACCGGCCACGGCGGGTGCGCCTCACTCAATCTCCCGCCGGCACATCCACCACCTTCCAGCTGTCATCCGGGTCGAAGCGTTTCATCTCCTTGGCCAGTTTGTCCCCGTGCGGCCCGAGGTCTTTCTCGAACACCTCGCCGTCATGGCTGATCATGAAGCTCATCACCCCGGTGTCATCGTACCTGGCCGGCCAGGCAACCATGGCGAAGCCACGGCTCATCTGGTTGCCGATCAGGTAGCTGTAGGCGCCGCCGGGGGCGGATGGGCCCTGTGCATCGAGGATGCGGAAGTGGTAGCCATACCAGGCGTCGCCGACCATGTCCTGGCCGAACAGCGGGCCCAGCGGGCTGACCTGGCCATCGCCGTCGTCGTCCCAGTACAGCCCGTCATGCTTGCCGGGCTCGCTGAATATCTTCTGCGCGTATTCCAGCGCACCGTTGCCGTTGTGGTCCTGGCTGGCATAGTCCATCTGCGCATCGTGGTAGGCCAGCATCGACTGCATGGCGCCCAGCTCGTTGCGGCCAATACGCCGGGCGCGGATTTCAGAGCTGCCGGCCTTGAGGTCGAAACGCCAACCCTCGCCGCCTTTGGTCAACGGTATGGGCAACGTCCAGTGATCACTGCCCACCGCGAGGATGGCCTTGCTCGCCCCCGACATGTCGATGCTGTGCTGCGCGCGATACTGCGCCAGGAACGTGTCCACGTCACTGCGTTGCACACCGCCGCGCGGTATGTAGGTACGCCAGTCATCGCCCAGCAACAGGGCCAGGCGGGCTTCATCAGGTTTCCCCTCGCCCAGCGCCGCGACAAAGGATTCCACGGCCTTCTCCGGTGTCGGGAAGGCTTCCTGCGCTGCGGCCAGGGTTGACCAGGCCATACCGGCTGCGAGTACCAGTGCCGCTATCGATTGACGGTTCATCGACGGCCACCTCCCCCGCGGCGTGCGGGCGCACTGGGCCGGGAAATCTGGTGCCCGGCGGCACGCGATGCGCTCGGGCGCTGGGCGAACGACTGGCTGGTGCGGCCACGGCTGGCCTGCGCGCTGGTGCGCGAAGGTGAACGCACGCCGTCGAAGGCATTGTTACGCGCCCGGCCGGCGGTATTGGACGGCCGGTTTTGCGCCAGCTGCCGCCCCTGGCCTTCACCCTGCCTGCGCTGATTCACCTGGTTGTTCTGCTGCCGAGCCTGGGTGTTGCGGGTTTCCTGTCGGCGGTCGGTCGTCCGCGGGTTGTCGCTACGAGGTTGCATGCGGTTGCCGACCGAATTGCCCGCTTGCGCCTCGCGCATCTGCTGGCGTGCCTGGCGGTTGCTGGTGGCCGGCCGTTCGATGCCGGCCCGGTCCATCGACGCCCTGGCCTTGTCCCGCGCCTGGGCGCGCTGGGCGTCATCGCCGCGGAAGGCAGTACGCTGGGTGGCACCGTCCAGCTGGCGACCGTACTGCTGGCGGCTGCGGGAGTCGCGGTACGGCACGCCGTCGCGGTTGGCGGCGTTGTGCTGCCATTTGTTCTGGTTGTTGGTAATGCGGTTGTTGGCGTTGATGTTGTTGTAGCGGTTGACGTCGATGTCGATGTCGTTGTTGCCCCAGTCACAGTCACCCCACAGCGAGGCAACGATCGCCACGCCGGTACCGAAGGCCAGGCCCGCCACCAGTGCGGAACCGGGGTAGTACATGGGCGGCGGCGGGTAGTACGCCGGCGGCGAAGCCGGGTAGGCCCAGGTGCCGTAGGTGGTGGTCGGGTTGTAGCTGGGCACGTAAACCACTTGCGGGTCGGAGGGCTCGATGATGATGGTGGTGGGCGGGCTGCTGGCCGTAACCACCTGGGTGCTGCTACCGCTGGAGGCCGGTGCCGGTGCCGGGGCGGTCTGCACGGTCACGTTCTGGTACTGGTTGCTCTGCAGGTTGCCGGCGGCCTGGGCCTGGTGACGCAGGCGCTGCACGCCGCCCATGACATCGTCGGGCTGCGCGAGGAAGGCATCGCCCAGCCGCTGCACCCAGACCGGGTCCTGCCCCAGGGTTGCCAGCACCTGCGGGAAGGCCACAAGCGCTTGTACGCTTGGGTCCCAGGGCTGGTTCGCGACCTTCTTGACGGCATCGTCGCCGGTGGCCTTGGGGTTGGCCTTGGACCAGGTCACCGCTTCGCTCACCTGCCCCGGATAAGTGGAAGCCATCAATACCTGGGCCAGCAGCGCATCGGGGTACAGCGCGATGGGCGCGAGCATCTGGTCCAGTTGCTCCTGGGTGAACACCGGGTCCTTGGCCGCGACCGTGTCGGCTTGTGGTGCCGGGTCGGGGGCAGGTACGTCTTCTGCCAGCACCAGGCCGGGCGTGGCGCTCAGATACAGGATTACCGACAGGACCGCTGACAGTGGGATGCGCATCGCTTCTCTCCATGAGATCAGACCGCGTGGATTAAGGGTAGCAATGGCGATGCTTTTGGCCAGATGTGCGGGCGCAAACTTTTCGCGCTCTAAAGGTGAGGGTGGTTGCTGCTTTTGAATCTATACCAGGGCTGGGCTGAGATCTGTAATTGACTGTACCGGCCCTTTCGCGGGCACGCCCGCTCCCACAGGGCCACCACAGGTTCGAACATTGTGGAGTACCTGTGGGAGCGGGCGTGCCCGCGAAGAGGCCGGCGCATGCACAAGACCGTATCCAAAAAAAAAGGAGCCCACCCTGATGAACACGCCCCGCCTCATCGCCGTGATCATGCTGGCCGTGCTCTGCACCTCGGCCTGGGCGGCCACCGACCGTGCCGAACGGCGCCGCGAGGCCCGCGATGTGCGGCAGGAAACCCGCCAGGACGCGCGGCAGACCAAACAGGACTGCCGCCACGCCGACCAGCAAAGCAACGCCGGCTGCCGACAGGACAAACGCCACACCAAGCAGCAAGGCCGTGAGCGCGCCCGCGACATGAAATATTGAGCGGGCGGTGCTCAGCCGCCCAAGGCGATGATCGCCAGGATCAGTGACGCACCGACTACCGCCAGGACCACGCCGGTCAACAGCGTACGGCCACCGGAATAGCGTGCCAGCAGCCAGCCCGCAAGGAAGAGCATGGCCAGGGCGACCAGGTTCGATACACGGATGGCCGTACCGGTGGTCTCGATCAGCAGGAACGGAATGACCATCGGGAAGGTTGCCAGTACCACCAGCAGGAAAGTGGCCAGGGCAGCCTTGAAATCATCCAGCCCCAGGCGTGCCGGCAGCGGGCGGCCAGCATCACGCAGCATGCACCCGCGAAGCATCTCCAGCCCGTCTTCATCCAGCGCCAGGCCGATGCGCTCTGGCAGCGTATCGGCAATCAGCCTGCGCCCCTGGGTGATATCACCGGCTTGCAGGCGGGCCAGCAAGGTCCGGCTGCGGGTGCGTTCGGTCCAGGTACGCAGCAGGTAGATGACGGCATCGGCCAGGCCCCAGGCCAGGTTGCAGCCGAGCGCGGCAATCAGCATCAGCCGCGCGTCTTCGCGCCCTGCGGTGGCCACGCTCAGCGAGCCGATGAAGGTCATCGCCATCAACAGGCCGAAGATGACTTCGGTGATCCGGTCGATCGGTTCCAGCACGCCCCATTTACGCGGTTGCTCGTCTTGCCCCATCGCACCCTCCCAGGAACCATCGATAGTCACTATCGAGAATGGCAATTTCTGCCGAACGACATGGCCGAATAACCTAGCTCCATCGACTCGCCGCCCACCACCCCGGCCCCTGGAGCTACCTGATGAACACCTTGGCCCGCCTGCTGTCCGCCACCCTCGCCGTTATTGCCATCGCCATCATCAGCGGCTGTGCCAGCCATCCCGAACTGCGCCCTTACACCGCCGAAGAAACCCGTCAGCTGCAACTGGAAGCCTTGCAACGCCGTGGCCTGTCGCTGGACGACTACGAGCAGCAACGGCGGGTAATCCAGCGTGCCGGCAACCTGCCTGTGGTGACCGAAGCTGCCGACGCCGACCGTTCGACCAAAGGCTGAGTGGGCTAGTCAGCGGTTCCCTCCCGTTACCTGCACAGGTATGCTCTACCGCTCAACCGCAAGCCTTCCAGGACGGAGACCATGACCAGGCCCCTTCTGTTGCTGAGTGCTGCACTGCTGTTCAGCCCCATGCTGCTGGCCCAACAGATCAAACGCGAACTGGGCGGCTTCGACTTCACGCTCGGCACCACCCCCTCACGCAGCATGGCCCAGGGGCTGATATCGCCCAGCGCCATCGGTGCATTCCACGGCGGCCTCGACTTCAGCCACCCCAGCGGCTGGTACCTTGGCCAGTACGCCCCGAGCATGGGCGTGACGCCCGACTCCACCCTGCGGCTGGACAGTTACCTGGGCTACAAGCACCAGTTCGACAGTAGCCTGGGTTACGAGGTGGGGTTGATCCATTATAGTCAGCCAAACATCTCAGGCCCCGACAGCTATGCCCTGTACGGCGGCGTTTCGGTGCTGGGCAGCCGTTTCGGTGGAGCGCTGCGCAACAACCCCGACAACCGCACCGGCACGCTATTCGCAGACTTCGGCCAATTGCCACTGTTTGACGTCGACCTGAGCGTCAAGCTCGCCCATCACCGTCTGGGTACGCCATTCACCATTGGTGATGGCAGCCAAGTGAATGCCTTTTCCGATTGGTCGCTGGAGCTGTCCCGGCCCTGGCTCGGCATCGACCTGAACCTGATCTACAGCAACTCCAACCTCAGTGGAGGCGGGTGTGATGCGTACTCGGGCATCAACACCTATTGCAACAGCATGGTCACGCTCAAGGCGCAACGCAGTTTCTTTTAACGCCGTGGCGCCAGCGCCAGGGCGATACCGCCCAGCACCACCACGCACGCCACCAGCAAGCGCAACGACAATGGCTCGCCGATCAGGCCAACCCCGCCCAACGCCGCAATCACCGGGACGCTGAGTTGCATGGTCGCCGCCTGCTGCGCGCTGACTTGCCTGACCACGCCGTACCACACGGCATAGCCCGCACCCGAGGCCAGCACACCGGAGCCCAGCGCATACAGCAAGCCGAGCGGGCTCAGGTGCAAGCCGGCGCCCAGCAACAGCATCGGCACCAGCAGCACCAGGCACGGCAGGCTCCGGGCGAAATTGCCGGCAGTGTCGGCCAGCGGCCTGGGTGAGCCTTTGCCCAGCAGCGTGTACACGCCCCAGGCCACGCCGGACAGGGCCATCAGCAAGGCACTGGCAAAGGGTGGCGCCGCGGTACCGGGCAACAGCAGCACCAGCAGGCCGGCGAAGGCGATCAGCATGCCCAGCAGCATCCGCGCGGTGATAGGTTCGCCTTTGTGCCAGGCAAAGCCGAACATGGTGATCTGCACCGCGCCGAACAGCAGCAACGCCCCCGCGCCTGCGCCCAGCTGCAGGTACGCCGCAGAAAACAGGAATGCGTAGAGGAACAGTGCCAGGCCGCCGCGCCAGCTGCCCCCCATGGCAAGCGCGGGCTTGCGCAGGCGGATCAACAGCAGCAGAAACAATGCACCACTGGCCAGGCGCACCACGGTGAAGGATGCCGGGTCGATGGCCCCGTCCTTCAGTGCCAGCCGGCAGAACACCGAGTTGGCAGCGAAGGCCACCAGGCTGAAAAGCGCAGGCCAGACCCAGGCCCGGGCCTTGCGGTCGGTGAGCGTGGTGGTGCCGCTGCTCATGGTGTGGTCACCTCTGAGATCAATTGTTGTCATGGCGGCCATGCTGGTAGGGCCAGCACCGATATACAACATAGTGTTTATCTGACGCCACCACCGAATCGCCCGGACCTATACCGCTGCCACCGCCTCGATCTCCACCAGCATGCCGTCCAGCGCCAGCCGGGGTACCGGTATCAGCGTGCAGGTCGGCTTCATGCAAGGGCCCCAGGCCCTGTCAGCCTCGGCTACCCACTCACGCAGGCGCGTTTCGGAATGCTCGACGATCAGCAGGGTCAGCTTGAACACCTGGGCCAGGCTGGCGCCTTTCGACGCCAGGGCAACCTCCAGGTTGGCCAGTGCCTGGCGCGCCTGCTCGGCGAACAGCGGCGACAGCTGCCCGTTGCGGCCCTCCCCGCCCTGGCCGGCGATGAACAGCAGGCGGCTGTCAGCATGCACCTCGGCGACATGGGAATAGGCATTGCCGCTGGGGTCGTACAGGCCTTCGGGATTGCTCAGCTGAAACGCGGTTGAATGGCTCACGGTAAACCCTCGATCAGTTGGAAGAGGGACGGAGTATCGAACCTTGAGTTAACTCGAGGTCAAGCGCGGTTTTCAGGGGCGGGCTTGCCCGCGAAACAGGCGTCGACTGTAGGACGTTTCGCACAGCGCACGAGCTTCCGTGAACCACGCGTTCATATGCGAAGTGGCCATCAGGCGCTAGATTGCGAGGCCCGGCATGGAGGCCTGTACGTAACAAGGATAAAGCGATGAGCAAATACAATTTTCAACTGGCCTACACCATCAAGCCAAACAACCCTGCCCGAGATGAAACCGATGCGGCGCAGGCCCGTCTGCACCTGCGCGAGAAAATTGGCCTGGACACCGTCGAGCACATTGAGACCACCCTGCTCGGGATGGTCACACTCAAAGGCGCCACACTTGCAGAGCGCAAGCGCGAAGCCGAAAAGCTGCTTCACGACTACATCCATGAAGCGCTCAAGCAACTGCGTGTGCTGTCGACCGTGAAGTTCTACGGTTGCCTGATGGTGGACGGGCTGGGCGCAGCCATTCGCTTCGACATCCTGCCCAAATGAACAGCGATGGCATCAGGCGCCCCCGCGCCTGATGCCGCGCACCGTCATTTTTCCTGCAGTACCGCCCTGCCCTTCACCGCCCGAGGCCCGCGCCAGGCCCAGAACAGCAAACCGGGGAATGGCGCGTAGACCACGAACACGATCCACAGCATCTTGCGTTCGGCGCGCCGGTCACTGCCGATGATGTGCCAGATGGCCCAGATTTCCAGCAGGATCACAAAGGCCGCGACGATGATCCAGATCGTTCCGATTTCCATAGCGCTCTCCCATTTGGCATGTAATGGGTTGGGTTGCAGAGGCTGCCGAGGGTTCAGATTGATTTGGCTGGCGGCATGGCACCGCGGCCCGTTGTAGGAGCGGCCTTGTGTCGCGATGGGCTGCGCAGCAGCCCCAGGATTTTTGCCCTACGAAAGACCGCAGGGGGCTGCTTTGCAGCCCATCGCGACACAAGGCCGCTCCTACAGGGTGCAGTGACAGCTCTCAATGCCGTGGTGCAGTCTCCAGCGCCGCCTTCAACGCCGGCGCATCGGCAAAGGCCCGCTGGCTCACCAGCGTACCCTGCTCCAACTGCAACCACTGCACCTGGCCATCCTGCCCGGGATAACGGCTGGCCACCCGCCCGTCACGGTCGAGCAGCACCCGGTAGTTGTAATCGCGCATGGCGGGGATGGCGAACAGCTTGCTGATCAGTGCCGGCATGCGCTGGATATCGGCAACGAACACCGCATCGCGCGCTTCCAGGTAACCCTTGGGCTGTTCGGCCAGCGCCGCCTTCACCAGCTTGGCACCGTCCATGTCGCGCGCCACCAGCAGGATGTGCGTACCGGCGCCGAGGCTGTAAGCCTGGTCGTGCTGGTCGAGCAGCGTCCACGGGGCGAGCTTGTCGCCCGGTTCCAGGGCATTGGCCAGCAATGGCATCAGGCAAAGCAACAGAGCAGCGGCGTACTTCATCAAGGGTATCCTCAGTCACGGGAGCATCAGCATAGCGGCAACCGGCCAAGCCAGACAGGTTGCCTGAACACGACCTGGAACACGACACGGCCACCCGGGAGATTGTCTTTCCCCCGGCCACCCGCCACACTCTCGAGGCCAGCCAGGAAGCGGAGTCCAGAGTGCCCACGCCACGCCAGTTCAGCAAGAAGACCAGTACCAGCAACATGCTGCGGCTGAAGTCCACCAGCGCCAATGCCCAGGCCCCCTATCGGGTCGATTTCGTATTGCTCGAACACTTCTCGATGGCCAGCTTCACCGTGGCCATGGACGTGCTGGTCACGGCCAACCTGCTGCGCGCCGACAGCTTCCAGTTCACCCCGCTGTCGCTGGAAGGCGACCGCGTGCTCAGCGACCTGGGGCTGGAGCTGGTGGCCACCGAGTTGTCCGCCGAGGCGCTGAAGGAGCTGGACCTGCTGGTGATCTGCGGCGGCCTGCGCACGCCATTGAAGTACCCCGAGCTCGACCGCCTGCTGGGTGATTGCGCGGCCCACGGCATGGCCCTGGGCGGGTTGTGGAACGGCGCGTGGTTCCTTGGCCGCGCCGGGGTGCTGGACGACTATGGCTGCAGTATCCACCCCGAACAGCGCGCCAGCCTGTCCGAGCGCAGCCCGCAGACGCGGATCACCCCGGCCAGCTTCACCCTCGACCGCGACCGCCTCAGCGCTGCCAGCCCCAATGGCGCCATGGAGCTGATGCTCGGCCTGGTGCGCCGGCTGTATGGCGACGGCCTGGCCGAAGGCGTCGAGGAAATCCTGTCGTTCTCCGGTGCCCGCTACCGCCAGGTCGGCCCAGGCGCGAAGAAATCCATGAGCCTGCACCTGCGCACCATCGTCGAACTGATGGAGAACAACCTCGAGGAAACCCTCAGCCTCGACCAGCTGGCCGCCTACAGCGGGCGCTCGCGCCGGCAGATCGACCGCCTGTTCCAGGCCCAGCTGGGCACTTCGCCGCGGCGTTACTACATGGAGCTGCGCATCACCAAGAGCCGCCGCCTGTTGCAATATTCCGACCTGTCGGTGATGGAAGTGGCAGTGGCTTGCGGGTTTGTTTCGGTGTCGCACTTCAGCAAATGCTACGCGGCTTACTTTGGCTACCCGCCGTCGCGTGAGCAGCGGTTGGGCGAGTGAGCACGGGAAAAATGTCAGATATGTATGGCCTGGACGGGCCTTTTCGCGGGCGCGCCCGCTCCCACAGGATCACCACAGCATTCAAGGCAGATGCAGTACCTGTGGGAGCGGGCATGCCCGCGAAGGGGCCAGCCCAGGCACTGGAAAACCTTCAGGGGCGGCGCTCGATCTGGATGTACCGCAACACCGCATCACAGATCATGGCCTTGTGACGCAGCTTGACCTGCTCATCGGACAGGTCGATCTGGAAGATCTCGCCAAAGGTATGGCGGTTCGAAACCCGGTAGAAGCAGAACGAGCTCATCAGCATGTGCAGGTCGATGACCTCGATGCCGGCGCGGAACACACCTTCCTGCACCCCACGTCGCAAGGTACTGCCCAGGGCCTCGAGCACCAGGCTGCTCATTTCGCGAATCGCCGGCGACTGCTTGACGTACTCGCCGTAGTGGATGTTTTCGGTGCAGATGATCCGCACGAAATCGACGTTGCGGTCGTGGTGATCGAAGGTGAACTCCACCAGCCGGCGAATCGCCTGCTCGGCCGGCAGCGACTCCAGGTCCAGACTTTGCTCGGTCTTGCGGATGTCGCCGTACAGCTTGATCAGGCACTCGCAGTACAGCTGCTCCTTGCTGCCGAAGTAGTAGTAGATCATGCGCTTGGAAGTGGCGGTGCGCTCGGCGATGGCGTCGACGCGGGCACCGGCCAGCCCTTGCTGGACGAACTCGTTGATGGCGGCCTGGAGGATGTCCTCGCGCGTTTTCTCGGGGTTGTTCTTGCGCGTCTTGCGCCCCCCTTCGGTTTCAGGCTGGCCGAGGCTGACTACGGAATCACTCATACCCACTCACAGGCTGTTTATTGGAATGGAGGGATTATCCGCGAGCGCGGCCATGCAGGGAAGCGCGCTGTTGGTCGGGTAGCCATCACCCGCGGCGGCTGCCCACCCGCAAACGGCGTCTGCCCAGCCAGACGCGGGGTCAGTCGCGCTGGGCGGTATTGCGCTCCAGCGGCGGGGTCAGGTGCAGGACGCGGTTGCGCCCGCCTTCGGCCAGCAGGTAGCCGCCCTTGCCATCGGCAACGATCGACTGCGGCGCCTTGAGGAACGACAGCACGGTCTGCCGCGTGCCGTCGGCGCCGATGCGCAGCAGCCGGGCCCGGTGAGTGTTGTCTTCGCTGATCCACAGGCCGCGCTGGTCGCAGAACAGGAACGTCGGGTTGCGCAGGCCATCGACCACCACCGGGTCCCGGCCATCGTCGGACAGGGCGCGGACCTTGCCGTTGGCCTTTTCGGTATACAGCAAACGCCCGTCACTGCAGCGGGTCAGGCCTTCGGTTTCGGTCAGGCCGGAGCGCAGCACATCGAGCTGGCCGCTGCGCCAGTCATAGCGCATCAAACGGCCATTGCCCTTGCGGTCCTCGATGGCGTACAGGTGCTCGCCGTCGTTCCACAGGCCCTGCACGCTCTCGCCATCGAACAGCCGCGTGACCTGGCCATCGCGGGCCAGGCTCACCGGGGCAAACCCGCCTTCCTGGCTGAACACCCAGCCTCCCTGCGCCGCGACCATGCCGTCGGGCTTGGACAGGTTGTCGATGACCACCACCCGATCACCCTGGGCGGTGATCCTGAGGATGCTGCCACGGCCATCGTCCAGTTCGCGGCTGACCAGCAGGCTGCCATCGGCTTGCGGCAACAGCGACGCGGCCTTGGTCACGTCGCGGTGCAGCACCTCGACGCCCCAGCCGGAGGCGGCCTGGACCGGGTAGAAACTCTGCCAGGCAAAGAAGCCCAGGGTGGCCGTGAGCAGGCCGGCGGTGGCGGCCAAGGCGATGCGGGTGCTGCGCTTGCGCAGGATGTACGACATGTGGGGCTCCTCGGGAATGCCGGGGAGCCTAGCAAGCGAATGTGAAAAAAATGTCGAAATGGACCAACCATTACAAAACAAAAGGATATAAAAATAACAAAACAATCTAACAGACAGGAATATTAAAATTGAAAGCCAAACGCCACCTCCTTAGTCTGGGCACATCGTTTCCCTTCCAATTCAAGGAGCAATGCCCATGCCCGCCCGTGCCTTCTCCCCCCTGCGCCGCCTGTTGATCGGCGGCTTGCTGGCCAGTGTCGCCAGTACCCTGTTGCCCTGGTCCCAAGCCCTGGCCGATGAGGCCAGGACCCTGCGCATCGGTTACCAGAAGTTCAACAGCATCAACATCCTCAAGGGCAGCGGCGCCTTGGAAAAGGCCCTGGCACCGCAAGGCGTGAAAGTCAGCTGGCACGAGTTCGCCGCCGGCCCGCAGTTGCTCGAAGCCTTGAGCACCGGCGCCATCGACCTCGGCCATGCCGCCGACGCACCCTCGGTGTTCGCCCAGGCCGCAGGCAAGCCGGTGGTGTACCTGGCCGCCGAGCAACCCTACCCACGCGGCATCGGCCTGGTGGTGCGCGAGCAGGACCACCTGGCCAGCGTGCAAGACCTCAAGGGCAAGCGCGTGGCCACCGGCCGCGGCTGGAACGCCCAATACCTGCTGGCCGTTGCCCTGGAACAGGCCGGCCTCAGCTACCAGGACATCACCCCGGCCTACGTCAACAACGCCGCCGATGCCGTGGCTGCCCTGCAATCGGGCAGCGTCCAGGCCGTGACCCTGTGGGACCCGTTCCTCGCCGCGGCAGAAAGCCAGCCGGGCCTGAAGAACCTGCGCGACGGCAGCGGTCTGTCCAACAACCGCACCTTCTACCTGTCCACCGCCAGCTTCGCCGACCAGCATCGCGCCTTGCTGAAGACCTTCTTCGCCGAACTGGGCAAGGTCAGCCAGTGGGCCAATGCCAAGCCTGCGGAAGTTGCCGCGCTGCTGGCCCCGCAACTGGGGATCAACGCCAACGTGCTGCAAGTGGCCAGCGAGCGGCGCAACTACAACGCCGTGGCCATTACCCCGCAGATCGTTGCCGAGCAACAGAAGCTGGCCGATACCTTCCAGGGCCTGGGCCTGATTCCACGCAAGCTGCAGGTGGCCGACGCGGTCTACCCGGCTTCCGTATTGCCTTGAGCGGAGCGCGCCCACCATGCCCCGCCCGATTCGCTTCAACGCCTTCAGCATGAATGCCGCCAGCCACCAGTCCCCCGGCCTGTGGCGCCACCCGCGCAACACCAGCGTGGCCTTCAACCGCCTGGGCTACTGGACCGACCTGGCCCGCCTGCTCGAACGCGGCCTGTTCGATGCCCTGTTCATCGCCGATGTGCTGGGCATCTACGACGTCTACCAGGGCGGCCCCGAAGCCGCCCTGCGCGGTGGCGTGCAGGTGCCGGTCAACGACCCGCTGCTGCTGGTGCCGGCCATGGCCGGGGTTACCGAGCACCTGGGCTTCGGCGTCACCTTCTCGCTCACCTACGAACACCCCTACCCGTTCGCCCGGCGCATGTCGACGCTCGACCACCTGAGCAATGGCCGGGTCGGCTGGAACATCGTCACCGGCTACCTCGACAGCGCCGCACGCAACCTGGGCCTGGCGCGCCAGCTGGGCCACGACCAGCGCTATGACCTGGCCGAGGAATACCTGCAGGTGCTGTACAAGCTCTGGGAGAAAAGCTGGGACGACGACGCGGTGCTGCTGGAGCGTGACAGCGGGCGCTATATCGAACCCACCCGGGTGCACCCCATCAACCATGTGGGCGAGCACTTCCAGGTGCCGGGCATGCACCTGTGCCAACCTTCGCCGCAACGCACGCCGGTGCTGTTCCAGGCCGGTGCTTCGGCACGCGGCCAGCAGTTCGCGGCGCGGCACGCCGAATGCGTGTTCATCAGCGGGCCGACGCCCACGGTACTGCGCCGCTACGCCGACGGCATCCGCCAGGCCAGCGAGGTGGCCGGGCGCGGCCGGGACGAGGTGCTGATCTACGCCCAGGCGCTGTTGATCGTCGCCCCTACCCGGGAGGAGGCCGAGGCGCGCTTCGCCGAATACCGCCGTTATGTCGACCTGGACGCCGCCCTGGCACTGCTGTCGGGCTGGACCGGCATCGACTTTGCCGGCCTCGACCCCGATGCGCCCATCGAATACGTCGAGAACGATGCCGGCCGCGCAGCCCTGGCCGCCTTCACCGCCGCCGACCCGAACCGCCGCTGGACCGTGCGCGAGGCTGCCGAGTTCGTTGGCCTGGGCGGCCGTGGCCCGGTGCTGGTGGGTGCTGCCAGCGAGGTGGCCGACCAGTTGGAAAGCTGGCTGGACCAGACCGGCATCGATGGCTTCAACCTGACCTACGCAGTGCAACCGGACGACCTGGCAAATGTGGTCGAGCTGCTGGTGCCGGAGTTGCAACGCCGTGGCCGCTACCCGCTGAGTCATGCCGAAGGCACCTTGCGCCACAAGCTGTTCGGCCAGGGCGACCGCTTGCCGGAAGGGCACGCTGGCCGGCAGGTTCGCATTCAGCCGGCAAATACCGGGTATTCCAACATTTAATTTGTGGATGGCGCACACTCGACCCTATTCTGTCGCCACATCCCCTGCGCCGCACCGGCCGGTGCGGTTCACGGCATGGGGAGAGAACAACAAGTCGAGATCGTCCATGTCGAACCATTCGTACTTCGCCCCCCACGGTGGGCACCCGGCTCAGACCGAGCTGCTGACTGACCGTGCCATGTTCACCGAAGCCTATGCCGTCATCCCCAAGGGCGTGATGCGTGACATCGTCACCAGCCACCTGCCGTTCTGGGACAAGATGCGCATGTGGGTCATCGCCCGCCCGCTGACCGGTTTTGCCGAAACCTTCTCCCAGTACATCGTCGAAGTGGCCCCGGAAGGCGGCAGCGAACGCCCTGAGCTGGACCCGAACGCCGAAGCCGTGGTGTTCATCGTCGAAGGCGAACTGGACATCACCGTCGAAGGCAAGCACCACACCCTGGTACCGGGCGGCTACGCCTTCCTGGCCCCGGGCGCCGAGTGGAGCCTGCGCAACAACAGCAAGTCCAACGTCACCTTCCACTGGCTGCGCAAGCACTACCAGAAGGTCGAAGGCCTGGACGTTCCCGAGTCGTTCGTCACCCACCGTGACAACGCCACCGTCATCGAGATGCCGGGCACCGAAGGCCGCTGGGTCACCACCCGCTTCGTCGACATGGCCGACATGCGCCACGACATGCACGTGAACATCGTCACCTTCCAGCCGGGCGGCGTGATCCCGTTCGCCGAGACCCACGTGATGGAACACGGCCTGTACGTGCTGGAAGGCAAGGCGGTGTACCGCCTGAACCAGGACTGGGTCGAAGTGGAAGCCGGCGACTTCATGTGGTTGCGCGCCTTCTGCCCGCAAGCCTGCTACGCCGGCGGCCCAGGCAAGTTCAGCTACCTGCTGTACAAGGACGTGAACCGTCACGTGCACCTGACGCTCAACCCTAAGCGTTGATGCATTGGGGGCGCTTTGCGCCCCTTTCGCGACACAAGGCCGCTCCCACAAAAGTACGGTGTACGCCGAACCCTGTGGCAGCGGCCTTGTGTCGCGAAAGGGCTGCAAAGCAGCCCCATTAGCCGCATACTGAAAATCCTGCCCCCGCGCGGTACCAGCCATGAACCGCTGCCTGCTGCTCGCCGCCCTGCTGCTCTGCACCCCCGCCCCAGCCGCCGATGACTGGAACCTGGCCTACGACCGCGAAGGCATCCGCGTTTACCTGAGCGCCGCCCCCGACTCGCCCTACCAGCAATTCCGGGGTGTCAGCACCATGAAAGCCAGCGTTCGCACGCTCACCGACCTGCAGGAGAACCTGCGGGTCGCCTGCAAGTGGCTGTACGCCTGCGCCGAGATGCGCTTGCTGGATGTGCAGGGCGAAAACACCTGGGTGTACCTGACCACCAACCTGCCGTGGCCGACAATGCCGCGGGACATCGTGCTGAAGGTCACCACCGAACGCCTGGACGACGGCACGCTGTTGCGCCACCTGAGCGCCGAGCCAGACAGGATCCCCAAGGTAGATGGGCTGATCCGTGTGCAGCAGCTCAACGGCGAGTGGCGGATGAAACCGCTGGGTGAGCGCAGGACCGAGGTGACCTACCAACTGCAGGCCGACCCTGCCGGGGATGTGCCGGGGTGGCTGGCCAACCGGTTTGTGGTGGATGCGCCAGTGGTGACGTTGCGGACCTTGCGGGCGGTGGCCGAGCGCCAGCCCTAGAGGGTGTTGAAAACCTGCACCGGCCTCATCGCCGGCAAGCCAGCTCCCACAGGTAGCGTTGCTCTCGAGGTTGTCGCTGTACCTGTGGGAGCGGCCTTGTGTCGCGAAAGGGCCGCAACGCGGCCCCAGGATTTGGTGCGCAACAGTTGCTCCCACAGGTACTGTGCAAAGCCTGAGGTCGATGCAATCGAGGTGGGAGCTGGCTTGCCAGCGATGAGGCCAGAACAGGCAACACAAGACAGTTGCTCCAACGGCCCTTTCGGGCTACCGCCATCGCGCTTTTTCTGCCACTGTGCCCGCGCGGCGCGGACCAGCGCGCCGCGCCTGGCCAGGACGTCACATGAAAACACAAGAAAATGGCAACACGCACAAAGGCTACCGGCGCATCATCCCGTCGATGACCGCGCTACTCGAATTCGAAGCGGTAGCCCGTCACACCAGTTTCACCCTGGCCGCCCAGGAGCTGGGCGTCACCCAGGCCGCGGTCAGCAAGCAGGTCAGGCAGCTTGAAGAAAACCTCGGCCGCCAACTGTTCCAGCGCCTGCACCGCGGCATCCGCCTGACCAGCGAGGGCCAGGCGCTGTACGCGGTGGTTTCCGATTCCATGCAGAAGATCGCCTCGGTCTTCGACCGCCTCAGCGAAGGCGACAGCGAGCAGGAACTGGTGCTCAGTTCCACCGCCACCTTCTCCCAGTTGCGGGTGATGCCGCGCCTGGGCAGCCTGCGCAGCGCCCTGCCCCAGGTGCGCCTGCGCCTGGCCACGCAGATGTTCACCGGCGACCTGCGCAACCACGATGTCGACCTGCTGGTGCGCTATGGCAATGGCCGCTGGGAAGACGGCAATGCCCTGCACCTGTTCGATGAAGAGATCTTCCCGGTGTGCTCGCCGGCCTGGCTGGCGCGCAACCCGCTGCCGGACTCGCTGGAGGCGCTGTACCGGGCCGACCTGCTGGACGCCGATGCCACCACCGAAGGCTGGATGACCTGGCCCACCTGGTTCCGCGCACTGGGCGGCAACCCGCCGAAGCTGCACTACAACCTGCGCTGCCAGCTGTATACCGACACCATCCAGGGCGCACTGCATGGGCATGGTGTGGCACTGGGCTGGGGGCGCATGCTCGACCACCTGCTGGCGTCCGGCGAGCTGGTGCGCCTGACCGACCTGGTGGTGCGGCCGCGTGAGGCCTATTACCTGGTGGTGCCTCACGGGCGCACCACTACCCCGACCATTCTGGGGCTGGTGGACTGGCTGCGCGATACTTTGCCTGCCAGCTGAACAAGTAACTGGGGCGGCTTTGCGGCCCATCGCCGGCAAGCCGCTCCCACAGGTGGACCACAGCCCTTGAGCCTGCGCAGTACCTGTGGGAGCTGGCTTGCCGGCGATGGGCTGCACAGCAGCCCCAAAGTGCTAAGCGGCAGTAGCTGCCTGCGGCCGAGCACAGGCCCTGGCCCTGCGCCGATAGGCCAGCAACAGGCCTGCGTACCACAGCGGCATCACGTACAGCGCGGTGCGGGTATCCGGCTCCAGCGCCAGCAGGCACAGCACGAAGATCAGGAATAGCTGCGACAGCGCAGCGGTGACCTTGCCACCAGGCAGCTTGAACGTCGACTGCTCATGCGCCTGCGGATCCTGTCGGCGGTAGGCGAAGTAGGACAGCAGGATCAGCGACCAGGTAACGATGATCATCACCGCGGAAATGGTCGACACCAGGGTGAACACGGTCATCACCTCGGGGATCACGAACAGCAGCGTCAGCGCGATCGCCATGCACACCCCCGAGAACACCAGCGCGCGTACCGGCGTACCCGAGCCCGACAACCGCCCGAACGCCAGCGGTGCCTGCTGCTGGTGAGACAGGCCGTAGAGCATCCGCGAGCCAGAATACACGCCACTGTTGGCCGACGAGGCCGCAGAGGTCAGCACCACGAAGTTGATGATGCCAGCGGCGGCGGGCAACCCACCCAGCAGGAACAGTTCGACGAACGGGCTGCGATTGGCCGGCACATTGGCCCAGGAGATGACACTGATGATGCACACCAGCGAGCAGATGTAGAACAGCAGGATACGCACCGGGATGGTGTTGATGGCCTTGGGCAAGGTCCGCTCCGGATCCTTGGCCTCCGCGGCTGCGGTGCCGATCAGCTCGGTACCGACAAAGGAGAATATGGCGATCTGGAACCCGGCGAGGAAACCGAGGATGCCATGCGGCATGACCACGCCCGGGGCCACCAGGTGGCTGAACGAGGCGGTCACCCCGGCCGGCGAGGTGTAGGAGGTGGCGACCATCACCAGGCCGGTTACCACCAGCAGCACGATGGCCACGATCTTGATCAGGCCGAACCAGAACTCCACCTCGCCAAACGCTTTCACCGCCAGCATGTTCAGCCCCAGCAGCAGGAACATGGTGGCGAATGCCGGTAGCCAGGTGGGTACATCCGGGTACCAGTACTGCACGAACCCCGCCACTACCACCACATCGCCCACCGCCGCGACCACCCAACTCAGCCAGTACGACCAACTGAGGATGTAACCGGCCCTTGGCCCCAGGTAGTTGTGCACCAGGTCGGCGAACGATTCCATCTGCAGGTTGGCCAGCAGCATCTCGCCCATGGCCCGCATGACGCAGAACACGAAAAAGCCGATGATGGCGTACACCAGGATGATCGACGTGCCGGACAGCGCAATGATCTTGCCCGAGCCCATGAACAGGCCGGTGCCAATTGCGCCACTGATCGAAATAAGCTGGATATGCCGGTTTTCCAGCCGGCGCTTGAGCACGCGGCCATCTTCCGGAACTGCGCTTTGCGCGTTGCACGTTTGCTGCATAGTTGACCTCTTATTCTTTTTTTGTAAAACCTCAGCGCCCCGCGCCGCACCAGTTAGTTGGTACTCAAGCGCAGGCTTTTAGTCATTCAAGACTGTCGAAGCGTGGGTATTGACACAGATGAAGAACAGTTCCCGATGCAACTTCGCAGCGGGCTTACTTATTCTATTGAAACGCACCAGAGTGGCGCGCCCGATACAGTCCCGCGAAAGCCGTTTCATTCTGCCAGCGGCCCGGGTCAAGCGGAACGCTACAGAATGCACACAGCCAAAGGGATTTTGTGCAGTGTGAAAAGCCTGGGTGACAGTTTGCACAATGCACCTGCCACAAGGCCTGACCCAGCGGTCACATCTTGTAGGTCGAGAGCAGGATGCTGGTCTCGGTGTTTTCGATGTGCGGTATCGAGCGGATGGTGTTCAACGCCCGGTCGAAGGCCTCGAGGGTGTCGGCACGCAGCTCTGCCATCAGGTCCCAGCGGCCATTGGTGGTATGGATGGCCACCACGTTGGGATGCCCACGCAGCGCGTGCTTGACCTCTGCGGCGTGGTGGCCGCTGATGCCGATGCTGGTGATGGCCCGCACACCCTGCTCCAGCGCATCGGAGCGCAGGCGTACCGTGTAGCCAATGATCACGCCCTGCTCTTCGAGCCGGGTGATGCGGTTTTGCACGGTTGCCCTGGCTACCTTGAGCTTCTTCGCCAGGGTCAGCACGGGGGTGCGCGCGTTGTCCCGCAACAGCGCAATCAGTTCCCGATCGATAGTATCCATGGATGCCTGCCAAATAATCAGATTGCTATTTTGGGGTGGCAGATTGTCTAGAAAGTTGATGAAACTGGCAACCTGCTCTCTTCATCTTGACGCAACCTTTCATCAAAATGTTCACGCCACTTCAACAATCTCAAGCGTTCACCCCGCAGGCCACTGGAGTGAAAGCGCAATAATAAGGTGCAAGAGCATGACGTATTTCATTGATGTTCCAACCATGTCGGACTTGGTACATGACATTGGCGTAGCGCCGTTCATTGGCGAACTGGCCGCAGCCATTCGCGAAGATTACAAACGCTGGCAGGAGTTTGATAAATCCGCGCGTGTTGCCAGCCATTCGGAAGTCGGCGTGATCGAACTGATGCCGGTCGCCGACAACAGCCGTTATGCCTTCAAATACGTCAATGGCCACCCGGCCAACACCGCCCGCGACCTGCATACGGTGATGGCCTTCGGCGTGCTGGCCGATGTCGATACCGGCTACCCGGTGCTGCTGTCCGAACTGACCATCGCCACCGCCCTGCGCACTGCGGCCACCTCGCTGATGGCAGCGCAGGCGCTGGCCCGGCCGAACTCGCGCAAGATGGCGCTGATCGGCAACGGTGCGCAAAGCGAATTCCAGGCACTGGCCTTCCACAAGCACCTGGGCATCGAAGAAATCGTCGCCTACGACACCGACCCGCAGGCCACCGCCAAGCTGATCGCCAACCTCAAGGAATACAGCGGCCTGACCATCCGCCGCGCCGGCTCGGTGGCAGAAGCGGTGAAAGGCGTGGACATCATCACCACGGTGACCGCCGACAAGGCCTACGCCACCATCATCACCCCCGACATGCTCGAGCCTGGCATGCACCTGAATGCCGTGGGTGGCGACTGCCCGGGCAAGACCGAACTGCATGCCGATGTGCTGCGCAGCGCCCGGGTGTTCGTCGAATACGAGCCGCAAACCCGCATCGAAGGTGATATCCAGCAGTTGCCGGCGGACTTCCCGGTGGTCGACCTGTGGCGTGTGCTGCGCGGCGAGACCGAGGGCCGCCAGAGTGACGCCCAGGTCACCGTGTTCGACTCGGTGGGCTTCGCCCTGGAGGACTACACCGTACTACGGTACGTACTACAGCAGACCGAAAAACGCGGCATGGGCAGCAAGATCGACCTGGTGCCTTGGGTGGAGGATGACCCCAAGGACCTGTTCAGCCATACCCGCGGTCGCGCTGCCAAAAGCCGCATCCGACGCGTTGCCTAACCCTGCTCCCAACCTGGTATTTCACATGGCATTTCCAACGCGTTCCATTCAGGCACCTGCAGCAGTGGTCATGGTCAGGCCGCATGCCTTCACCCCCAACCCGGAAACCGCAGCCGACAACTCGTTCCAGCGCAGCAACCCCGACATCGCCGCCCAGGCCCTGGCCGAGGTGGCACGCGATGAGGTCACCCAGGCTGCCGGGAGGCTCGAGGCCGAGGGCGTGCGGGTGCATCTGTTCGACGACTTCGGCGAGCACAACACCCCCGACTCGGTATTCCCCAACAACTGGTTTTCCACCCACCCCGGGGGGCACATCGCGATCTACTCGATGTACTCGCGCAACCGCCGCCGCGAACGGCGCGCCGATGTGATCGAGATGCTCAAGCACGAGTACCGGGTGCAGGATGTGATCGACTATTCGGGGCTGGAGCAGGACGAACTGTTCCTTGAAGGGACCGGCGCCATGGTCTTCGACCACCTGTCGCGGGTGGCCTACACCGCGCGCTCCAACCGCGCCGACCCGATTGCCCTGGAGCGCTTCAGTACGCACTTCAACTTCGAGCCGATGGTGTTCGACACCGCCGATGAACAAGGCACGCCGATCTACCACACCAATGTGCTGATGTGCGTGGCGACGGAGTTTGCGCTGGTGGGTTTTGGCACCTTCACCAACAAGGTGCGGGCCGAGGAAGTGCGCATGCGCCTGCTTGAGTCGGGCCGCGATGTGATCGACCTGAGCAACCGGCAGATCAGCCAGTTCGCCGGCAATGCCATCGAACTGTCCGGGCGTGACGGGCGCATCCTGGCGCTGTCACGCAAGGCCTTCGACAGCCTGACCGGCGAACAGCGCCAGCGCATCGAACGCTCGGCGCGGCTGGTGCCACTGGACGTACCGACCATCGAGATGGCAGGGGGCTCGGTGCGCTGCATGATTGCCGGGATTCATTTGTCGCCCAGAAGCTAGCGTTGATGCTGCAATTTTTTGGGGCTGCTGCGCAGCCCATCGCAGGCAAGCCAGCTCCCACCTCGACCGCATTGGCCTCAAGCCATACGCAAACCCTGTGGGAGCTGGCTTGCCGGCGATGAGGCCAGGACAGGCAACACAAGACAGTTGCTCCCACCGTGACCGCATTGGCCTCAATGCCATACGCAAACCCTGTGGGAGCTGGCTTGCCGGCGATGGGCCGCAAAGCGGCCCCAACCCTGTCAGATCCCGCCACCCGCAAGCAATTGCGTCATCACCTCGGCCAACGCCTTGACCATCACATCCGCCGTCGGCCGGTGGACGATGACGATTTCATAGCTGTCGACCTCCGGCAACCCTTGCCCTGCCCCCAGCACCCGGTGCTCGCCAGTGGCCGCCCGTGGCGGCAGCAGGCTGATACCCATGCCATCGGCGACCGCTGCCTGGATGCCGCTGAGGCTGGAGCTGGTGAAGCTGATGCGCCAACGCCGGCCCATGCCTTCGATGGCGGTGATCATGTCGTCGCGGTACAGGCCGCGGGGCGGGAAGGTCACCAGCGGGATCGGGTCCAGTTCGAAGGCGGGCGTGCGCGCGCTGTCGATCCACTGCAGGCGCTCGGGCCAGCAGGCCACGCCTTCGCGGCTGTTGCGCCGCTGCTTGAGCAACACCAGGTCGAGCTCACCGTTGTCGTAGGCCTGGCTGAGGTCGCGGCACAGGCCGCTGGTCACTTCCAGCTTCACCTGCGGGTGCAGCCGGCTGAACGCCGACAGCGCATTGGTGGTACGCCCGCCCACGAAGTCCTCAGGCACGCCAAGGCGCACGGTCATGCCAACCATCGCCCCGGCCAAGGCTTCGAGCATCTGGTCGTTGAGGGCCAGCATGTGCCGGGCATAGCCGAGCAGGGTCTGCCCGGCGTCGGTCGGCAGCACGTCGCGATTGCCACGCACCAGCAGACGGTGGCCAACCATATCCTCCAGGCGGCGCACCTTCTGGCTGATAGTCGATTGGGTGGAGTGCAGGCGCGCAGCAGCCGTGGTGAAGCTGCCGCAATCGGCCACCACGACAATGGCACGCAACAGGTCGAGGTCGAACAGGGCCCTATTCGATTTCACGCTGATGGACATCTTGATATTCAACTTCTGAATGACAAGACTGACTTCTATCACGCCACCTGCTGCACCGCAACGCGCACTGCTAGTCGCCGACTGCCACGCCTTCGCGCCGAGGGTCGGCACCACCCGACCAACCCTCGCCACTGCGCAGGATAATCTGCATGCCACTGGTCATGGTCATCGGCGTCACCTCATGCCCCCAGGCTGCCAACTGGCGGATCAGTGCCGGGCTGGCCAACCCCGCCTCTACCTCGGTGCCGGCATTGCGGCTGCCGAAGTTGGGCAGGCCGGCGGCCTGCTGCGGGTCGAGCTGCCAATCCAGCAGGCCGATCAGCGCCTTGTTCACGTAGCCGATGATCTGCGAGCCGCCGGGCGAGCCCAGGCTGGCCACCAGCTCGCCGGAAGCTTGCGAGAACACCAGGGTCGGCGCCATGGCCGACAGTGGCCGTTTGCCCGGTTGCACCCGGTTGGCCACAGGCTTGCCTTGTTCCCGGGGGATGAACGAGAAGTCGGTCAGGTGGTTGTTGAGCAAAAAGCCCTTGACCATCAGGTGCGAGCCGAACGCTGCTTCCACCGAAGTGGTCATGGCCAGGGCCTGGCCGCGGTCATCCACCGCACTGAGGTGCGAGGTGGATATGCGCAGCGGCGAGCGGTCAGGCGCCAGGGCCAGGTCGGCCCCCTGCGGCTGGCCCGGGCGGGCGCGTTTCATGCTGTACTCGCCGACCTGCGCAGCGCGGCTGGCCAGGTACGCGGAGTCGGTCAGGGCCTTGAGCGGCACCGGCACGTAATCGCTGTCGGCCAGGTACTGGGCGCGGTCGGCATAGGCCAGGCGCTCGGCCTCGGCAACCAGGTGCACGGCCAGCGGCGGGGCTTCCAGCCCGGCAACCGACGAAGTGCGCAGCGGCCGCATGGCGGCAAGGTCGCGCTGTGGCGAAGCCCGTTGCAGTGCCTCCAAGATGCCCAGGGTCTGCAGCACCGTCACCCCGCCCGACGACGGCGGCGGCATGCCACAGATGCGCCAGGCCTTGTAGGGGCCGCACAGCGGCTCGCGCATCTTGGCCCGGTATTGCTGCATATCCTGCAACGACAGGTAGCCGGCATTGGCATGGCTGCGCACCTTGGCGACGATGGCTTCGGCGATCTCGCCGCTGTAGAACACTTCGGGGCCGTGCGCGGCAATCTGCTCGAAGGTTTGCGCAAGCTCGGGGTTGCGCAAGGTAGCCCCCACCGCCAGTGGCTTGCCCTGTTCATCCAGGAAGTAGCGGGCCATGGCGGGTGAACGGGCAATGAACGGGTCGCCCGCCACCAGCGTGTGAAGGCGCTCGGAAACCGCGAAACCGTTACGTGCCAGCGCAATGGCCGGGGCGAACAGGTCGCTCCAGGGCAGCTTGCCGTGCTGCTCATGGGCCAGCTTCAGGGCACGCAGAACTCCCGGTACGCCCACCGAACGCCCGCCGATCTGCGCCGCCCTGAATGGCATCGGTGAACCATCGGCCTGCAGGAACAGGTTTTCCGTCACCGCCGCCGGGGCTGCCTCGCGGCCATCGAACGCCTGTACGCGCTGCCCATCCCAGTAGAGGATGAACGCCCCGCCGCCAATGCCGCTGGATTGCGGTTCGACCAGGGTCAGCACCATCTGCATGGCGATGGCCGCGTCGATGGCGCTGCCACCGGCGCGCAGCATCGCCCGCCCCGCCTCGCTGGCCAGCGGGTTGGCGGCGGCGGACATGTGCCGGCTGGCATGCACCGGCTGCAGGCCAGTACGGTAGCCGGAGGCCAGTTCCGGTGGTGCGGGCAGCACCTGGTCGGCACAGGCCCAGCCACTGGCAGCTACCAGGCACAAGGCGCCCATCAGGGGGGTGGAGAATGTCATCGTTATGCTTCCTGCCATTACCTATTCAGCAAGGCACTGTCTGTCATGCGCAAACTTAACTTCAAGCCCTGGCATGTTTTTTCTAGGATGCGGGCAGGTCATCGAGGAGCCTGCCCCATGCGTTCACTACTTGCTGCGATGCTGTTCGCCCTGTGCACCAGCCTTGCCGCCCACGCCGAGAGCACTGCCATGGACAACCGCCTGCACAACGCTGCCCGTCACGATGATGTGCGCACCCTGCAACAACTGCTGGCACAAGGTGCGAAGCTGGAGAGCCGAGACGAGCAAGGGCGCACTGCCCTGCTGGTGGCTACCCACGGCAACCAGGTTGCGGCCGCGAAAGCGCTGATCGAGGCCGGTGCCGATGTGAATGCCAAGGACAACATCGACGACAGCCCGTACCTGTATGCCGGGGCGCGAGGCCTGAACGACATCCTGCGGCTGACCTTGAGCCACGGTGCCGACCTCAAGAGCACCAACCGGTACGGAGGCACTGCGCTGATACCCGCCGCCGAACGCGGGCATGTCGAGACCGTGCAGTTGCTGATCGATGCCGGGGTGGACGTGAACCATCTCAACCGCCTGCACTGGACTGCGCTGCTGGAGGCGGTGATCCTCGGTGACGGCGGGCCGCGGCATGTGGAGATCGTGCGCCGGCTACTGGCGGCCGGGGCGGATCGGCAGATTGCCGACAAGGATGGGGTGACCGCGCTGGAGCATGCGCGGCAGCGGGGGTATCAGGAGATGGAGGCGTTACTGGCCCGCTAGGCAAGGTTGCATGGCACGGGCTTCGCCCGTGATCGCCGGCAAGCCAGCTCCCACCAGGACCGCATCGACTCCAAGCTATACGCGGTCCCTGTGGGAGCAACTGTCCTGTGCTGCCTGTCCTGGCCTCATCGCCGGCAAGCCAGCTCCCACAGGGATAGCGCCTGGCTCGAGGCCGATGCGGTCGAGGTGGGAGCTGGCCTGCCGGCGATGAGGCCAGGGCAGGCAGCACAGGACCTCAGGCCACTTCTTCGAACGGCAGCCCTACATAGTTCTCGGCAATGTTCACCAACCCCGCCGGCGAGGTCAGGAAGTACTCGCGGTCGGCCTCCTGCATCTTCTGGTCCCAGGCGTCCTTGTGGCTGCCGAAGTCATGCAGCAGCTGGGTCATGAACCAGCTGAAACGCTCGCCTTTCCACACCCGGCGCAGGGCCAGCGGCGAATACTGCTGCAGCAGGTCGGTGCGCCCTTCGCGGTACACCTTGACCAGGATGCGGTACAGGTAGTTGACGTCCGATGCCGCCAGGTTCAGGCCCTTGGCGCCGGTCGGCGGGACGATATGCGCGGCATCCCCGACCAGGAACAGATGACCATACTGCATCGGCTCGACCACCAGGCTGCGCAGCGGCGCGATGCTCTTCTCCAGCGCCGGGCCGGTGACCAGGCGTGCAGCCACGTCTTCGGGCAAGCGTGCCTTCAGCTCCTCCCAGAAGCGCTCGTCGGACCACGCCTCCACCTGCTCTTCCAGCGGTACCTGCAGGTAGTAGCGGCTACGGGTGTGCGAACGCTGGCTGCACAGCACGAAACCGCGTTCGTGGTGGGCGTAGATCAGTTCGTGGTTGACCGGTGGCGTGTCTGACAGCATGCCCAGCCAGCCAAACGGGTAGACCCGCTCGTACTGCTTGAGGATGCCTTCGGGGATGCTCTGCCGCGAGACACCGTGGAAGCCGTCACAACCGGCAATGTAGTCGCAGTCCACCCGGTGCACCTGGCCGTCTTTTTCATAGGTCAGGTAGGGCCGTTCGCCCTTGAGTTCGTGCGGCTGGACATTGCTTGCCGAATAGATGATCGGCGCGCCGCTGGCTTCACGTGCCTGCATCAGGTCACGGGTGACCTCGGTCTGGCCGTATACCATCACCGTCTTGCCACCGGTCAGGGCCTTGAGGTCCAGGCGTTGACGGCGCCCGCCGACCAGCAGTTCTACACCCTCGTGTACCAGGCCTTCACGGTCCATGCGCTCGGCCACACCGGCTTCACGCAGCAGGTCGACCGTGCCTTGCTCCAGCACCCCGGCACGGATGCGGCCAAGCACGTATTCGGGCGTCTGGCGTTCGACGATGACCGTATCGATACCGGCCTTGTGCAGCAGTTGGCCCAGCAGCAGGCCAGACGGACCTGCACCAATAATTGCGACCTGAGTTTTCATTGTTGTTGTCTCTGTGCGGACGATGCCGGCCCTGGACTGGCAGTGGGGCGGCATCTGCTGTTAGGGTTTGCCCTTGCATTTTTACTGGCAAAAACAGCCATTGAAGTGTGCTATTCCATGCATAACCTGCACTTTTACAAAAAACGTTCGATTAACGGACAGGCCTGCACGCATGAAATCCACCCTCCCCGGCGTCCCCTTGTTCAAGCTGTATGGCGAAAACCAGGCCTGGCCCGGCACCGACCTGCTGCACTGCGAGTCGATCCCGGCGCGTAGCCGTTTGCACCACTGGGAAATCAAGCCGCACCAGCATGCCGAGCTGTTCCAGTTGCTGTATGTGCAACGCGGGCGGGCCGAGGTGGAGGTCGAGGGGGTGCGCAGCGCCATCAGCGAAGCGGCGATCCAGGTGGTGCCGCCGATGACCGTGCACGGCTTTCGCTTCAGCGCCGATATCCAGGGGCATGTGCTGACCTTCGGCACGGCACTGGTGGCCAACCTGGAGCAGCGCCTGGGTGCGCCGCTGGCGGTGCTGGCGAAGGCAGCGTGTTACCCGCTGGGCCGGGACCGGGTGCACCTGCGCAGCCTGATCGAGACCCTGCAGCAGGAGTACCAGGGCAACGCCCCGGCGCGGGCGGCACTGCTCGAAGCGCTGGTGACGGCGCTGATGGTGTGGATCAGCCGCCGCCAGCAGTTGGGGCAGGCGCCGCGCAACCGCGATGAACGCGACCGCCAGTTGCTGGGGCAGTACCTGCGCCTGGTCGAGGCGCATTACCGTGAGCACCTGTCGGTGGAGGACTTTGCCGCCCGGCTGAATATTCCGAGTTTGCAGTTGAACCAGCTGTGCCGGGCGCTGAGTGGGCAGACCGCGCTGCAGGTGGTGCACCAGCGCTTGCTGCTGGAGGCGCGGCGCAACCTGATCTATACGCGGATGAGCATCGGGCAGTTGTCGGATAGCCTGGGGTTTACCGACCCCACCTATTTTGCCCGGTGGTTCAAGCGGTTGAGTGGGCAGACACCGAATGGGTATCGCAGGTCGGGGTTGTCCGAGTAATTTTTTCGCCTGTGCTGGCCTCTTCGCGGGTGAACCCGCTCCCACAGGGACGGCGGTGCCCTCAAGGCCTGTGCACTTCCTGTGGGAGCGGGTTTACCCGCGAAGAGGCCGGCACAAGCAACACACATCCCGCGCCCCTGCTTGACGTATACGTCAACCTGCCCTCAGGATACCCGCATACCCCACGCCGAGCCCCAGCATGAGCACCCAGACCTACAGCATCTCCGACCTGTCCCGCGAGCTGGACATCACCACCCGCGCCATCCGTTTCTATGAGGAACAGGGCCTGCTCAGCCCCGAGCGCCGTGGCCTGGAGCGTATCTATTCGGCGCGTGACAAGGTCAGCCTGAAGCTCATCCTGCGCGGCAAGCGCATCGGCTTTTCGCTAGCCGAATGCCGCGAGCTGATCGAGCTGTACGACCCCTCCAGCGGCAACCTCAAGCAGCTCAACAGCATGCTGGCGAAAATCGCCGAGCGCCGCGCCCAGCTGGAACAGCAGATGCTCGACATCCACCAGATGCAGCTGGAGCTGGACACCGCCCAGGAGCGCTGCGAACAAGCCCTGGCCGCCACCCTGAACAACAAAGACAACCGCTGAACGCCACAGGAAACCCGCCATGTCCTTGCCCAAACACGTCCGCCTGGTCGAAGTAGGCCCCCGCGACGGCCTGCAGAACGAAGCCCAGCCCATCAGCGTCGCCGACAAGGTGCGCCTGGTGGACGACCTCACCGAGGCGGGCCTGGCCTATATCGAAGTGGGCAGTTTCGTCTCGCCCAAGTGGGTACCACAGATGGCCGGCTCCGCCGAAGTGTTCGCCGGCATCCAGCAGCGCCCGGGTGTCACCTATGCGGCGCTGGCCCCCAACCTGCGCGGTTTCGAGGACGCCCTGGCCGCCGGTGTGAAGGAAGTGGCGGTGTTCGCGGCCGCCTCCGAAGCCTTCTCGCAACGCAACATCAACTGCTCGATCAGCGACAGCCTCAAGCGCTTCGAGCCGATCATGGAAGCCGCGCGCAACCACGGTGTGCGCGTGCGCGGCTATGTGTCGTGCGTGCTCGGCTGCCCCTATGAAGGCAAGGTCAGCGCCGAGCAGGTCGCCCCGGTGGCCCGTGCCCTGCACGACATGGGCTGCTACGAGGTATCGCTGGGCGACACCATCGGCACCGGCACCGCCGGCGAAACCCGGCGCCTGTTCGAGGTGGTCGCGGCACAGGTACCGCGCGAGCAACTGGCCGGGCACTTCCACGATACCTATGGCCAGGCCCTGGCCAACGTGTATGCCAGCCTGCTCGAAGGCATCAGCGTGTTCGACAGCTCGGTGGCCGGGCTGGGCGGCTGCCCCTATGCCAAAGGCGCTACCGGCAATATCGCCAGTGAAGACGTGGTGTACCTGCTGCAGGGGCTGGGCATTGAAACCGGCATCGACCTGGACCTGCTGATCGCCGCCGGCCGCCGCATCAGCAGTGTGCTGGGCCGCGACAACGGGTCGCGGGTAGCGCGGGCGCGCAGCGCGCAATAAGTCATACGGGTGTCACATTGGTGTGGGTGAAGTGTTACCGCCCCCACGTTTTGCAGCAAAAAATCGGGTAACAGGGAAACAAATCGGGAGAATTTCAGGCCGGTCGATTTCGACCGAAATCGCCAAGTGCTTGATTTTAAAGGGTTTGCAAAAGTTGGCACGCACCCTGCTATATCTCTGGTACAACAACAAAAAGAATGTGACACCCAATAAAAACAACAGGTAACGGCTCTGACATAACAAGAACAACACGGCAGAGGCGTAGCAAGCAGATTTTTTTGGAGTCGACACGCTTTTCAGGGGTAGGCCCCGCGGTCTGGCACAGAACAATAAAACTACCTCCAGGTAGCGGCAGCCAGGTTCGGATCAGCAATGATGAAGGCAGGTCAGCGCTCAAAAAAATACGTTTGCTCTTGACCCCGCATGGGGGTCGCCCGCAACACCAGGACAGGCTGACAAAAACAACAACAGGCCGGTCCCAATAATAAAAAAAGAGCAGGCAACAACGCTTTGAGGGGAGCTTCGGCTCCCCTCAGTGCTTCCTGCCCTCCTCCTCCTTCTCCTCCTCCTGCTTTCCCTCATCCTGCCCTTCGAGCTTGTCCACCAGCAACGGCATCGTGCCCAGCACCAGCAGGGCCAGTATCGTGCTGATCAACGCCGTGGCTTCGCGGCCCATGCCGGCTGCCGTACCGATGGCGGCGGTCATCCACAACCCGGCGGCAGTGGTCAGGCCCTTCACATGGCTGGCGTCCTGGCCGTTACCCTTGAGAATGGTGCCCGCACCCAGAAAACCGATACCGGCGACAATGCCCTGGATCACCCGGCTCAGCGCCTGCTCATCGGCCCCGGCCATGCTCGGTGCCAGCACGAACAGTGCAGCGCCCAGCGAAACCAGCATATGCGTGCGCACCCCGGCGGCCTTGCCCTTGTGCTCGCGCTCGAAGCCCAGCACGGCGCCGAGCAGGGCTGCCATCAGCAGGCGTACGAGGATTTGCGTGACCTCGCGCTCGTCGGTGATATCGGCGAATTCGGCCTGGATTGCTTGCCAGATGAGGTCCATTGCTTTTTTCCCATGCTGAGCATTGTGTTGTCAGGCCCGACCTCTTCGCGGGCACGCCCGCTCCCACAGTGTTTCTCAGATCCCTGTGGGAGCGGGCGTGCCCGCGAAGAGGCCAGGCCTGCCATCTGCAAGGGTTGACCCCCGAACAAATGACAAAGTGCCGTTCAGCCTGCTGATGCAGCAACCTTCCCCTCAGCACGGTCCACCCTGTAACCACCCCCAGGAGGACCACTCCATGCCCATTGAAATCGACGAAACCACCCGCCGCTGCACCCTGATCGCCGAAGACCTGCGCATCGAGGGTGATGGCCCATCCATCGAAATCGTCACCGACGAACAGCTGCGCATGTCCGTGGCCCTGCTCGCCGGCCAGCGTGTGCCCATCACCGAAGCCGAGGCCGATGCACTGACCGTGGCGGGTGCGGTGGATAGCCGCAGGCATCTGAAGGCAAGCACGCCAGGCTCGGTAATCTGAGGCCTGGCGGGGCCTGCCCGGAAATCTGATACGGTTTTTATCGCAAAATCTGAGCCTGTGCTGATAACAGCCTCAGGGCCATAGTGCTCATGCCTGATCGAGGCCTGATGAGCACCGAGCCATGAACGATAGAATCCCTTTCACAGAGATCGCCACCGCCCCAGCCAGCCCCCAGCCGCGCCGCGCCGACAATGGCATCCATACCCGCAGCTTCACCGGGCTGTACCGCAACCTGCGAATCGGCTTCGCCGGCGCCCTGTTCGTGCTGTTCTTCGGCACCGCCTGGCTGAACTGGAACGGCCGCCAGGCCGTGCTGTGGGACCTGGGCAACAGCAAATTCCACATCTTCGGCGCCACCTTCTGGCCGCAGGACTTCATCCTGCTGTCGGCGCTGCTGATCATTTGCGCCTTCGGCCTGTTCGCCATCACCGTGTATGCCGGCCGCGTGTGGTGCGGCTACAGCTGCCCGCAAAGCACCTGGACCTGGCTGTTCATGTGGTGCGAAAAGGTCACCGAGGGCGACCGCAACCAGCGCATCAAGCTGGCTTCCGCGCCCTGGAGCCTGAACAAACTGGCCCGGCGCACGCTGAAGCACAGCCTGTGGCTGGCCATTGGCGTGCTCACCGGGCTGACCTTCGTCGGCTACTTCACCCCGATCCGCCCACTGGCCGCGGAGCTGTTCACCTTGCAACTGGGCGGCGTGGCGCTGTTCTGGGTGCTGTTCTTCACCGCCGCCACCTACATCAATGCCGGCCTGCTGCGCGAAGCGGTGTGCCTGCACATGTGCCCCTATGCACGCTTCCAGAGCGTGATGTTCGACAAGGACACCCTGGCGGTCGCCTATGACCCGCGTCGCGGCGAAGCCCGTGGCCCGCGCAAGAAAGGCAGCGACCTCCGCGCCCAGGGCCTGGGCGACTGCATCGACTGCACCTTGTGCGTGCAGGTGTGCCCCACCGGCATCGATATCCGCGATGGCCTGCAAATGGCGTGCATCGGCTGCGCGGCGTGCATCGATGCCTGTGACGGGGTAATGGACAAGATGGGCTATGCCCGTGGCCTGATCGGCTACAAGTCCGAACGCAGCCTGCAAGGTGGCAGCACCCATTGGCTGCGCCCGCGCCTGCTGGGCTACGCCGCCGCGCTGGGGGTGATGATCGCGGCGCTGGTGGTGGCCTTGCAGCTGCGCCCGATGGTGTCGCTGGACGTGATCAAGGACCGCGGCCTGTTCCGCGAGAATGCCCAGGGCCAGATCGAGAACATCTACCTGCTCAAGGTCATCAACAAGACCGAAAGCACCCAGCACTACCAGCTGCGCCTGCTGGACGCCGACGGCTTCAGCCTGCAGGGCAAGACCTCATTCATGATCCCGGCCGGTGAAATGAGTGAACTGCCGGTGTCGGTGGCGATGCTCGCCGAGCGCCCGGCCAGCAGCTCGCAGACGCTGAGCTTCGAGATCAGCGAGCGCGACGACCCCGCCATCCGCAGCGTGGCCCACAGCCGCTTCGTCGCACCGCTGAACCGTTGATCCCTTACACTGACTCCACCTTGCCTGCCAGGCTTCGACAGAAGGCCAGAATGAAACGCTACGAACGCTTTGCCGACGACATCGCCGAACTGATCCGCTCCGGGGTGCTGGGCCCCGGCCAGCGCGTGCCCTCGGTGCGCTATGCCAGCCAGACCCACGGGGTCAGCCCGTCCACCGTGTTCCAGGCCTACTACCTGCTGGAGCGGCGCGGGCTGATCCGCGCCCGGCCGCGCTCGGGCTATTTCGTCAACGCTCACGCCCCGCGCCAGTTCAGCGAACCGCAGGCATTGCAGCCGGTCAGCGAGTCCACCGATGTCGACGTCAGCGCGCTGGTGTTCTCGATCCTCGACTCGATCAAGGACCCCAACACCGTGCCGTTCGGCTCGGCCTTCCCCAGCCCCGAGCTGTTTCCGCTGCAACGCCTGTCGCGCTCGCTGGCCAGCGCCAGCCGCAGCATGGACCCGCGCATGGTGGTGACCGACCTGTCACCCGGCAACCCGCAACTGCGCCGGCAGATTGCCCTGCGCTACATGGTTGGCGGGCTGATGTTGCCGATGGAGGAGCTGCTGATCACCAACGGCGCGCTGGAAGCCCTGAACCTGTGCCTGCAGGCCGTCACCCAGCCCGGTGACCTGGTGGCCATCGAAGCCCCCGCCTTCTATGCCTGCCTGCAGGTACTGGAGCGGCTCAAGCTCAAGGCCGTGGAAATTCCTGTGCACCCGCGCGAAGGCATGGACCTGGGCGTGCTGGCGCAAACGCTGGAAAAGCACCCGGTCAAGGCCGTGTGGTGCATGACCAACTTCCAGAACCCGGTGGGCGCCAGCATGCCGGAAGCGAAAAAGCAGGCACTGGTAGAGCTGCTGGCGCGTCATCAGGTGCCATTGATCGAAGACGACGTGTACGCCGAACTGTACTACTCGCAACAGGCACCCAAACCGGCCAAGGCCTTCGACACCCAGGGTCTGGTGATGCACTGCGGCTCGTTCGCCAAGAGCCTGGCACCCGGCTACCGCATCGGCTGGGTGGCAGCCGGGCGCTTTGCACAGAAGATCGAACGGCTCAAGCTGATGACCTCGCTGTGTGCCTCGATGCCGGCCCAGGCGGCCATCGCCGACTACCTGCAGCACGGTGGCTACGACCGCCACCTGCGCAAGCTGCGCTATGCCCTGGAAGGCCAGCAGGCCAACATGCTGGCGGCCATTGCCCGGCACTTTCCGGCGCAGACGCGGGTCAGCCAACCGTCCGGCGGCTACTTCCTGTGGCTGGAGCTGCCCGAACAGATGGACGCCCTCAAGCTGTTCCACATGGCCTTGGCCCAAGGCATCAGCATCGCCCCCGGGCCGATCTTCTCGCCCACCCGGCGCTTCGGCAACTGCATCCGCCTGAACTACGGCAGCCCCTGGCACGAGGATGCCGAACGGGCCATGGAAACCCTGGGGCGGATCATCCGCTCGTTCTGATGGCTGGTACCCCGGTGGGCGACTATAGTTGCCCGATCCGCTCACCGGGCCCTCGCCATGCAAGCAGATTCGCTCCCGTCCCTGGCACAGCTGCAAGCGCGTGTCGCAGAACTGGAAGCTCGCCTGGCCGAGCGCGACGACACTGCACAGGCCCACAACCGGCTACTGGGCGAATTGCTCGACAACAGCCTGGCCAACGTGTTTGCTGCCGACCGCAGCATGCGCCTGATAGCGATCAACCGCATGGCCCGGGAAACCTTCGCGCATTACCGTGGTTTCGTGCCGCAGATCGGCGATTACGTGCCGCAGTTCCTGCTCAACCAGCCTGACATCATGGGCCGCCTGGCACCGGTGTGGCCACGCGTGCTGGCCGGCGAAGCCTTCATCGACACCATCACCCTCGGCCCGCCTGACGCCCCGCGCCATTACGAGATTCGCTACCACCCGTTGCACGATGCGCAGCAGCAAGTCCAGGGCGGGTACCTGTTCGCCTATGACATCACCGAGCGCGTGGCCGAGCAGGAACGCCTGCGCCAGGCCGAAGAAGCCCTGCGCCAGTCGCAGAAAATGGAGGCGGTCGGCCAGTTGACCGGTGGCATCGCCCACGACTTCAACAACTTGCTGGGCAGCCTGCTTGGCGCACTGGAACTGGCAGAGCAACGCCTGGCCCAGCAACGCTTTGCCGACACCGCCCGCATGCTCGAGCTCGGCCGCAGCAACGCACTGCGCGCCACAGCCCTGGTGCAGCGGTTGCTGGCCTTTTCGCGCCAGCAGACGCTGATGCCACAAGCGGTGGATGTGCAGCGCCTGGTCGCCGACATGCATGACCTGATCCGCAGTTCGACCGGCCGGCACATTGACTTCCAGGACCGCACACTGGCTGCCCAATGGTCGATCCGCATCGACCCGCAACAGCTGGAGAACGCCCTGCTCAACCTGTGCATCAACGCCCGTGACGCCATGCCGCTGGGCGGCACCCTGCGCATCGGCTGCGAAAACGCCGATCTCGCAGCGGCCGAGGCCAAGCGCCTGCACCTGCCGACGGGCCAGTATCTGCACATTAGTGTCGAGGACACCGGCATGGGCATGCCCAGTGAAGTGCTGCAACGCGCCCTCGAACCCTTCTTCACCACCAAGCCACTGGGCCAGGGCACCGGCCTGGGGTTGTCCATGGTTTATGGCTTTGTCCGCCAGTCCGGGGGGCAGTTGCTGATCGATAGCGTCACCGGGCAAGGCACTTGCATTCACCTGTACCTGCCCCGGGACCGGAGCGCTCCCGCAACCGGCAATGACGAGCCAGCCGCATCCGCCACCGCGCCCCTGCAGGCGCGCGGGTGCCGGATCATGCTGGTGGAAGACCAACCGGCCTTGCGCCTGGTGCTGGTCGAAGTGCTGACGGAGCTGGGCCACCAGGTGCAAGCTTTCGAGGGCGGCCACTCGGCGCTTGAGTCGTTGCAGGAAGGGCCGCTACCGGACTTGCTGATCACCGATGTCGGCCTGCCTGGGCGGGTTGACGGTTACCAGCTTGCAGAGGCCTACCAAAACCTTGTGGAGCATGCCCCGGTATTGCTGATTACCGGCTACGACGCTGCCGATACGGTGCACGTTGCCCGGCCCGACAGGCGCACCGAACTGCTGCACAAACCCTTCGACCTGAGCACCCTCGGCGAACGGATCGAGCGGCTGCTGGGCATTGCGCCACACCCGCGTTGACTGGCTATTCGCCTGTTGCCGAACACGCTAAAGTCTGGGCTTCATCCACTGTCGGACGTCGGCATGCCCTCCCGCGACCTGCTTTCACTGCGCCAACAAGTCGAAGCCCTGCAGCAACAGAACGCGCTGCTGGAAGCCCGCCTGGCAAGCCATCAGCAACACGACCAGGACTTCTACCGCTCGCTCTTCGACACCATGGACGAGGGCTTCTGCATCATCGAGTTCTTCGACGGCCCGCACGGCCCACTGAGCGACTATGTGCATGTGCTGGCCAACGCGGCCTATGCCAAGCACGCCGGCATCCCCAACGTGGTCGGGCAGAAACTGCGCGAGATGGTGCCCGATGAGGCCGACGATTGGGTCGCTCGTTATGGCGCGGTGCTGCGCACGGGCGAGCCGCTGCATTTCGAGCAGGAGCTGGTCGCCACCGGCCATGTGTTGTCGGTGACCACCTTCCGCGTAGAGCCGGCCGAAAAGCGCCAGGTGGCGGTACTGTTCAAGGACGTCACCGCACGCCGACGGGCAGAGCAGGCCCTGCAGCGCCTGAACGAGGAGCTGGAACAACGGGTGAATGCGGCACTGGCAGAACAGGCCAAGGCCGAGGAAGCCCTGCGCCAGGCACAGAAGATGGAAGCGATCGGCCATCTCAGTGGCGGCATCGCCCACGATTTCAACAACCTGCTGGGCGGCATCCTCAGTGCCCAGGAGCTGATGCTCCAACGCCTGGAGCAATCCCGTTTCGACGCCCTGGAGCCGTTGCTGAAGCTGTCCAGCGGCTCGGCGCAGCGGGCCTCTTCGCTGGTACACCGGCTGCTGGCATTCTCTCGTCAGCAGACCCTGCAGCCCTGCTCCACGCAGGTGGCCACGCTGGTGGGCGGCATGGAAGAGCTGCTGCGCCGCACCATCGGCCCCTCCATCACCCTCACCAGCCAATTCCCTTGCCAGCTGTGGCCGACCTTCATCGACCCGCCGCAACTGGAAAGCGCCCTGCTCAACGTGTGCATCAATGCCCGCGATGCCATGCCCGCCGGCGGCGTGATCGATATCCTCGGTGACAACCTGCTGCTCGACGACCAGCAAGCCCGTGCACTGGAACTACCAGCTGGCGAATACGTGCGGCTGAGCGTCAGCGACAACGGTAAAGGCATGTCGTCGGAGGTGGCCGAGCGCGCCGTCGACCCGTTCTTCACAACCAAGCCGATGGGCCACGGCACTGGGCTGGGCTTGTCGATGACCTATGGTTTCGTGCGCCAGTCGGGCGGGCAGCTACGGGTGTTGTCGACACTTGGCGAAGGCACCCGCATCGAGCTGCTGCTTCCCCGCCACCACCAGCACCCCGAAGCCCCGGCACCCAGGCCACCGCGCACACTGCTGGAAAAAAGCAGCAGCGCCACGCAGCGTATCTTGCTGGTCGAAGACCAGGCCGCCTTGCGCGTGGTCGTCTGCGAGGTGCTGGAAGAACTGGGCTATCGGGTCGATGCATTCGAGAACGGCCCGGCCGCCCTTGCCCACCTGCAAGCTGGCGAGCGGCCAGACCTGCTGTTGAGCGATATCGGCCTGCCCGGCGGCCTGAATGGCCGCCAGTTGGCTGAGCGTTGTCGCGAGCGCCACCCCGACCTCAAGGTGCTATTCATCACTGGCTACGACGAAAGCGCGGCGCTCAGTGACGGCCAGTTGCTGCAAGGCACTCAGGTGCTGACCAAGCCGTTCGAGCTGGAAGTGCTGGCCGAACGGGTACGCACGCTGCTGGAGGATTGACCGGCACGCTCAGCGCCCGCCGCCCAGGTCGATGAAGCTGCCGGTGGAGTACGAGGCTTTGTCCGAGAGCAGCCAGAGTATGGCCTCGGCCACTTCCTCGGGGCGCCCGCCGCGGCCCATGGGCAAGCCGGGCTCGAGCTTGCTGACCCGATCGGGGTCGCCCGACAGCGCGTGGAACCCGGTATGGATGTAGCCTGGCCGCACACCATTGACCCGCACGCCCTCGCCTGCCACTTCCTTTGCCAGGCCAATGGTGAAGGTGTCGAGGGCGCCCTTGGAAGCGGCATAGTCCACGTATTCGTTGGGCGAGCCCAGGCGTGCGGCCACCGACGACACGTTGACGATGGCCCCGCCCGGCCCGCCGTACCTGCGGGCCATTCGCTTCAGTGCGTGCTTGGCGCAGAGCATGGGGCCGACGACGTTGGTCTTCATGACCTTGAGCAGGCGGAATTCGGACATGTCCTCGACCCGGCTTTGCTGGCCGATGGTGCCTGCGTTGTTGACCAGGGCGGTAACCGGGCCGAGTTCTTCGTCCACGCGCTGGAACAGCTGGATGACTTCATCTTCGACACTGGCGTCGGCGCGCACGGTGATGGCCTTGGCGCCCAGGGCGCGGACCTGGCCGAGGATGTCCTCGGCGGCCTGGTCGTCGGCGTGGTAGTTGATGCAGATGCGGTAGCCCTGGCGGGCGGCCAGCAGCGCCGTGGCGGCGCCGATGCCGCGGCTGGCACCGGTGATGACGATGACTTTCTCCATGGGTCTGCCAATCGTTTTAAAAAGGGAGCATCGACAATAGGGGAAAAGGCTGCGCGTGGGAATGACCTTTCCTTCTGCTACTGCCTGGGCGTGCCCTGCTGGGGAAACAACATCTCGAATCGCGGCGTCGCCCGCGCAACGAAACCCAGCCCCTGGTGCATGATGAAGTAGGCAGCTATTTCATGCCGCTCGGCGAAGGCATAGCCTTCCTCCGGGCCGAGCACCATCAACAATGTATCCAGGGCATCGGCACGCAGCACCGAAGGGTCGACCACCGACACTGCCGCCAGCGCGTGCCTGACCGGCCTGCCGACACGGGGGTCGAAGGTGTGCGAATAGCGCTGGCCACCTTCCTCGAAATAGTTGCGGTAATCGCCGGCAGTGGCAACGCCGTAGCCATCCAGGGCGATGGCGCGCTCCACTTGCTGCTCGCCCCCGCCACTCGGTACCTCGAGGGCGATGCGCCAGGGCGAGCCATCCGGCTTGCGGCCGACACCCTTGAGTTCGCCGGTGATCTCGACCAGATAGGCCTGGATACCCAGGGCCGCAAGCCGGTCACCCACCCGATCCACTGCATAACCGGCGAGCATGCTGTCGAAATCCAGCTGCGCCGCCACATCCTTGCACAGCTTTTCTCCATCCAGGTGCAAATGCTGCAGGCCTACCCGTGCCTGTTCTCGCGCCAGCGTGCTGGCGTCCGGCACCTGCCTGCCTCGTGACTGCGGGCCGAAGCCCCAGAGGTTCATCAATGGCAAGACCGTCAGGTCGAAAGCCCCGCCACTCTCGCGGAACAGAGACACACCGTACACCAGCAAGTGCTGCATCTCTTCCGGCACCGCCTGACAGGCGCCGGCCGGCAGAGCGTTGAAGCGGGCAACCACGGAATCGCCGCGCCAGTTGGAAAACTGCTTGTCGAGCGCCTCGAGAATCATCTCGACTTCGGCCTTTACCTGCTGCGCGCCGGGCGCCTGCGCGGTGGGTACGTACTGGATCGAATACGTGCTGCCCATGGTCGGCCCGCCAAAGCGTTCGATCCTTTCGCCGCAGCCATACAGCAACGTCACCAGCATCACCAGCAGGCTTGCGCGCTTCATTGGACACCTCGCCGACTCTGCCCGCCCGTTCGCGGCGCAGGCTATTTCACCAGAATTGCGAGATGGCAATTGGCCTACCGTTCATCAGCAAACCTGGTCAAAAACCGAACAAAATCCTCATTGAGCACTCTGATCTGCGCGGGTGATCAATCATCCCCCCTCCCTTTCCGCTTAACGTCCCGGAAGCTACAAAACCATCATGCGCATAAGCGCATAGGGGCGTTCTTTGCCCAAAAATTGGAGGACAGTAAATGTCTAGCCATTCGTTGCAGAGCGTCGAACGCCTGCAGAGCCGCATCCGCGCCCAGCGTCAGCCGCAACAGAAACCTTTCTGGCGCCGTCTGCTGGCCATCGCCTCATCCTCTCAGCGTAGTTGGCATGGAGGGATCGAGCTCAGGGGATACAAGGAACTATCCAACGCCACGCCGGTTGCCCCGGTCGCAATCGGAAAAATCCAGCTGGCGATCCCGCTCGGGCGGGGTCGGCGGTTTGTCCAGCCTTGCGTGCAGCCGGGGCAGTACGTGCGCAAGGGCGAAGTGATCGGTATTGGCGACAACACCACCGCTTGGGTGCATGCCAGTACCTCCGGCATCGTGGAACGGATCGATCACGTCTTCGCGGCCGACTCGGCCGAGCCGGTCATGGCCGTCATCCTGAACGCAGATGGCCTGGATGAGTGGCTCGAACGCCCGGCGCCGGGCCTGCCGCAAACGCCAGAGGCGCTGGTCGAGCGCGCCTTGCAGATGGGCATAGTCGGCCTTGGTGGTGCGGGTTTCCCGACTGCCCTCAAGCTGGCCGGCGCACAGCAGCCCGATCTGCTGCTGATCAACGGTGCCGAATGCGAGCCCTTCCTTACCTGCGATGACCGCCTCATGCGTGAGAATGCCGAAGCGTTGATCGAGGCCGCCGACTATGTCGCCGCGCTGCTGGGAATAACGACAACCCGTTTCGGCATCGAAACCAACAAGCCGGAGGCGATGGCCACGTTACGTGCCGCCGCTCGCCAGGCGCACACCCGGGTCGAGATTTGTCCGCTACCGGAGCGTTACCCGGCAGGTGGGCAGCCGTTGATGATCAAGAGCCTCAGTGGCCGCAACCTGACCCCGGGGAGCCGCCCCGCCGATATCGGCGTGCTGGCGCTGAATGTCGCAACCCTCTACGCACTGGGCCGGGCCGTCTTCCAGGGCGAACCACTGACCAGCCGCGTGCTGACACTGACCGGTGACTGCGAGCGCCCGGGTAATGTGCGGGTGCCGGTGGGTTACCCGGTCAGCGAACTGCGCGCGATTGCTGGCGCGTCCCCCACTGGGCAGCTGACCCAGGTCGGCGGCCCGATGATGGGGCAGCCGCTACCGGACGCCAACGCCTTCGTCAGCAAGACCAGCAGCTGCCTGATATTCGGCGCCGAGCGCTACCTGCCGGCTGCTCGCCCCGCCAGCAGTTGCATTCGCTGTACGCGCTGCGTGGATGTCTGCCCGATGTCGCTGCGGCCGCTGGACCTCTACGCTGCCGCCGAACGCCAGGACAAGGCCAGCCTGCAGGAACTGCGCCTGGATGCCTGCATCGAATGCGGCAGCTGCAGCAGCATCTGCCCGAGCAATATCCCGCTGCGCGAACGCTTCCGCCAGAGCAAGACGGAGGTCCGCGCATGAGCCTGATACGCCACCCCATCCCGCAACGACTGCGCACGGTGATGCTGCTGGTCGTCCTGTGCCTGCTGCCGGGCACCGTCCTGTATGCCTGGCAATTCGGCGTCGTGGTCTGGTTGCAGGCCTTCTGGTGCGTGCTGTTCGCCCTGGGCTTCGAAGCCGCCCTGCTGCGCCTGCGTGGGCATGACGTACGCAAAGGTTTGAGCGACCTCAGCTGGCTGGTGCTGGGCCTGATACTGGCTCGGGCATTGCCGCTGATGGTGCCGTTGTGGATGATCGCCCTGGCCAGCTTTGCCGCTCTGGCACTGTGCAAGCACGCCAGTGGAGGCCTTGGTCGCAACCGCCTCAACCCTGCCATGGTTGGCCTGGGGGTGGTTGCCATCTGCTTCTACCAGCAGTTGTACCCCGCGCCATCGAACCATGCCCCCTGGACCGCAGCCCTGGACGCCAAGGCGGTTCTGCTGCAACAGCTACAGTTGGCGCCACGCCTGGATCTCGATGCGTTCGCCGGTGCCACACAACTGGCGCAGAACGAGTTCACCCATGTCACCCACAACCTGTCGGGGTACGGCTACATTGCCGGCGGTTTGCTGCTGGCTTTGCTGCGGGTGATCCGCATCGAGATTCCGCTGGCGATGGTCACGAGCACGGTATTGCTGTGCATGGCCGCCGGCCACAGCCTGCAGGAAGCCGTGTACAACCTCAGCCTCGGCGGCTACCTCTTCACCGCCTTCTTCATCGCCACCGATCCGGTCACCAGCCCCAATACCCGCGCCGGTCGCATCCTCTTCGGCGTGACCGTCGGCACGCTGACCGAGCTGATTCGCGAATTCGGGCTGTATGCCGATGGCCTCTGCTTCGCCGTGCTGGCCGGCAACCTGCTGGTGCCGCAAATCGACCGGTTGGTGCTGCGCATGCAGCGGCCCTGGTACGCAGCAGCGAGTGCCTGACATGGCATTTGGCAAGGGCAAGAGCCTGGGCCTTGTTCTGGCCCGGCTCAATGCCCTGCCGACGCCGGCCCCGCCTTGGCGGTAAAGGGCGGTTTGGCGAACCACACCAGCAGGATCAACCCGGCAAACACCCAGGTCATCAGGGTGAAGTAGTCCACCGTCGACATCATGTACGCCTGCCCGTTGAGTATCTGCTCCAGCTGCGCATAGCTCTGCGGGCTGGCCCCGCCCAGCTGCTCCAGGGTATGCCGCGTGGCCGGGTCGAACTGGCTGATGTGCTCGCTCAGGTATGCATGGTGCTGGTCCGCCCGGCGAATCCAGATCCAGGTGGTCAGCGACGCCGCGAAACTGCCGCCCAAGGTACGCAGGAAGGTCGCCAGGCCCGAGCCATCGGCAATCTGCTGCGGTGGCAGGTCGGACAGCAGGATGCTCAAGGTCGGCATGAAGAACAGCGCCACGCCAATGCCCATGAACAGCTGCACCAGCGCCACATGCTGGAAGTCCACCTCGCTGGTGAACCCGGCACGCATGTAGCAGCTGCTGCCGATCGCCAGGAACGCCAGCCCGGCCAGCACACGCAGGTCGAAGCGGTGCGCGTACTTGCCCACGAACGGCGACATGAGCACCGGCAACAGGCCGATCGGCGCCACCGCCAGGCCGGCCCAGGTAGCGGTATAGCCCATCTGCGTCTGCAGCCACTGCGGCAGGATCAGGTTGATGCCGAAGAACCCGGCATAGCCCCCCACCAACACGATGGTGCCGACGCGGAAGTTGCGGTGCGCGAACAGGCGCAGGTTGACCACCGGGTGACGGTCGGTCAGTTCCCAGATCACGAACACCGCCAGGAACACCAGCGAGATCAGGCTGCCGACAATGATGAACGACGACTCGAACCAGTCCAGGTCATTGCCTTTGTCCAGCACCACCTGCAAGGCGCCAACGCCGATGACCAGCGTCAGCAGGCCGATGTAGTCCATCGGCTGGCGGCTGGTGACCACCGGCCGGGTGCGCATCTGCTGGCGCACCACGGCGGCGGCGAACAGGCCGATGGGCACGTTGATGAAGAAGATCCACGGCCAGCTGTAGCTGTCGGTGATCCAGCCCCCGAGAATCGGCCCGGCAATCGGCGCCACCACCGTGACCATCGCCAGCAGCGCCAGGGCCATGCCGCGCTTGGCCGGCGGGTAGACGGCAATCAGCAAGGTCTGGGTCATCGGGTACAACGGCCCGGCCACCACGCCCTGCAACACGCGAAAACCGACCAGTTCCGGCATCGACTGGGCGATACCGCACAGGAACGAGGCCAGCACGAACAGCAGCGTGGCCCAGATGAACAGCTTCACCTCGCCAAACCGCCGGCTGAGCCAGCCGGTCAGCGGCAAGGCGATGGCGTTGCTCACCGCGAACGAAGTGATGACCCAGGTGCCCTGCTCGTAGCTCACCCCCAGGTTGCCGGAAATGGTCGGCAAGGCCACGTTGGCGATGGTGGTGTCGAGCACCTGCATGAACGTCGCCAGTGACAGGCCGATGGTGGTCAGCAGCAGGCTCGGTGGCGTGAACTGGGCAGCAGCGTTGTTGCTCATCGCTGGGCCGTCTTGCCGGTTGCGCTGTTTTCGTGGATCAGCCGGGCGATCAGGTTGTCGGCTTCGACCAGCTGGCGGTCATACACCTGGGTGGTGTAGCTGGCCTGCTGCGGTGGCTGCTGGGCCAGGGCCGGGCCGCTCTGGTCGTGCAGGTCGACCTCGACCACGGTGGACAGGCCGATGCGCAGCGGGTGGTCCTTGAGCTGGTCGGGGCTGAGGTGGATGCGTACCGGCACGCGCTGGACGATCTTGATCCAGTTACCGGTGGCATTCTGCGCCGGCAACAGGGCGAAGGCGCTGCCGGTGCCGGCGCCAAGGCTGTCGACCGTGCCGCTGTACCTGACCTCGCTGCCGTACAGGTCGGCGCTGATCTGCACCGGCTGGCCGATACGCATGTCGCGCAGCTGGGTTTCCTTGAAGTTGGCGTCGATCCACACCTGGTCCAGCGGGATCACCGCCATGGTTGCGGTGCCCGGTTGCAGGCGCTGGCCCAGCTGCACGGTACGCTTGGCGACGTAGCCGGTGACCGGTGCCACCAGGGTGGTGCGGGCATGGTCGAGGTAGGCCTGGCGCAGGTCGGCGGCGGCGGCCATCACCTCGGGGTGCGAGGACACCACGGTGTCGTCGACCAGCGCGCTGCTGGTGCTGAGCTGCTGGCGCGCACTGTTGACGGCGGCCTCGGCCACGCTCAGGTCATCGCGGGCATGGGACAATTCTTCCGCGGCAATCGCACCGCTGTCGGCCAGCACCTTGCGCCGGTTGAAGTCCTGGCGGGCCTTGCGCAGCTCGGCCTGGCGGGTTTCCAGCTGCGCCTTGAGCGCGTCGACGTTGCTGTACAACCCGCGCACCTGGCGCACGCTGCGCGCCAGCCTGGCTTCGGCGGCCTGCAAGGCCACCTGGCTGTCGGCCGGGTCGAATTGCAGCAATACCTGGCCGGCGTGGACCAGGTCGCCGTCATCGGCACCGATGCTGGTGACGGTGCCGGTGACCAGCGGGGTGATCTCTACCACGTTGCCGTTGACGTAGGCATCGTCGGTGCTTTCGTGCCAGCGCCCGACCAGGCTGTACCAGGCCCAGGCACCGACGCCGGCAAGGATCAGCAGCAACACCAGGCCAAGCAGCCAGGCCTTGCGCTTGCGCGACGGTTCGGGCGCGGCGGAGGGAGTCGGGGTGTCTGCGGGAGTGGCCATGACAATACCTTGGAAAATTCGTGACAGGGTTCAACGATCGCCGAAGCGGCGGATCGTCAACGGGTCGCCGGCAGCGAGCAGGACCTTGGCCAGCAGGCCTTCCAGGGTCTCGAGCTCTTCGGCTGCCAGCGCGCCGCACAACTCGTTCATGGCCGCCGCGCCGATTTCCGGCAGGCGGTCAGCCAGGCGCTGGCCATCGGCGGTAAGGGCCAGGCGCACCTGGCGACGGTCGTCGGCGCAGCGGTTGCGCACGATCAGCTCCTTCTGCTCGAGGCGGTCGAGCATGCGGGTCATCGACCCGCTGTCCAGGCCCAGGTAGCGGCACAGCTCGGCCGGGGTGTCCACCTGGTACTGGGTGACGATGATCAGCACCTTGAACTGCGCGGCGGTGACGCCTTCGGATTCGAGGTGCCAGTCGAGAATGCGGTCCTTGAGGATCGCCGCGCGGCCAAGCAGCATGCCGATGGCGCAGGTCTGGAAGTTTTCGGGGGAGAAATGGGCCATCGGAGGCTGCTCGGGTAATTGTGTAAAAATATTACTGCCTAGGCAGTGAATGTCAAAGCTTTGATTAGGTTGCTATGGAAAATTTCATGAATTGCTTAAGCACACCTAAAACCTGCGCGCCCTTGTGGGAGCGGGCATGCCCGCGAACACGGGCGAAGCCCGTGCCATCCTCCGCGGTGCCTGCTTCGCGGGCACGCCCGCTCCCACAGGGAACTGTGACTGCTGTCACTGCCGCAATCGCAGGCCCAGTGCCTCCACCGCCCCGCAGGCTATGGCCATGCCCACCAACTCCGCCAGGCTATCGGCCTGCAACCGCTTCATCACCCGCCCCCGGTACAGGTCCACCGTCTTCACGCTGACGCCCAGCCGCTCGGCAATCTCGCGGTTGTTCAACCCTTGGGCCAACGGCACGAACACGTCACGCTCGCGCGGGGTCAGGCCGTCGATGCGCGCCTGCACACGGGCCAGCGCCTGGTCGTCCTGGCGTGCCCGCCCGGCGTTCTCCAGCGCGGCCTGTACGCTGTCGAGCAGCAACTGGTCGTTGTAGGGCTTTTCGATGAAGTCGCAGGCGCCGGCCTTGAATGCCCGCACCACGATCGGCACATCGGCATGGCCGCTGACGAAGATCACCGGCAACCCCAGGCCACGCTCGCGCATCGCCTGCTGCACCGCCAACCCGCCCAGCCCAGGCATGCGCACATCCAGCAGCACACAGGCCGGCCCATCGTCGACGCAGGCGTCGAGAAACGCCTGCCCGCCGGCGAACGGCAAGGCCTGCAAGCCCACCGACTGCAGCAGCCACACCGTCGAGTCGCGCATACCCTGGTCATCATCGACCACATACACTTTCGCTTGCACCGCCATCTCCCCTTATCCCCTGCTGACCGCCAGGCGGCAGCACAGTACCAGACCGCCATTGTCACCGGCACGCGCCCACAGGCTGCCGCCAAAGCCCTCGATGAGGCTGCGGCTCATGCTCAGGCCAAGGCCCAGGCCGTCGGCCTTGCTGGTGGTGAACGGCGTGAAGATTTCATCCAGGCGCTCGGGCACCACGCCCGGGCCCTGGTCGGCCACCTCGACCAGCACGCCATCGCCATCGCGCGCGGCGCCCAGCAGGATACGTGACGGCCGCTCGCCATGCTGCTCGCGGTTGGCATCGATGGCGTTGCGCAGCAGGTTCAACAGCACCTGCTCCAGCAGTACCCGGTCGGCATACACCAAGGGCAACTGCGCGCTCATGCGCAACTCGACCACCACCTGGTCACGCGCGGCCTCCCAGGCGCACAGGCGCATGGCTTCGCCGGCCACCTCGGCCACGTCCAGCGCCTGCAGGCGGCGTGGCCCTTTGCGCAGGAAGGCGCGCAGGCGGCGGATCACTTCGGCGGCATGGGTGGCCTGTTCGCTGATGCGTTGCAGGCCCTGCCCCACCCGCTCGCGGGCCTGCGGGTCGCGCTCCAGGCCCTGCAGGTAGCGCTGGCTGGCGTTGGCATAGTTGACCACTGCGGCCAACGGCTGGTTGATTTCGTGGGCAATGCCCGAAGCCAGCTCGCCCAAGGTGGCCAAGCGGGCACTGTGCGCCAGGCTTTCCTGGGCTTCGATGCGCAGGGTGATGTCGCGGGACACGCTGACCACCTCCACCACCGCGCCGGTGTAGGTTTCGCGGATGGCCCGGCTGGCGATCTCGAACCAGCGGTAGCCGCCTGCGGCCTGGCGCACCCGGCAGGTCATGGTGTGGTAGCCGTCCTGGTCCAGCGCGGCGGCGGCCTGGCGCAGCACCTGCCGGCGCTCGCGCGGGTGCAGCAAGGTATGCACGGCCATGCCGCGCAGCTGCTCGGGCCACAGGCCAAGCAGGCGGAATGCCGCCGGCGAGGCATCGAGGAAACGGCCATCGGGGCTATGCCGGGAGATCAGGTCGGTGGTGTTCTCGATGATCAGCCGGTACAGGCGCCGGGCGCGGCTGGCCTCGCGTGCGCCATGGCGCTCGTCGCTGGCATCGCGGCCACGCGCCAGCACTTGCTGGCCCTGGTCGTCAGGGATGAAGCTCCACAGCACGATGCGTTCGCCGACCTGCACCTCGACATCGGCGATCGCCCGGCGCTGGCGCAGGCAGGCGCGCACCAGTGAGGCGCAGTTGCCCGGCAGCCAGCTGGCCAGTGCCGGGCCTTCATCGACCCAGGCCTGCAGCGCCGGGTTGAGTGCCAGCGGCCTGGCGTCGCCGGCCAGCATCAGGCTGGGTTGCGGGTCCTTGGCGAGCAAGGGATAGGCAGTGTTGTCCACGGTAGGCGGCTCGTTGTTATAGTAGTTTTACTATATTGCTATAGTCGATATTCCTAATACCATAGCGACTCGCGTAAAACTGCGACAAGGGGGAGCGGCCCACCGTCCGCCTCCCTGCACCCTGAACAGAGCTAACAATCAGCCACCGGGGGTCAAGCGCACAGGTTGTGCCTGCCTCCTCTACAGGATTACCGCATGTCGATCTATGCCCAGGGCCTGATGCCCGCTGCCGTCAACCATGTCGCCCTCACCCCGCTGAGTTTCATCGAACGCACCGCTGCCGTATATGGCGATTATCCGGCGGTGATCCACGGTGCCATCCGCCGCAACTGGCAGCAGACCTACCAACGCTGCCGACGCCTGGCCAGCGCCCTGGTGGGCCGGGGTATCGGCCGTGGCGACACCGTGGCGGTGATGTTGCCCAACATTCCGGCCATGCTCGAAGCCCATTTTGGCGTGCCCATGACCGGCGCCGTGCTCAATACCCTGAACGTACGCCTGGACGCCGAGGCCATCGCCTTCATGCTGCAGCATGGCGAGGCCAAGGTACTGATCACCGACCGCGAGTTCCACAGCGTCATCGAGGCGGCCCTGGCCTTGCTCGAGCACCCGCCATTGGTGGTGGATGTGGATGACCCGGAGTACGGCGAAGGCCGTGCGGTCAGCGAACTGGATTATGAGGCGTTCCTCGCCGAAGGCGACCCGGACTTTGCCTGGGAATGGCCCGATGACGAGTGGCAGGCGATCTCGCTCAACTACACCTCCGGCACCACCGGCAACCCCAAGGGCGTGGTCTACCACCACCGTGGTGCTTACCTGAACGCCCTGGGCAACCAGATGGTCTGGGGCATGGGCCATCGCCCGGTGTACCTGTGGACCCTGCCGATGTTCCACTGCAACGGCTGGTGCTACCCATGGACCATCACCGCGCTGGCCGGCACCCATGTGTTCCTGCGCCGGGTCGACCCGCAGAAGATCCTGACCCTGATCCGCGAGCACCGGGTCAGCCACCTGTGCGGCGCGCCGATCGTGCTCAACGCCCTGGTCAACATGCCCGAGGCGGCCAAGGCGGCCATCGAGCACCCGGTGCAGGCCATGGTCGCCGGCGCCGCGCCACCTGCCAAGGTCATCGGCGCCGTGGAAGAGATGGGCATCCAGGTCACCCACACCTACGGCCTGACCGAAGTCTACGGCCCGGTGACCGTGTGTGCCTGGCATGACGAATGGGATGACCTGTCGCTGGAAGAGCGCGCACGGATCAAGTCCCGCCAGGGCGTGCGCTACCCGACCCTCGACGGCCTGATGGTCGCCGACCCGCAAACCCTCGAGCCGGTGCCGCGCGACGGCGACACCCTGGGCGAGATCTTCATGCGCGGCAACACGGTGATGAAGGGCTACCTGAAGAACCCCGAGGCCACCGTCGAAGCCTTCCGTGGCGGCTGGTTCCACACCGGTGACCTGGCCGTGTGGCACGCCGACGGCTATGTCGAGATCAAGGACCGGCTCAAGGACATCATCATTTCCGGTGGCGAGAACATCTCCACCATCGAGGTCGAGGACGCCCTGTACAAGCACCCGGCGGTGCTTGAAGCCGCGGTGGTAGCGCGCCCGGATGAAAAATGGGGGGAAACCCCGTGCGCCTTCATTGCCCTCAAGCCGGGCCGCGAAGATACCCGCGAAGCCGACATCACCAGCTGGTGCCGCGAGCACCTGGCCGGGTTCAAGGTGCCGAAGACCGTGGTGTTCGGCGAACTGCCCAAGACCTCCACCGGCAAGATCCAGAAGTACGTGCTGCGCGACCGGGCCAAAGCCCTCTGAACCCGTAGCGGCCTCATCGCCGGCAAGCCAGCTCCCACAGGGATCGTGCAAGCCTCAAGCCTTGTGCAGTACCTGTCGCAGCTGGCTTGCCGGCTGCAGCGGGACTGTGCAGGTCTCAAACCCTGTGCAGTACCTGTGGGAGCTGGCTTGCCGGCGATGAGGCCCGCACAGACAACATCAATCTTCCAAGAGCCCCCGATGACCACCTACACAGCCCCCCTGCGCGACATGCGCTTCGTCCTGCATGATGTGTTCAACGCCCCGGCCCTGTGGGCCCGCCTGCCTGCCCTGGCCGAGCGCATCGACGCCGATACCGCCGATGCCATCCTCGAGGAAGCAGCCAAAGTCACCGGCCAGCTGATTGCCCCGCTCAGCCGCAACGGTGACGAGCAAGGCGTGCGCTTTGCCGCAGGCGAAGTCACTACCCCTGACGGCTTCCGCGAGGCCTGGCACACCTACCGCGAAGGCGGTTGGGTCGGCCTGGGCGGCAACCCCGAACATGGCGGCATGGGCATGCCGAAAATGCTCGGTGTGCTGTTCGAAGAAATGCTCTACGCCGCCGATTGCAGCTTCAGCCTGTATTCGGCGTTGAGCGCCGGCAGCTGCCTGGCGATCGATGCCCACGCCAGCGAAACGCTCAAGGCCACCTACCTGCCGCCCCTGTACGAAGGCCGCTGGGCCGGCACCATGTGCCTCACCGAACCCCATGCCGGCACCGACCTGGGGCTGATCCGCAGCCGCGCCGAGCCCCAGGCCGACGGCAGCTATCGCATCAGCGGCAGCAAGATCTTCATTACCGGCGGCGAACAGGACCTGACGGAGAATATCGTCCACCTGGTGCTGGCCAAGCTGTCGGATGCACCCACCGGCGCCAAGGGCATCTCGCTGTTCCTGGTGCCCAAGTACCTGGTCGAGGCCGATGGCCGCCTGGGCGCGCGCAACGCCGCCCATTGCGGCTCGATCGAACACAAGATGGGCATCAAGGCCTCGGCCACCTGCGTGATGAACTTCGATGGTGCCGTCGGCTATCTGGTGGGCGAACCGAACAAGGGCCTGGCGGCGATGTTCACCATGATGAACTACGAGCGCCTGTCCATCGGCATCCAGGGCATCGGCTGTGCCGAGGCGTCCTACCAGAGCGCCGCCCGCTACGCCAACGAGCGCCTGCAAAGCCGCGCCGCCAGCGGCCCGCAGGCACAAGACAAGGCTGCCGACCCGATCATCCACCACGGCGATGTGCGGCGCATGCTGCTGACCATGCGCACCCTCACCGAAGGTGGGCGGGCGTTTGCCGCCTACGTCGGCCAGCAACTGGACCTGGCGCGCTACGCCGAAGACGCCGGCGAGCGCGAGCATGCGCAGCGCCTGGTGGCGCTGCTGACACCGGTGGCCAAGGCGTTCTTCACCGACAACGGCCTGGAAAGCTGCGTGCTCGGCCAGCAAGTGTATGGTGGCCATGGCTACATCCGCGAATGGGGCCAGGAGCAGCGGGTGCGCGACGTGCGCATTGCGCAGATCTATGAAGGCACCAACGGCATCCAGGCCCTCGACCTGCTCGGGCGCAAGGTGCTGGCCGACGGTGGCCAGGCGCTGGCCAGCTTTGCCGCCGAGGTGCGGGCCTTCAGCGTGGATGCGCCGCTGCACCGTGAAGCCCTGCAAGCGAGCCTGGCGCGGCTGGAGGCCACCAGCGCCTGGCTGCGGGCGCGGGCCGGCGAGGATGCCAACCTGGTCAGCGCGGTGGCGGTGGAATATTTGCAGCTGTTCGGGCTGACTGCGTATGCCTACATGTGGGCGCGGATGGCGGCGGTGGCGTTGGCCAGGCGTGACGAGGATGCCGCGTTTCATGGGGCCAAGCTTGCGTGTGCGGAGTTCTTCTTCCAGCGGGTCTTGCCGCGGGGGTTGGGGTTGGAGGCCAGTATCCGGGCGGGTAGTGGCAGCCTTTATGGTTTGGAGGCGGCGCAGTTCTGAGAGGCCATGGGGGCGCTTTGCGCCCCATCGCGACACAAGGCCGCTCCTACAGGGGAACGCGATTCCATGTAGGAGCGGCCTCGTGTCGCGATGGGCTGCAAGGCAGCCCCAACGATTTCAGCCATTGTTTTACCTGCGCGAAGGGTTCTCAAACGCTGGAAAACCATCACCAATCCGACGAAAACCGGCACAACTGATAGTCATTCGCCATTACCTCGGTTCTCGGGAGCCCTCCAGCAAGGGTAGAATGCGCAAAACCCGGAGCCGCAATGAACCACGACCGCCTCAATCCCAGCCCAGACGATGCCATCACCGACGCCGCCGCGCACTGGTGCATGCGCCTGCACGCCGAAGATTGCACGGCGGGCGAGCGCGAGGCGTTCGCCCGCTGGCTGGCGGCCGACCCGCGGCATGCCGAGGAATACCAGGCGATGCTGGAAATCTGGCAAACCGCCGACCTGCTGCCACGCAATGCCACCGTCATCGACTTCAACCCGCCCGTGCAACAGTCCGCACGCCCGCGCAACTGGCGGCCGCTGGCATCCGCTGCCGCGATCGCCCTGGCGGTGCTGCCGCTGGCCGGCTGGGTGGGCTGGGAGCAAGGCTGGCTGCCCAACCACTACCAGCACTTCGAAGCCGGCGCGCACATGCAGACCGTGCAGCTGAGCGACGGCAGCACGGTGCAGCTCAACCTCAACACCGAGCTCACCTACCTCAACTACAAGGACCAACGCCAGGTCACGCTCAAGCGAGGCGAGGCGTTCTTCAAGGTGCAGCACGACAGCAGCCACCCGTTCATCGTGCATGCCGGTCGCGGCCAGACCCGCGTCACCGGCACCCAGTTCAACGTGTGGAAGTACCAGGACCAGGTCAAGGTCACACTGGTGGAGGGTTCGGTACTGGTATCCAGCGACGGCAGCGCCGGTGGCTACCGCCTGGGCCCGGGGATGCAGGCCAGCTATCACAAGGGCGACTTCGAGCCGCAACTGGAGCAGAGCGACGACTACGGCAACAGCCTGGCCTGGCGCGACGGCAAGCTGGTACTCGACAACCTGAGCCTGGAACAGGCCCTGCCGATTATCAACCGCTACCTCGACGCACCGCTGCTGCTGGCCGACGCCAGCACCGGCCGCATCCGCATCAGCGGCATCTACAACACCCGTGAGGTGGGGCGCCTGGTCAACAACCTGCCCAAGGTGCTGCCGGTCTACCTGACCCGCAGCAAGGACGGCAGCACCGTGCTCAACCGCATCTCGCCGCCGCCCGACAAGGGCTGACGCCCTCCCCCTACAGCGTCATCGCCGCCAACCAGCCGAACGCCAGCAGTGGCAGGTTGTAGTGGATGAAAGTGGGCACCACGGTGTCCCAGATATGGTGGTGCTGGCCATCCACGTTCAACCCCGAGGTCGGGCCCAGGGTCGAGTCCGAGGCAGGCGAGCCGGCGTCGCCCAGGGCACCGGCGGTACCAACGATGCACACGGTGGCCAGCGGGTCGAAGCCCAGCTGCACGCACAGCGGCACGAAGATCGCGGCCAGGATCGGCACGGTGGAAAACGACGAGCCGATGCCCATGGTCACCAGCAGGCCCACCAGCAGCATCAGCAAGGCACCGACGCCCTTGCTGTGGTCGATCCACTGCGCCGAGGTTTCCACCAGGCTCTTCACCTCACCGGTGGCCTTCATCACATCGGCAAAGCCCGAGGCGGCAATCATGATGAAGCCGATCATGGCCATCATCTTCATGCCTTCGGTGAACAGGTCGTCAGTGTCCTTCCAGCGCACGATGCCCGACAGCGAGAAGATCAGGAAGCCGACCATGGCGCCGATGATCATCGAGTCCAGCCACAACTGGACGATGAACGCCGAGGCAATCGCCAGCCCGGCCACCAGCAGGGTCAGCGGGTTGTACTGCACGCTCACCTGCTCCACCTGCTCGATGCGCGCCAGGTCGTAGTCACGCTTCTTGCGGTAACTGATGAATACCGCCAGCAACAGGCCAGCCAGCATGCCGGCTGCCGGAATGGCCATGGCGTGGGTGACATTCACGCCACTCACGTCGACACCCGCGCGGGCAACGTTGGCCAGCAGGATTTCGTTGAGGAAGATGTTGCCAAAGCCCACCGGCAGGAACATGTACGGGGTGATCAGGCCGAAGGTGATCACGCAGGCGATCAGCCGGCGGTCGATGCGCAGGCGGGTCAGCACGTACAGCAGCGGCGGCACCAGCAAGGGGATGAAGGCGATGTGGATAGGCAGGATGTTCTGCGACGACACCGCCACCACCAGCATCAGGCCGACCAGCAACCATTTGACCTTGCCGCCATTGGCATGGCCCTGGCGGTCGATCATGGCCAGGGCGCGGTCGGCCAGGGCATGGGCCAGGCCGGACTTGGCGATGGCCACGGCAAAGGCGCCCAGCAGTGCATAGGACAGGGCCACCGTGGCCCCGCCGCCGAGGCCGCCGTTGAAGGCCTTGAGCGTACCCTCGATACCCAGGCCGCCCACCAGCCCACCGGCCAGGGCCCCGATGATCAGGGCGATGACCACGTGCACGCGGGACAGGCTGAGTATCAGCATGATGCCGACTGCGGCGATCACTGCATTCATGGTTGGCTTACCTCATTGCGACAGAAAAAAAGCGCGCACTCTGAAGCAGTGGGCAGCAGATGTCAAAAGCGCCATGTTGCGGCGGATTACCAACGCCTCGCGCGACCTGCGGATTAAATTGAACGTTTGAATAAAGAAAAGCCCGCGCCAGCCGACACATTCGTCAGCCACACTCTTATTACAAGGGACCCACCCCCATGCCTTTGCGACAACTTTCCATCCAGTGGAAGATCACCCTGCTCGCCGGTCTCTGCCTGGCCGGCATCGTCACCCTGCTCGTCGGCCTGTCGCTGTACCGCATGGACCACAGCTCGGACCTGGTCAAGGCCAGCAGCATGCAGATGCTGACCGAGTCGGCGCAGTCGCGCATCGAGTCGCAGGGCGAGGTGCAGGCGCAGAACATCCGCCGCCAGTTCATGGACGCCTACCAGTACGGCGCCGGTTTTGCCCGCCAGGTGCTGTTCCTGCGCGAGCAGGCGGAAAAGCGCTTTCTCGATGCCTTCGACCTGCGCGAGGACATGACCCGCCAGGTGCGCGCCGCCCTGCAGGCCAACCCTGATCTGCTCGGCCTGTCGCTGGTGTTCGAGCCCAACGCCCTGGACAACAAGGACAGCCTGTTCGCCGGCAAGGCGGAACTGGGCAGCAACGAAACCGGGCGCTTCGCCCTGTACTGGTCGCAGCCGCGTGTCGGCCAGCTGACGGCCATGGCCCTGCCCGAGCATGACATGGCCAACACCGAGATCGGTCCCAGCGGCCAGCCAGCCAATACCTGGTGGGTGTGCCCGCGCACATCCGGCAAGGTGTGCGTGGTGGAGCCCTACTTCTACGACATCGATGGCCAGCAGGTGCTGATGACCAGCATCGTCTTCCCGCTGGCAGTCGACGGCAAGGTGATCGCCACCCTGTCCATCGACATCAACCTCAACAGCCTGCAGGCCCTGAGCCAGGAGGCCAGCCGCAGCCTGTACGAAGGCCGCACCACGGTCGGCATCCTCAGCCCGGTCGGCCTGCTGGCCGGCTACAGCGCCGACGCCAGCAAGCTGGCCCAGCGCTTCGACCAGGTCGACACCGCCAAGGGTGCCGAACTGGTGCGCAAGCTGGCTGACGGCAAGATGACCATCGTGCACGACCAGCAGCGCCTGAAAGTGCTGGCCGCGTTCCGGCCGATTCCGGATGCCCAGCCCTGGGGCGTGCTGCTGGATGTGCCGGAAAACGCCCTGACCGGGCCGGCCGAAGCGCTGAAACAGGAACTGGACGCGCTGAACACCAGCGGCACCCTGCTGGAGCTTGGCCTGGGCCTGGCGGCGGCGATTGCCGGCCTGCTGATGGTGTGGCTGATGGCCCGCGGCGTTACCCGGCCGATCCTCGGCGTGGCAAGCATGCTCAAGGACATCGCCAGCGGCGAAGGTGACCTGACCCGCCGCCTGACCTACCAGAAGCAGGATGAACTGGGCGAACTGGCCGGCTGGTTCAACCGCTTCCTTGACAAGCTGCAGCCGACCATCGCCGAGGTCAAACGCTCGGTGCAGGCCGCCCGTGGCACCGCCGACCAGTCTTCGGCAATTGCCACCCAGACCAGCGCCGGCATGGAGCAGCAGTACCGCCAGGTCGACCAGGTGGCCACTGCCTCGCACGAGATGAGTGCCACCGCCCAGGACGTCGCCCGCAGCGCCGCCCAGGCCGCGCAGGCCGCGCGCGACGCCGATCAGGCCACCCGCGAAGGCCTGGCGGTGATCGACCGCACCACCCACAGCATCGATGCCCTGGCCGCCGACATGAGCAACGCCATGGCCGAGGTGGAGGGCCTGGCGCAGAACAGCGAGAAGATCGGTTCGGTGCTGGAAGTGATCCGCTCGATCGCCGAGCAGACCAACCTGCTGGCGCTCAATGCCGCCATCGAGGCGGCCCGTGCCGGTGAAGCCGGCCGTGGCTTTGCCGTGGTCGCGGACGAGGTGCGCAACCTGGCCCAGCGTACCCAGGAATCGGTGGAAGAAACCCGCCAGGTGATCGAGGCTTTGCAGAACGGCACCCGCGAAGTGGTCGGGGCCATGGACAACAGCCACCGCCAGGCCCAAGGCGGCGTGCAGCAGGTTGGCCAGGCCGTCACCGCGCTGCAGCGCATCGGCCAGGCAGTGACGGTGATCACCGACATGAACCTGCAGATCGCCTCGGCCGCCGAGGAGCAGAGCGCAGTGGCCGAGGAAATCAACAGCAACGTGGCAACCATCCGTGATGTCACCGAATCGCTGTCGGGACAGGCCAACGAGTCGGCGCGCGTAAGCCAGTCGCTGAACAGCCTGGCCAACCAGCAACAGGCGCTGATGGACCAGTTCCGCGTCTGAGTCACTTGCAGGCCGCTGCCAATCGCGTGCAGCGGCCTTCCTGCCGGGCCTGGAGCCGGTCGTCTACACTTGCGGCAACTCAGTAGCGCCACTCCAAGAGGCCCCATGAAAAAGATTCCGACGTTGCTGGCCGGCCTGCTGCTCGCCGTCGGCCTGGCCAGCACCGACAGCGCCGCCTCGGCAGAACGCACCACGCCCATCCGCTTTGGTGCCATCGGCTGGGAAAGCGGTGCCCTCACCACCGAGATCCTGCGGCTGATCGTGGAGCGTGGCTACGGCTACACCACCGACACCCTGCCCGGCAGCACCGTCAGCATGGAAGTGGCGCTCGCACGCAACGACCTGCAGGTAATCGCCGAGGAATGGGCCGGGCGCAGCCCTGCCTGGGTCAAGGCAGAAAAGGCCGGCCAGGTGTTCGCCTTGGGCGACACGGTCAAGAATGCCGAAGAAGGCTGGTGGGTGCCGGCCTACGTGATCGAGGGCGATGACGCACGCAAGCTGAAAGCCGTGGCGCCGGAATTGCGCAGCGTCGAGGACCTGAAACGTTACCCGCAGGTGTTCCGCGACCCCGAGTCACCCGGCAAAGGGCGCTTTCTGAATAGCCCCAGCGGCTGGACATCCGAAACCGTCAACAGCCAGAAACTCAAGGCCTACGGGCTGAATGATCTGTATACCAACTTCCGCAGTGGCTCCGGGGCTGCAATGGATGCCGAAATCGGCTCGGCCATCCGCCGTGGCCAGCCGGTGCTGTTCTACTACTGGAACCCGACCCCTTTGATGGGGCGTTACAAGCTCATACGCCTGCAAGAGCCGCCGTTCGATGCCCAGGCCTGGGCCACCCTCACCGATGCCGGCAACCCCGAGCCCAAGGGCAGCAGTTCGCTGCCGGCCAAGTTGTCGATTGGCGTATCCAAGGCCTTTCGCGAGGGCTACCCGGAGCTGGTGAGCGTGTTCGAGCGGGTCGACCTGCCCATCGACCGACTGAACAAGGCACTGGCCGACATGAGCGAAAAGCGCACGCCGCCCCGCGACGCTGCCCTCACCTTCCTGCGCGATAACCGCGAGGTGTGGAAAGCCTGGTTGCCTGCGGACATTGCCAGCAAAGTCGAGGGCAGCCTGTGAGCGGCGGCTTCCCCGAAGCCCTGCAATTCTCCTTTGCCGACAGCGTCAACCGCCTGGTCGACTGGCTGGTGCTGCATTACGGCGATCACCTGCGCAGCGTCTCGGACCAGTTGCTGCAACTGCTGGTCGGCCTGGAAACCCTCCTGCGCCTGCTGCCGTGGTGGCTGCTGCTGTTGCTGATCGGGCTGCTGGCCTGGCATGCCAGCCGCAGCGTACTGCGCAGCGCGGTACTGGTGGCGCTGCTGGCCCTGATCGGCATGCTCGGGTTGTGGGACAAACTGCTGCAGACCATGGCGTTGGTGCTGGTCAGTACCGGCCTCTGCGTGCTGGTGGGCGTGCCGCTGGGCATCCTGCTGGCTGCCCGGCCACTGGCGAAGCGGTTGCTGTTGCCGGTACTGGATGTGATGCAGACCTTGCCGGCCTTCGTTTACCTGATCCCGGTGCTGATGCTGTTCGGCCTGGGCAAGGTGCCCGCCGTGTTCGCCACGCTGATCTATGCCCTGCCACCGCTGGTGCGGCTGACCGAACTGGGCCTGAGCCAGATCGACCCTTCGCTGCTGCAAGCCGCCCATGGCCTGGGGGCCAGCCGCTGGCAGCGGTTGCGGCGCATCGCCCTGCCGCTGGCGCTGCCGAGCATCATGGCCGGGCTCAACCAGTCGGTGATGATGGCCCTGTCGATGGTGGTGGTGGCTTCGATGATTGGCGCCCGCGGGCTGGGCGAGGACGTGCTGTCGGGGATCCAGACCCTGAATGTCGGCCAAGGCGTCGAGGCCGGGCTGGCGATCGTCGCCCTGGCCATGGTAATCGACCGGATCAGCCAGGCTTATGGGCGTGGTGGGCGTTGAGCAGTGCTGCCTGCCCCGGCCCTATCGCCGGCAAGCCAGCTCCCACAGGTACTCCACCGGCGGTGGCCATTGCGGCACCCTGTGGGAGCTGGCTTGCCGGCGATAGGGCCGGGCCTGACAATGCAGCTCTGTCAGCTTGAAACCGGACCTCACCCGCATGTCCCTCAAAGCCTTGCGCACCCTGGTGACCATCGCCCGCCACGGCACCTTCGCCCGTGCCGCCGACCTGCTAAGCCTCACCCCTTCGGCAGTGAGCCTGCACATCAAGACCCTCGAAGACGAACTGCAGGTGACCTTGTTCGACCGCAGCCGCAGGCAGGTGTCGCTGACCGAAGCCGGCCAGTTGGCGGTGGCCCGCGCCGAGACCATCCTGGCTAGCTATGACGAACTGGCCGACGCCCTGGCCAGCGGCCCGAGCCTGCGCGGCCGCCTGCGCCTGGGGGCGATCCACACGGTGCTGGCGCGGCGCCTGCCCAAGGCGCTGGTGTGGATCAAGGCGCACCATCCGCAGCTGCATGTCAGCGTGGCCTCCGGCATGTCGGCAGAACTGGCACGGCGGGTGGAAGACGGCGAACTCGATGCGGCGATCACCACCGAGCCGGTCAGCCCCTACCCGCAAAACCTGGACTTCACGCCGTTGTTCGAAGACCGCTTCTGGGCCATCGCCAGCCCCGACCTGGCCGGGCTAAGCGTGCCGCAGTTGCTGGCCAGCCAGCCGTTCCTGCGCTTCGACAAGCGAGCCTGGGCCGGGCGGCAGATCGAGCAGGAGCTGCGCCGCCAGCATCTGCAGGTGAGCGAGCAGATGGAGCTGGACAGCCAGGAAGCGCTGGCGCGCATGGCGGTGATGGGCCTGGGCGTGGCAATCATCCCCATGGCCGATGACGACCTGCAACGCTTGCCACCGGCCACCTGCCTGCCGTTTGGCGACCCGCAGCTGACCCGGCGGGTGGTGTTGCTGGAGCATGAGAAGAGCCAGCGGCGGCATTTGAGTGCGGTGCTGAAGACTGCGCTGGAGGCGTGAACAGCACGGCTCGACTTTCTTGTGACTGCACATGTCTGGTTGTATTGGCAGGGTCTCTGTGGGAGCGGGCGTGCCCGCGAAGAATTCAACGCGGTGGATGGCACCGGCTGCGCCGGTGTTCGCGGGCACGCCCGCTCCCACAGAGACCACCGCCAGAAACATGCATTTTTTCTCAATGGTCAGTGCAGAAAACAACGTTTTTACAGATCGATCCGTACCAGTAGTCTGTGCCCCGTACCCGACCACGGAACGTCGATCATGCTCCACCTGCTGCTGACTACCCTGCTGCCGATCATCCTGCTGATTGCCCTGGGCACTTTCCTGCGCCTGCGCGGCTTTCTCGCCGATAACTTCTGGCCCGGCGCCGAGCGCCTGAGCTATTACGTACTGCTGCCGTCGCTGTTCCTCCATGGCCTGGCCACCGCCAACCTCGATGGCGTGCCGGTGCTGGGCATGGTCGGCGTGCTGATGCTCTCGACCCTGGCCGGGGCCGTGCTGCTGGTGCTGTACCAGGGCGCAATCAACCACGACGGTGCCGACTTCACCTCGGTGTTCCAGGGCGGCATCCGCTTCAACAACTACATCGGCGCCACCCTTGCAGCGGGTATCTACGGCAGCGCCGGCATCGCCCTGGCGGCGGTGGCCAACGCCGCCATCGTGCCACTGGTCAACCTGCTTTGCGTGCTGGTGTTCGCCCGCTTCAGCGCCCGCCATAGCTCACCGGCCACGGTGCTGCGGGCCATCTTCGCCAACCCCTTGATCGTCGGTTGCGCCGGCGGGTTGCTGCTGCGCGCCAGCGGGCTGGGCCTGCCAGCGGGTATCGAACCCACGGTCAAGGCCCTGGGCCAGGCCGCCCTGCCGCTGGGCCTGCTGTGCGTCGGCGCAGCCCTGGGTGGTGCCCGCCTGGGCCAGCAGGTGCGCCCGCTGATGGCGGCGTCGGCATTCAAGTTCCTGGTCATGCCGCTGACCACCTGGGGCTTGTGCCGCCTGCTTGGCCTGGGTGGCCAGGCAGCGGTGGTGGCGGTGCTGTTCCAGGCACTGCCGACCGCGTCATCTTCCTATGTGATGGCCCGGCAAATGGGCGGTAACGCACCGCTGATGGCCACCATCATCGCCCTGCAGACCGTGTTGGCCGCCGCCACCCTGCCTTTGGTGCTGATGCTCGCGCTTGGCTAGACTGTGAACCAGCCCACAGTTCGGGAGCTTGCATCATGCGCCTTTCGTGGATGGTGATCGGCCTGGTTTCGGCCCTGCTCGCAGGCCCCTTGCACGCGGCCGACACGGCCAAGGCTGCCGTCGCCGAGGACAAGGCCGAGGTGCTCGAGGAAAAAGTGGTGAATGACACACCACCCCCGAAAAAGGCCGAAACCCTCACACCGGGCGAAGCGCAGGCAGTGGACCCGGCCGGCCAGGCGCCGCTGGATGACAGCATCACCTGCCTGGCCCGCACCATCTACTGGGAGGCCAAGGGTGCCGACGCCGAAGACATGGCCGCCGTGGCCAACGTCGTGCTCAACCGCCTGGGCCACGATGGCTTCCCGGATACCATCTGCGGCGTGGTCAAGCAGGGTGTGGAAAGCAAGGCCTGCCAGTTCTCCTGGTGGTGCGACGGGCGCCCGGACCAGGTCGAAGAAGCGCAACGCTATGGCATTGCCAAGGAAATCGCGCGCAAGGCGCTCAACCAGCAGTTGAAAGACCGCACCGGGGGTGCCTTGTACTTCCATGACCGCAATGTGCGCCCGGACTGGGCCAAAGCCTACCGCCGGACGGCGCAGACCCGGCATTTTCTGTTCTACAAACCGAACCAGGCGGTGGCGCGCTGATACCCGCCGGGCGCCGACAAACGGGCCGACAGCTGTGCTTTGATAAGAATGATTACCAACTGTTCGCACTTTTCCGATGATCAGTGGTCTACTCCCTCTTTTGCCGCCAGCAACGAATGCCGGCGTTTTCATTGCTTTGCACGATCCCGGGCCAAAAGCCCCGGGCTTGTGTAGGATGAGCAGCGCAAACCACGACGCTGCCAGTCATAGGGAGATCCACATGCGCGTCCTGTCATCCGTTGCCGCCTTGTCGCTGGGCCTGGTCGTTTCGGCCGGGGCACTGGCTGCCACCGGCGAAGAGGCGCAACTGATCGATTCGATCAATGTCTACCGCAGCAAGGCCCAGCCCTGCGGTGGCGAAGCGTCGTTGGAGCTACCGCCGCTCAACAGCGATACCCGCCTGGCGCTGTCGCCAGAGGGTACCCGCGACCTGCAGCAGGCCATGACCCGCGCCGCCTACCCGATGGTCAACGTGCAGGCCATCAGCCTGTCGGGGCCGCGTGATGCGCGCGCTGCCATGCATGCCATCGAAGAGAGCTTCTGCCAGGTGGTGCTCGACCCGCAGTTCGTCGATATCGGCGTCAGCCAGGAAGGCCGCGACTGGCGCATCGTGCTGGCCCGGCCGCTGCTCAGTGGCCGCCTGGGCGACTGGCAGGCCGAGGGACAGAAGGTGCTGCAGGAGATCAACGCCGCGCGCAAGGTGCCGCGCCAATGCGGTGGCCAGCCCTTCGCCGCCGCCCCCGCGCTGAGCTGGAGCACGGTGCTGGCCGGGGTTGCCGCCAACCACACCCGGGCCATGGCCAACCAGAACTTCTTCGACCACATCGACAAGGATGGCCGCACCCCCGGTGACCGGGCAGAGCTGGCCGGCTACCTGTACCAGCAGATCGGCGAAAACATCGCCGCCGGGCGGGATACCGCGCGCAAGGTGGTCGATGGCTGGCTGGATAGCCCGGGGCATTGCGCGACGCTGATGAACCCGGACTTCCGCGAACTGGGCGCTGCGTATGCAGTGGACCCGAAGAGTGACGCGGGGATTTACTGGACGGGGTTGTTCGGGACGCCGCAGTAGGCCGGCTCTCACAGGACTCATTGAAATAGCAGGGACCCTGTGGGAGCGGGCGTGCCCGCGAATACCGGCGGAGCCGGTGCCAGGCACCGCGTTGGATTCTTCGCGGGCACGCCCGCTCCCACACGGTACGCGGATCGCTTGCGCACTGAGTTCTCTGCGCGACAGCGCAGCCCAAAGGGCTGGGTAATCCCCCACAGGAAACCGCGCGCGGTTTCAGAGCGGATTCGTGCCTGCGCGCAGTTCAAGGGCCGTGCAACCAAACCGTCGCCGCACGCACTTGCCCAGGTAACTGGCATCGCCCAGGCCCACTTCATCGGCAATCTGCGCCAGGCTGTGGCTGGAATTGAGCAAGCGCCAGCGCGCCTGTTGCAGGCGCATCTCCAGCCACCAGGCCTTGGCGCTCATGCCATGGCTGGCGTGAAACTGCCGGTCCAGCTGGCGCCGGCTGATGCCCAGCTCCGCCGCCAGCTGCTCCGCGGTCAACGGCGTCCCCAGGTGATGACGCATCAACGCCTGCGCGCGCTGCACCTGCCGCCCCTGCCCGGCCCCCAGCTCCAGCGAGCGCAAGGCATGGCGGCTATCGCGGGTTTCATCCACCAGCATGTCGGCCAGGCCCTTGAGCGCCCGGGCCCGCCCGCAGGCGCGTGACAACAGCGCGACGGCCAGGTCGATGGCCGCGGTACCGCCGGCGCAGGTGATGCGGCTACCGTCGATGCAATACAGCTGCTCACTCAGTACCTGCAAATGCGGGAAGGCCGCACGAAATTCGGCTTCGTGGCGCCAGTGCACCACTACCTTGTGCCCCTGCAGCAACCCGCAGGCGGCCAACAGGAAAGCACCGTTGTCGACCCCCACCAGCTTGACGCCAGCCTTGCCGGCCTGCCTGAGCAAGGCCCGGTAGCGAGGCGCCAGCGCGGCAGTGGCCATGGCGTTGCGCCCGCCGAACACCACCAGGTAGTCGAAACTGGCCAGCTCGAGCTGGCCAGCGACGGCCTCGACCTGCACCACCGCGCCACTGCTCGACGGCACCGGGTCGAGGGTCAGCCCTGCCACGGTCCAGCTGCAGTAGCGCTGCTGGCTGTAGTCCTCGTCGTCGGCGCTGAAACGCAACTTGTCGAGAAAGGCGCCGAACGGCAGCAGGGCAAAATCTGGTAACGGCAAGATCAGCAAGCGGATATCGGGCAGCATTGGCATCGCGTCCAGAATCGACCATTCAATGTCCGGATCATACCCTGGCCGGCCAAGGTCGGCGCCATAGACTGGCGCCCTCCACATCAACAAGGCATTCCCCACCATGGCACTGGACACCTGGCTCATCTACCTGCTGGCCAGCATCGGCCTGTCGCTGACCCCGGGCCCCAACAGCCTGCTGGCCCTGACCCACGGCGCCCTGTATGGCGCACGCCGGACGTTGTTCACCATCGTCGGCGGGGTGTTTGGCTTCAGCGCCCTGATCGCCCTGGCCATGTTTGGCCTCAGCGCATTGCTGCAGGCCTCGGCCTCGGTGCTGAGCGTGCTCAAGTGGGTGGGTGGCGCCTATCTGATCTGGCTGGGTATCCAGCTGTGGCGCAGCCCGGGCCTGCACCTGGAACTGACCGCGCAAAGCGCGCGGCTGGGCAATGCCGGCCTGTTCCGCCAAGGCCTGCTGTCGGCCATGGCCAACCCCAAGGTGCTGCTGTTCTACGGTGCTTTCCTGCCACAGTTCATCGACCCGCAGCGTGGGTTGCTGCTGCAGTTCGTGGTGATGGCGGCAACCTTTGCCAGCGTCGAGTTCCTGGTCGAATACCTGTTGGCACGCCTGGCGTTTCGTATCCGGCCATGGCTGGCCAAGGGCGGCAAAGGCTTCAACCGCTGCTGCGGCAGCCTGTTTGCCTTGATTGGTGTGGCGTTGCCGCTTGGGCGGTAGCGTCTGATACAGGCGTGTGCAGTTCTTTTTGTGGGAGCGGCCTTGCGTCGCGAAAGGGGTGCGAAGCGCCCCCACGATCTATGCATCACTTCAGAATTGCCGGGGCCGCTTTGCGGCCCTTTCGCGACACAAGGCCGCTCCCACAGGTGACCGCGCTACCATTCAACCCCGGCGCGCTTTGGCCAGGAAGATGAGCAAGGCCACACCCGGCAACCCCGCCCCCACCAGCGCCACACCCTGCCAGCCAAACTGGCTGAACACCGCACTGGCCACCGCCGAACCCAGCGCCCCACCGAGGAAGATGCTGGTCATGTACACCGCGTTCAACCGCCCGCGGCTGGCCGGGTCCAGCGCGTACACTTCACGCTGGCCGATGACCATGTTCATCTGCACCGCAAAATCCAGCAGCACGCCGGTCAGGCCCAGGCCGATCACGCTGTAGCCCGGCACCGTCAGCCCCAGCAACAGTGCCGCCGGCGCCAGCAACAACGCCAACAGTGAACCGGCCCGGGCATGCCCGGCATCGGCCAGGCGGCCGGCCATGGGTGCGGCAACGGCGCCCACCGCGCCCACCAGGGCGAATACCGCGATCTGGCTCTGCGACAGGCCATGCTCGGTTGCCAGGGCCATCGGCACCGCCGTCCAGTAAAGGCTGAACGCCGCGAACATCAACGCCTGGTACAGCGAGCGCTGGCGCAGCAAGGGATAACGGCGCAGCAGCGTGAGCAGCGACAGCATCAGCCCGGCATAGCTGGCCTTGTGCTCGGGCACCCGCCGCGGCAAGGTCAGGGCCAGCAGCAGGATGATCGCCAGCATCACCCCGGCAGCGCCAATGAACACCGCCCGCCAGCCGAAGTAGTCGGCCACCAGGCTGGACAACGGACGCGCCAGCAGGATACCCAGCAGCAGGCCGCCCATGATGTTGCCGACCACCCGCCCACGCTGCTGCTCCGGCGCCAGGTGCGCCGCCAGCGGGATGAGCATCTGCACCGCCACGGAACTGAAACCGATCAGCAGTGCATAGCCGAGGAACAGCTGGCCCTGGCCGCTGCTGCTGGTGCCCGCCAGCAGCAGGCTGACGCAGGCCAGCACGGCGGTCGCCACCATCAAGCGGCGGTTTTCCAGCAGGTCGGCCAGCGGTACCAGCAACAGCAGGCCCAACGCATAGCCCAGCTGCGTGAGCGAAACGATCAGGCTGGCATGCTCGGTGGACAGCCCCAGGTCCGGGGCGATCAGCCCGACGATGGGTTGGGCATAGTAGATATTGGCGACGATCGCGCCGCAGCAGAACGCCAGCAGGGCGACCAGGGCCCGGCTGAGGCCGGTGACTGCAGGCTGCGCGGCGGCAAGGGAGGGATTCATGCGAGTGTCCTCGACAATGGCTGGAATATGCCGGCCACCTTACCCAGACGCACTCCTGGCGAGAATCCAGCGCTGGCGCAACAGGGCTTTGCGCACTGCGCAACACTAGGTGCTGCGCTGCAGCAAATTTTCGCAAAAGTCGATAAAGGCATTCACCCGCCGCGAACCACGATGGTTGGGCAGGTACAGGGCGTTGATGCTGTCATTGGCCGCGCCGGGGCTGGCCTGCCAATCGGGGAACAGCCGTTGCAGGCGCCCGGCCGCCACATCCTCTTGCACCAGCCAGTCGGCCAACAGCGCGATACCGCTGCCCGCCAGTGCGGTTTCGCGCAACATGTCGGCATTGGCACTGCGCAACGGCCCGCTCACGTCCAGTTCCAGACTGTCCTGCCCACGGGCCAGGCGCCAGGGGCGGCCTTTCTGCCCGTAGCGAAAGCGCAGGCAGGCGTGCTCGAGCAGCTGCCGCGGATGCTCCAGCGCGTCATGCCCGGCCAGGTAGCCCGGGCTGGCTACCAGCCAACGCTGGAAGCGACCCAGCTGGCGGCATACCAGCTCGTCATTGGGCGAGGGGTCGCCCAGGCGAATCGACAGGTCATAGCGCCCGTCAAGCAGGTCATCCAGGCGGTCGCTGAGATCGATGTCCAGCTCCAGAGCCGGATGTTGCGCCAAAAACGGCCCCAGGTGCGGGGCGATGACCCGCCTGCCGAACTCCACCGGCAAGCACAGGCGCAGCACACCGACAGGCTCCTCGCCCCGATCGGCGACACTGGCATCGGCTTCGTCCAGGGCCTCGAAAATACCCCGCGCGCGCTCGTAATAACGGGCGCCGGCCTCGGTCAGGCTGACCTGGCGGGTGGAGCGGTTGAGCAAGGTGGCGCCCAACGCCGCTTCCAGGGCATCGACCAGGCGCGTCACCGACGATGTCGCCAGCCCGAGCCGGCGTGCAGCGGCAGAAAAGCCCTGAGCATCGACGGTGGCCACGAACATCTTCATCGCCAGGAGTTTGTCCATTTGTTGCCCGTCTTCCAAATCCCGGAAAGTTCTTACAAACAGCCGGGCCGGTCAAGAAGCGCGGCGCACGGCAATTGCGTCCATAGTGGAACCACCCCCTTCCAAACGAGGTTTTCCATGATCCCGACCAACCTGCTGACCGCCCTGCCCCCTTGCGACCCCACCAGCGCCGAATGGGTCGACCAACTGCTCAGCCGCCCGGGCGTGCGCGTGGAACGTATCGTCTCCAGCGGCCAGGCCAGCCCACCCGGTTTCTGGTACGACCAGGCCGAAGGCGAATGGATCGTGCTGCTCAGTGGCGCCGCCGGCCTGCGCTTCGAGCACGAGAGCCACACCCGCCTGCTGGCGCCGGGCGATTGCCTGGATATCCCGCCGCATTACCGCCACCGCGTGGAATGGACCGCCCCCGGCACCGCCACCATCTGGCTCGCGGTGTTCTACAGCAGCGGCACTCCGTGGCCGGCGTGAATCCGGTAATCGAAAATCGAACGGGGTTACGCAGCCGACATGAACACCCTGTTTACTGCAATTTTAAGCGCATGATCTAGACTTTTAGCCACACCTTGCAAAGTTCAGCCCTGCGACAATCCGCCCCACAAAATTATGTACCAACTTGTTAATTAGCAAGCTAAGAGATTACACTGCGCGCATTCCACCTGCTGAGATCCCTGGCATGAAAGAAACACCGCGCGCCTCTGGCGCCACAAACATCATCCTGGTCGGCCTGGGCGTGATCATCGCCCTGCTCGGCCTCCTCCTGGCTGCGGGCGGCGTCAAGCTGGCCGGCCTGGGCGGTTCCTGGTACTTCCTGGTCGGCGGCCTGGCCATGGCCATCGCCGGCGTCCTCATCGCTCGCCGCAAACCGGCTGGCGCCTGGCTGTACGCGGCGTTCCTTGTCGGCACTGCCATCTGGGCGCTGATCGACGCTGGCCTGGTGTTCTGGCCGCTGTTCTCGCGCCTGTTCATGTTCGGCGCAATCGGCATGGTGGTGGCGCTGGTCTACCCGCTGCTGGCCCGTGCCAGTGGCACCAGCGCCGGCCGCGGTGCCTATGGCGTTGCCGGGGTGATGGCCGTGCTGCTGGTGATCGCCGCCGGCAACATGTTCGTCGCCCACCCAAGCGTCGCCCCCACCGGCAAAGGCCCGGGCATGACCCCGGTCGAGGCCGACAAGGCGCAGAAGGACTGGGCCCACTACGGCAACACCGAAGGCGGCAGCCGCTTCGCCGCGCTGGACCAGATCAACCGCGACAACGTCAACAAGCTGAAAGTGGCCTGGACCTACCACACCGGTGACGTGGCGCTCAGCGACGGCAACGGTGCAGAAGACCAGCTGACCCCGCTGCAGGTCGGCAACAAGGTGTTCATCTGCACCCCGCACAACAACCTGATCGCCCTCGATGCCGACACCGGCAAAGAGCTGTGGAAGAACGCGATCAACGCCCAGTCCAAGGTCTGGCAGCGTTGCCGTGGCATGGCCTATTTCGACGCCACTGCCGCCATCGCCCAGCCGACCCAGCCGAACAGCTCGCCAATCACCGCGGCCAGCGTACCGGCCGGTGCCAACTGCCAGCGTCGCCTGCTGACCAACACCATCGATGGCCGCCTGATTGCCGTCGACGCCGACACTGGCGAGTTCTGCCAGGGCTTCGGCAACAACGGCCAGGTCGACCTCAAGGCCGGCCTGGGCGATGTGCCGGACTCCTACTACCAGCTGTCCTCGGCCCCACTGATGGCCGGTACCACCGTGGTGGTCGGCGGCCGCGTCGCCGACAACGTCCAGACCGACATGCCAGGCGGCGTGATCCGTGGTTTCGACGTGATCACGGGTGAAATGCGCTGGGCCTTCGACCCCGGCAACCCGGAAGATCGCCAGGCGCCGCAGGGCGACAGCACCTATGTGCGCAGCACCCCCAACAGCTGGGCCCCGATGTCCTACGACCCGGCGATGAATACCGTGTTCCTGCCGATGGGCTCGTCGTCCACCGACATCTACGGTGTCGAACGCAGCAAGCTGGACCACACCTATGGCGCTTCGGTACTGGCCCTGGACGCCACCACCGGCAACCAGAAGTGGGTGTTCCAGACCGTGCACAACGACCTGTGGGACTTCGACCTGCCGATGCAGCCGAGCCTGATCGATTTCACCAAGGACGACGGCCAGTCGGTACCTGCAGTGGTAATCGGCACCAAGGCCGGGCAGATCTACGTGCTCGACCGCGCCACCGGCAAGCCGCTGACCCAGGTCGACGAAGTACCGGTCAAGCCAAGCAACATCCCCAACGAGCCGTACTCGCCAACCCAGCCGAAGTCGGTGGGCATGCCGCAGATCGGCGCGCAGACCCTGACCGAATCGGACATGTGGGGCGCAACCCCGTACGACCAGCTGCTGTGCCGCATCGACTTCAAGAAAATGCGCTACGACGGCCTGTACACCGCGCCGGGCACCGACCTGTCGCTGAGCTTCCCGGGTTCGCTGGGTGGCATGAACTGGGGCAGCATTTCCACCGACCCGGTACATGGTTTCATCTTCGTCAACGACATGCGCCTGGGCCTGTGGATCCAGATGATCCCGTCGCAGAACAAGGGCGGCGCCGCTTCCGGTGGCGAAGCGCTGAACACCGGCATGGGCGCAGTACCGCTCAAGGGCACCCCGTATGCGGTGAACAAGAACCGCTTCCTGTCGGTGGCCGGCATCCCGTGCCAGGCGCCGCCATTCGGCACCCTGACCGCCATCGACATGAAGACCCGCCAGGTGGCGTGGCAGGTACCGGTGGGTACCGTCGAGGACACCGGCCCACTCGGCATCCGCATGCACCTGCCGATCAAGATCGGCCTGCCGACCCTCGGCGGCACCCTGTCGACCCAGGGTGGCCTGGTGTTCATCGCCGGCACCCAGGACTTCTACCTGCGCGCCTACGACAGCAGCAACGGCAACGAAATCTGGAAGGCTCGCCTGCCAGTGGGCAGCCAGGGCGGCCCGATGACCTACGTCTCGCCGAAGACCGGCAAGCAGTACGTGGTGATCACGGCTGGCGGCGCGCGCCAGTCGACTGACCGTGGCGACTACGTGATTTCTTACGCCTTGCCGTAAGACCGCGTCGCCTTCATCGCCGGCAAGCCAGCTCCCACAGGATCGTGCCACCTGCAAAGGCAGCGCAGACCTGTGGGAGCTGGCTTGCCGGCGATGAGTCCCTGAAAAACAACCTGAGATTCAGCAATGCCATCCGCAATTCGCATCACCCCCACCCTGCTGCTGGCCCTGGCCAGCAGCACCGCCCTGGCCGACGGCGACCTGATGACCCGCAGCACCCTGACCGGTGACTGGGGCGGCCTGCGTCACCAGCTGGAAGAAGACGGCGTCAAGTTCACCGGCGACTACAGCGGCGAAACCGCCTACAACGCCCACGGTGGCCTGCACCGCTCGGCGCGCTACTCGCAAAACCTGAAACTGGGCGTGCAGTTCGACCTGTCGAAACTGTATGGCCTGGACAACGGCGGCAAGGTCCAGCTGACCATCAACGACCGCCGCGGCAACAGCGCCTCGGAAGACCTGGTGGGCAACCGCCTGCCGATCCAGGAAAACTTCGGCGGCCTGTACACCCGCCTGACCGAGTTGAGCTACGAGCGCACCCTGTTCACCCCGGCACTCAACGTCAAGCTCGGCTACATGGCCATGGGCAACGACCTGGGCGGCCTGGACAGTGGCATCCTGTGCAACTTCATGAACGCCGGCTTCTGCGGCCACCCGCTTAACATGTCTGGCGGCAGTGGCTGGACCAATTACCCCAATGCCCACCTGGGCGTGCGGGTGAAGTACGACCTGTCGCCGTCCTGGCAACTGCGTGTGGCGGCGTTCAACGTCGACCCGGAAAGCAACGGCAACTCCAGCCGCGCCTGGCACCTGGGCCCCAAGCACACCACCGGCACCGTGGTACCGGTAGAACTGGTGTACAAGCTGCAGGGCGAGCTGCCTGGCGAGTACAAACTGGGCTACTACTACGACAGCTCCGATGTGAAGCGCATCGGCAGCGACGAGGAAGTGTCCGGCCGTGGCGGCCACTATCTGCTGGTCGACCAGGCCGTGTGGAACGACCAGGGCTTGCCGGGCCGCAGCCTGCATGCCTTCGGCCAGTACTCGGCGTCGAGCAAGGCCGCCTCGCCGTTCACCAAGTGGTATGGCGCCGGCGTGGTGCTGTACAAGCCGTTCGCAGGCCGCCCGAAGGATACCGTGGCGCTGGGCTATGGCCGTGCCGTGCCCAACCCGCGTAGCCGCGACGTGCTGGAAGATGCCGCGTTCAATGCCGGGCAGCAGTTCCCCGATATCGACAGCGCCGAGCAACTGGTCGAGCTGAGCTATGGCTACCAGGCCACGCCGTGGCTGAACCTGCGCCCGGATGTGCAGTACATCATCGAGCCGGGCGCGTTCTCCGGGAAGGACATCGACAACGCGCTGGTGGTTGGCCTGCAGGTCAAGGCTACCTTCTGAATACCCGGGGCCGCGCTGCGGCCCATTCGCGGGTGAACCCGCTCCCACAGATACTGCACAGCCCTCGAGACTGACGAGATCCTGTGGGAGCGGGCGTGCCCGCGAAGAAGCCAGCGCAATCAACCCTGCCTGAGGTAATCCACCAGCCTCAGCAACATGGCATCACACCCCCGCAACTGCTCGACGCTGACGAACTCATCCGGCTTGTGCCCCTGGTCCATGCTCCCAGGCCCACACACCACAGTCGGGATGCCCGCCTGGTCGAACAGCCCTCCTTCGGTACCAAACGCCACCGTACCGAACTCATCCGAACCACTGAGCAACGCCACCAGGCCAGCCGCCTCGCTATCCGCAGGCGTGGCCAGCCCCGGATACGCACTCAACGGCTGCAGGCGAATGGCGCTGGCGGCATTGACCTTGCGCATGCGCGGCAGCAATTCGGCCTCGGCATAGGTTTGCAACTGGTCGGCCACTGCCTGCGCCTCGAACCCCGGCAAGGCCCGCACTTCGAAATCGAATTCGCATTCCGCCGGCACGATGTTCAGCGCCCTGCCCCCTTTGATCACACCGGTCTGCACAGTGGAGAACGGTGGGTCGAAGCGCTCGTCGTGATGCTCCGGCAACGCCAGGGCATCACCGATATCACCCAGCTTGCCGATCAGCTTCGCCGCATACTCGATGGCATTCACCCCATACGGTGCGTACGCCGAGTGGCAGGCCGCGCCATGCACCTGGCAACGCATCGCCAGCTTGCCCTTGTGCCCCAGCACCGGCTTGAGTTCGGTGGGTTCGCCAATCAGGCACAGCCGTGGCTTGTGCGGGCGCTGCTCGAGCGCGGCCAGCATCGAGCGCACCCCCAGGCAGCCGACTTCCTCGTCGTAGGAGAACGCCAGGTGCACCGGCATGCGCAACGGCTGGGCGAGAAACGCCGGTACAGCCGCCAGCACCGAAGCGATGAAACCCTTCATGTCGGCCGTGCCGCGGCCATACAGGCGCCCGGCGCGCTCACTCAGGGCAAACGGCTCGACTGTCCAGGCCTGGCCGTCCACCGGCACCACATCGGTATGCCCGGACAGCACCACGCCGCCAACATCCCGGGGGCCGATGGTGGAGAACAGGTTGGCCTTGGTGCCTTCCGGGTTATGGAACAGTTCGCTTTCCACCCCCAGCTCGGCCAGGTAGTCGCGGATGAAGCTGATCAGTTCGAGGTTGGAATCCCGGCTGACGGTGGCAAAGCCGATCAGCCTGGCCAGCAGCGCGCGGCTGGCAAATTCACTCATCGCCCGGCACCCCGTAGCTTGGCGCGGCAGTCGGGTTGAGGGCGCGGGTGACGTAGTCCTGCATCTGCGGCCGATACGCCTGCCACAGGCCATCGAGCACGCCGATCGGGTCGGCTTCGGCCCAGTCCACGCGCAGGTCCACCAGCGGCCAGGTCAGCTCGCCGGCAATCTTCAACGCCGCCGAGTGCACAGGCCCCGCCTCGCCGCCTGCGGCCATCGCCGCGTGCATGGCCGCCAGCAGGCGGTCGGCCAGATGCCCGCCGGCTTGTTCAAAGGCCTGCACCATCGCCTCGATCACCTGGGTCGAGGCCAACAGGTTGCCTGCCGCCGCACATTGCTCACCGGCGAGGGCGTAGTGCGTGCCCAGGGCTTCCTTGCCAGTGAACAGCGCCACCTGGCCATGGCTGTCGATCACCGTGAGCTGGCGGTACTCGCTCCAGCCATTGGCGCTCAGCACCCGGTCCAGCGCAGCGGCAGGCGGCAACTGGCCCTGTTCCAGGGCATCGAGAATCTGCGGGCCCAGCGCCGGCAAGGTGATGTTCTGGGTGGCGACCGCACCCACACCGGCACGCACCCACGGGCAGCGGGCGCCCACGGCGATGCTCGAAGAGCTGATGGCGATACCGACCTGGCCGGTTTCCTGGCAACGACCGATGATGGAAAAAGTCATGTCATGGTTCCTGTTGTGCTGTGCGATACACGGCATTCTGGGTTGAACCTTTCGGCCGGCGAAACGACCTTTTTCCGAGGGTTTGCAGAGGAAAAAACTATGACCACGAAACGTTCGGAAAAAACCCCGGCAAAGCTGCTGCGGGAACCGCTGCAGGCGGCAGGAATCAAGGCCTTCGCCGTTTTATCGGCAAGCCCCAGCTAAATACTATTTTCGCCATTTCCACGGCATCCCTAGTCTGGCCCCAGGCAACGGCGGTCCTCCAAACCGACCTGACAAAAACCGCCTGAACAAGGGCTCGGACATGACACTGAACAACCTCGAAATCGACACCCTCGTCGTCGGCGCCGGCCAGGCCGGCGTGGCCATGAGCGAACACCTGAGCAAGCTTGGCGTGCCGCACCTGGTGCTGGAGCGCAAGCGTATCGCCGAGGCCTGGCGCACCGGCCGCTGGGACTCGCTGGTGGCCAACGGCCCGGTCTGGCACGACCGCTTCCCGGGGCTGGAATTCAACCTCGACGCCGACGCCTTCGCCGGCAAGGACCAGGTGGCCGACTACTTCGAGCAGTACGTACGCAAGTACAACCTGCCCGTACGCACCGGCATCGAAGTGAAGAAAGTGCTGCGCAACAGCGACCGCCCCGGTTTTACCATCGAAACCAATGAAGGCGTGATTCGCGCCAACCGCGTGGTCGCCGCCACCGGCCCGTTCCAGAAGCCGGTGATCCCGGCCATCGCGCCGAAAGACAGCAACCTGCACCAGATCCACTCCGCTGCCTACTACAACCCCGAGCAGTTGCCAGAAGGCGCTGTGCTGGTGGTCGGCGCCGGATCTTCCGGCGTGCAGATCGCCGAAGAACTGATGCGTGCCGGGCGCCAGGTGTACCTCTCGGTCGGCGCCCACGATCGCCCGCCACGCGCTTACCGCAACCGCGACTTCTGCTGGTGGCTGGGCGTACTGGGTGAGTGGGATGCGGAAATCGCCAAGCCTGGCCGCGAGCACGTGACCATTGCCGTCAGTGGTGCCCGTGGCGGCCACACCGTGGACTTCCGCGCCCTCGCCCACCAGGGCATGACCCTGGTCGGCCTGACCCAGTCGTTCGAGAACGGCGTGGCGCGCTTCCAGGACAACCTGGTCGAGAACATCAACCGCGGCGACGAAAACTACCTGGCCCTGCTGGATGCCGCCGATGCCTACATCGAACGCAACGGCCTGGACCTGCCGGAGGAGCCCGAAGCCCGCAAACGCCTGGCCGACCCGGAGTGCATGCGCAACCCGCTGCAGCAACTGGACCTGGCCAAGGCCGGCGTCACCAGCATCATCTGGGCCACCGGTTACGGTGTCGACTTCAGCTGGCTGCAGGTAGACACCTTCGACGCCAACGGCAAGCCCCAGCACCAACGCGGTGTGGCCCGCGAGCCGGGCGTGTACTTCCTTGGCCTGCCGTGGCTGTCGCGCCGTGGCTCGTCGTTCATCTGGGGCGTGTGGCACGACGCCAAGCACGTCGCCGGCCACATCGCCACGCAACGCACCTATACCGCCTACCGCGACCGCGAACAACGCGCAGCGGATGAGCAGCAACAACCCAAGATCAGCAACGTCAGCACCCTCGGAGCCCACTGATGCCTACCCATACTCGCATCCGCATGTTCAACACCAAGGTCACCTACCCCAACCAGACCCTGGACAACGACCTGTGCCAGGCGGTACGCGCCGGCAACACCATCTACGTGCGCGGCCAGGTCGGCACCGACTTCGAAGGCAACCTGGTGGGCCTGGGTGACCCACGGGCGCAGGCCGAGCAGGCGATGAAGAACGTCAAGCAACTGCTTGAAGAAGCCGGCTCGGACCTGTCACACATCGTCAAGACCACCACCTACATCACCGACCCGCGCTTCCGCGAGCCGGTGTACAAGGAGGTAGGCAAGTGGCTCAAGGGCGTGTTCCCGATTTCCACCGGGCTGGTGGTGGCCGGGTTGGCCCAGGCCGAGTGGCTGATGGAGATCGATGTGATCGCCGTGGTGCCTGATTCGGTCTGACCGATCGGTTCAACCTGTAGGAGCGGCCTTGTGTCGCGAAAGGGCTGCAACGCGGCCCCAGGATTGATGCGCAACAGTTGAAATTGCTGGGGCTGCTTTGCAGCCCTTTCGCGACACAAGGCCGCTCCTACAGGGAATGCGCCAGCATTTAGAATGGGCTAGAAACCCACTGTCGCCGACAGCAGGTAGGTACGCGGCGTAGACAGCGTTAGCCCCGGCTCGCTGTCATCCGAAGCCCCGGCCGAACTCCAGTAGCGGTCGTCCAGCACGTTCTCCACACTGGCGCGCAAGGTAACCTGGGTGGCCTCCACCTTGAACGCATAACGCGCCCCCAGGTCGTAACGCTCCCAACCCTCGATCTGCTTGCTGTTGTTCTGGTCCAGGTACTGCGAGCTCGAGTGGATGCCCCGCGCCGTCAGGGTCAGGCCGTTCACCCCAGGCACGTCCCATTCGGCGCCGAGGTTGACGTTGTACTCAGGCGTGGCCGGCGCGCGGTTGCCATCGTAGGCGCCACCGATGGTGTCGGTCAGTTCGCTGTCGATGTACATCACCCCGCCCAGCACGCGCACGCCTTGCACGGGCTCGCCGAACACGCTCAGTTCGATACCGCGGTTGTCGCGCTTGCCATTGGGGCCGAACACCCGCGACGTGGGGTTGGTTTCGTAGGCGGGCTGGCGGATGCGGAAGGCACTGGCGGTAACGGCGACCTGGCCCAGGTCGTACTTGGCCCCCACCTCGACCTGGCGGCTGGTGAACGGCGGGAAGATCTGGTCTTCGTTGACCGATGTCGAGGGCGCGATCTTGCCCTGGCTCAGGCCCTCCATGTAGTTGGCATACAACGACAGCTGGTCGGTAACCTTGAGCAGCACGCCGCCCGAGGGCGACACCTTCTCTTCATCGTAGGCGGTATCCCCCTTGATACCGTCGCTCCAGTCATCCACCTGCACCCGCTGCCAGCGCGCGCCCAGGGTCAGCAGCAGGCGGTCGTCGAAGAAGCCCAGGGTGTCGGCCAGGGCCACGCCGGAAAAGCGGTTTTCCGTGTACACCTCAGGGTCGATGCGGGTTGGCGTGCCCGGTGTCGGCGTGGCCACCGGGTGGTAGAGGTTACTGGGCGCCGAGGCATAGCGGGCGCCGCCGTTGGTGAAGTCCATGTAGAAGTAGGTGGCGGCCAGGTTCAGTTCGTGACTGACCGGCCCGGTATGGAACCAGTTGCGCACGCCGGCCATGGCGGTACGCACGGTTTCATCCCGGGTGAAGTCGCGCGGCTGCACGGTGAAGTCGCCGGCATCGTTGCTGATGGACACGTTGTGGCGCAGGAAGTCATGGTTGCTCTTGCGCGCACCGACCGCGCCATAGGCCAGCAGCGACTCGCTGATATCGTACTCGGCATGCAGCGCACCGAAGGTGTCGTTGGTGCGCGCCTTGCTCCAGGCCTGGGCGTAATTGTGGCGTACGTCGTTGGCATCCGGCACCTTGGCGTTGGCACCGACCAGCACCCGCTCCTGCGGTGCATCGGTGTCGCGCTCGGTATGGCCGAGGTCTGCCGAAAGCCGCAGGCGCTCGCCACGAAAGTCCAGGCCCAGCACCGCCATTTCGCGCTCGACACGCTGGTGGTCCCATTCGGTGTCGCCCGCCTGTTTCACGCCATTGAAACGCACGCCGAACTGCTGGCCTTCGCCAAAACGCCGGCCAACGTCCACCGCACCGCCTGCCTGGCCTGCCGAGGCGTAGCTGCCGGTAAACTCGGTGAGTGGCTGGTCGCCGGCCCGCTTGGGCTGCACATTGATGCCGCCGCCGACACTGCCCCGCGGTGAAATGCCATTGATCAGCTGGCTGGGGCCTTTGATGATGTCGACCCGGTCGGCCATTTCCATGTCGATCGAGTAGGTCGGCAGGATGCCGTACAGGCCGTTGTAGGCCACATCGCTGTTGAACAGGCTGAAGCCGCGAATGGTGAACTGCTCGAAGCGCCCACCCGCCGGGTTGGTGGCGCGCACCGATGGGTCGCTGGCGATCAGCTCGCCCAAGGTTCGCGCTTGCTGGTTCTTCACCAGTTCGCTGGTGTAGCTGGTGATGCTGAACGGGGTTTCCATGAAGTCGCGCGTACCCAGCAGACCCTGTGAACCCTGACGGGCCACCTGGCCACCGGCATAGGGTTGCGTTTCGTTGCCTGCGGCCAGGCCGCCGACGATGCTGGTCGGGGCGATTTCCAGGGCACCACCCGCCTGGGGGGCCGGCATCAACGTGAAAGCACCCTCGCCCACCGGCAGCAACTGCAGGCCGCTGCCGCGCAGCAGCTGGGTGAAGCCTTCGTCGACACTGTAGCTGCCGGACAGGCCATTGCTCTGCCGGCCGTTGACCAGCGCCGGGTCCAGCGACAGGCTGACCCCGGCCTGGTCGGCAAACTGGGTAAGTGCGGCACCCAGGCTGGCGGCTGGCACCTGATAGCTGCGCCGGGCAGGTTCATCGGCCCAGGCCGGTGCACACAACAACAGGCTCATGGCGAACAACGGATGTGCCGCACGCGCCAGTGGGCGCAGGCGGCAGGACATGACAACAGGCATTGAACAAGGCTCCCCTTTATTTGCTCCTACCGGTAATGACCGGTGAGCGAAAAAAAGGGGACAGCCTCATGCGCGATTTTCTTGCGCGGCCAGGCTCACCCAGTAACGCGTGCGCGTGTGCACCTGCAACGGCAGGCTGGCGGCGAGCAAGGCCAGCACCCGGTCGGTGTCGTCGAGGCGGAAGGTACCGGTCACGCGCAGTGCCTCCAGTTCGGGCGCCCAGCGCAGCACGCCGGGGCGGTACCTGCGCAGCTCGTGCAGCAGTTCACCCAAGGGGCGGTCCTCCAGGCGCAGCACCCCTTCGCGCCAGCCCAGCGGCCAGGCGTCCAGGCCGGTGACAGGGCCAACCCCGGCCACTTGCAGGCTGGCCTGCTGCCCGGCCTGCAGCAACAGTGCCGGGCCTTGCCGCGGCTGCAAGTTGGCCGTGCCCTTGAGCACCGATACCCGGCAAGCCTGATCGACCAGGCGCAGGCACACCTCGCCGGCATCCAGCGCGACCTGGCCATAGGGCACCTGCAACGTCAGGCTCAGATTGCCGGGCAACCTGACTGCCACTTCGCCACGCAGCAATGTCAGGCGACGCGCGCCCAGGTCGATATCCACCGCACTGTCGGTGTTCAACTGCACGAAAGTGCCATCGCTCAGCAGCACTTGCCGGCGCTCCCCGACCGCGGTGTGCATGTCGGCGGTCCAGGCCTCCAGCGGCAGTTCGCGGCTTGCCAGCCAGGCCGCCGGCAACAATGCCGCCACGCCCAGGGCCTGCTTGAGCAGCGCCCGGCGGCCGCTATCCGGGCGGTCCAGGGTGGCCATGGCCAATGCGCCGGGTAGCGCGGAAAAGCGCTGGCGCAACAGCAGTGCCTTTTGCCAGGCGTGTTCGTGCAAGGTGCTGCTGGTGCGCCATTGTTCCAGGCGCTGCAGGTCACCCTCGCTGGCAGAGCCAGAGTCCACCAGCGCCAGCCAGCGCGCAGCGGCCTGCAGTGCCTCGCGGGTTTCGGGGGAATGGCTGGTCATTACAGTTCGGCCAGCAGGCAATGCTCGTAGGCCTGCGCCATGTAGCGTTTGACCGAGCGCTCGCAAACGCCCAGGCGCTTGCCGATCTCGGCATAGCCCAGGCCCTCCAGCTGGCTCCAGAGAAAGGCCTTGCGTACCGGCGCCTTGAGGCCGTCGAGCAACTCGTCGAGGGCTTGCAGGGTTTCCAGCAGCAGCCAACGCTGCTCTGGCGAGGGCACATGCTGCTCGGGCAACTGCGCCAGTGCATCGAGGTAGGCTTGTTCCAGGCTGCGCCGCTGGTGGAAGTTGCTCAGCAGGCGCTTGCCCACGGTCAGCAGGTAGGCACGCGGTTCGCGAATGTCTGCCAGCGGCTGGGCGCTGGCCAGGATACGCAGGAAGGTATCCTGGCTGAGGTCGGCGGCATCCCAGGCATTGCCCATGCGCCGACGCAGCCAGGTTTCCAGCCAGCCGCGGTGTTCCCGGTACAGGGCAGGCAGGCTATGCTCCGGTGGCGGCGCGGCGTCGATCATGGGGAAGGCCCTGCGGTGGCGTAAATAAGATTAATTCTAATTTACACCATGCCGCAGAACCAAGCGGTTTGTTACCTGTCAGGCAATCGCCGCATCCACCAGCACCTGCGCTTCCTGCACCAGGCGCTGCAGGTGCGCCTCGTCAATGAAGCTTTCGGCGTAGATCTTGTAGATGTCCTCGGTGCCCGAAGGGCGCGCGGCGAACCAGCCATTGGCGGTCATCACCTTCAGCCCGCCAATCGCCTGGCCGTTGCCCGGTGCATGGCTGAGGATCTGCACGATCGGCTCACCCGCCAGCTCGGTCGACTTCACCTGCTCCGGCGCCAGCTTGCTCAGCAAAGCCTTTTGCCGGGCATCGGCCTTGGCTTCGACACGGGTGGCGAACGGCTTGCCCAGCGCCTCGGTCAGGTCGGCGTAGGCCTGGCTCGGGTTGCGCCCGGTGCGGGCAGTCATCTCGGCAGCCAGCAAGGCCGGGATCAGCCCGTCCTTGTCGGTGGCCCAGACCGAGCCATCGCGGCGCAGGAACGAAGCCCCCGCGCTTTCCTCGCCACCAAAGCCCAGCGTGCCGTCGAACAGGCCCTGGGCGAAGAACTTGAAGCCCACCGGCACTTCGTACAGCTCACGGCCCAGGCGCTGGGTGACGCGGTCGATCAGGCCGCTGGAGACCACGGTCTTGCCGACGGCGGCATCGCTGCGCCATTGCGGGCGGTGGCGGTACAGGTAGTCGATGGCCACGGCCAGGTAGTTGTTCGGCTGCAGCAGGCCATCAGGGGTGACGATGCCATGGCGGTCGTGGTCCGGGTCGCAGGCGAAGGCCACGTCGAAGCGTTCGCGCAGGCCGATCAGGCCCTGCATGGCATAGGGCGAGGACGGGTCCATGCGTATCTGGCCGTCCCAGTCGACGGTCATGAAGCGGAAGGTCGGGTCGACCTCGGTGTTCACCACTTCCAGGTCCAGCTGGTAATGCTCGGCAATCGCCGACCAGTAGCGCACCCCTGCCCCGCCCAGCGGGTCGACGCCCAGGCGCAGCTTGGCGCCGCGGATGACGTCGAAGTCGATGACGTTTTCCAGGTCGGCCACGTAGTTGCTCACGTAGTCGTGGCGCTGGGTGGTGGATGCCTGCAGCGCCTGGGCGTGGTCCATGCGCTTGACGCCCGCCAGGTCAGCGGCCAGCAGTTCGTTGGCCTTGGCCTCGATCCACTTGGTCACGTCGCTGTCGGCCGGGCCGCCATTGGGCGGGTTGTACTTGAAGCCACCACTCTGCGGCGGGTTGTGCGACGGGGTGATGACGATGCCGTCGGCCAGGCCCTGCTGGCGGCCACGGTTGTGGCAGAGGATGGCATGGGAAACAGCCGGCGTCGGCGTGTATTCGTCGTCCTTGGACAGCATTACCTGCACGCCATTGGCCGCCAGCACTTCCAGGGCGCTGGCAGTAGCCGGTGCCGACAGTGCGTGGGTGTCGGCGCCGATGAACAGCGGGCCACCGATGCCCTTCTCCTGGCGATACAGGCAGATGGCTTGGGTAATGGCCAGGACGTGGTACTCGTTGAAACTCAATTCAAGCGAAGTGCCACGGTGCCCCGAGGTGCCGAAGGCCACCCGCTGGGCCGCCACGGCAGCGTCGGGGCGGCCGGTGTAGTAGGCGGTGAGCAGTCGGGGAATATCGACCAGCACGCTGGCCGGAGCCGGCTTGCCTGCCAAAGGACTGAGCGTCATGCAGAAACCTCGAGTTCAACGGATGTTGGTGTTGGAGCGTGCAGTTTACTGAGAGTTGCAATGCCGCGCGATGGGCGGCAGCAAAGAAACAGTGAGCACACCGCATACCCTGTGGGAGATTCTATGGTTGTGGGCAATGCTTTTTGCCCCCTTTGCTCATGTATTCGCCTTGAGTCTTCATCAAGGCGAATGCAATTCTGGCCAGCTTTCGGG
>NZ_NEJX01000026.1:0-68543 GCF_002113245.1 Pseudomonas sp. B13(2017)
CAAGATTTTGAGTATTCATAACGGCGATCTCCAGTTAGATCCCCCAGTGAAAGCTTAGGCTTTCACTGGGGAGTCCTGGGAGGACCATTTCATTAGGTACAGCGCTGGACCTGCAGGCAGCGCAACCCTGTGGGAGCGGCCTGGTGTCGCGAAAGGGGCGCAAAGCGCCCCCGACAATCCCGCCAGCATCGCAGCCAGGACAGGCAACCCATTTCGGTTTATCGTGTGCTCATCATCCACTCGCACCCGCACCATGACCGACATCGAGCGCTACCTCCGCGCCGCCACCCGTGACAACACCCGGCGCAGCTACCAAGCCGCCATCGAGCATTTCGAAACCCACTGGGGCGGTTTTCTGCCGGCCACGGCCGAGAGCATCGCCCGCTACCTGGCCGAACACGCCGACCAGCATGCCGTCAGCACCCTGCGCCAGCGCCTGGCGGCGCTCAGCCAATGGCACGTCGCCCAAGGTTTCCCCGACCCGACCAAGGCGCCGCTGGTGCGCCAGGTGCTACGCGGCATCCGCACCTTGCACCCGACCCCGCCCAGGCAGGCCGCGCCGCTGTTGCTGCAGCACCTGCAAAGCGCAGTGGAATGTTTCGAACAAGAAGCCCGCCAGGCCCGGGAACAGCATGACCTGGCCACCCTGCGCCGGGCGCGTCGCGACGCTGCGCTGCTGTTGCTGGGCTTCTGGCGCGGTTTTCGGGGTGATGAACTGGCGCGCCTGCGCGTGGAGCACATCCAGGCCGAGGCGGGCGTCGGCATCACCCTGTTCCTGCCGCGCAGCAAAGGCGACCGCGAGGCCCTGGGCGTACAACACCGCACCCCGGCTCTCAAGGCCTTGTGCCCGGTCACGGCCTACCTGCAATGGCTGGAAGTCGCCGGCATCGCCCATGGGCCGGTGTTCCGCAAGCTCGACCGCTGGGGCAACCTCGGCGATACCGCGCTCAACAGCAACAGCCTGGTCGGCCTGCTGCGGCGCATGCTGGAACGCGCCGGGGTACCGGCGGCGCTGTATACCGGCCACTCGCTGCGCCGTGGCTTCGCCACCTGGGCCACGGCCAACGGTTGGGAGTTGAAGGCGCTGATGAGCTATGTGGGCTGGAAAGACGCCAAGTCGGCATTGCGCTACATCGACGCGGCGCAGCGCTTTGGCGAACTGGCCGTGCTACCGGCCAGCCAGGCGCAAAAGCTCATTCCTTGAAGGTGTGGCGGGCGATGCCGCCAATTTCCGGGTTGATGGCATACAGGTCGCCAGCGTCGGGGTAATGGTGCAGGTCTTCGGCACTCATGCCGAAGCGCGCGGTACTGATGAACAAGGTGTTCATCCCCGCCCCGCCGAAGCAGCAACTGGTGGGGCACGGCACTGGCATCAGCACCTGGTCGGTCAGGTGGCCGTTGCTGTCATAGCGCAGCAGGCAACTGCCATGGTACTGGCACACCCACAGGCCGCCTTCGCGGTCCAGCGCAAGGCCGTCCGGGCGCCCCAGTTCGGCAGGGGTTTCGGCAAACAGGGTGACCGCACCAAGCCGGCCTTCGGCCAGGTACCTGGCGCGGTAGATCGAGCGCGCCGCCGAATCGACGAAGTACACCGTGTGGCCGTCCTGCGACCAGGCCAGGCCGGTGGGCAACGCCATGTCGTCGTGGATCACCTGGTCGCTCAACTGCCCGTCAAAGCGGAACAGCGCCCCGGTGTTGCCACTCAGGGCATCGTCCATCAGCCCGGTCACGAAGCGGCCCTGCGGGTCGCAGGCGCCGTCGTTGAAACGGTAGGTCGACCGCGGGTGAACCGACACCGAATGCCGGCGTACCTTGCGCAGCGGCACGTCGAAGATGGCCACGCTGGCATCCTCGGTGAAAATCAGGTTGCCCTGGTCGGTCAACGCCAACGCGCCGATGCGTGCCGCGGATTCGTACAGGCACTCGGTTTCGCCATCGGGTATCAGGCGGTTGATCCGCCCGCCAGAGATATCGACGAAGTACAACGCGCCGCTGCATTCATCCCAGACCAGGCTTTCGCCCAGGTCGGCGCGGGTGTTGGCGACGTTGACTGGCACATGGCTGCATGCCTTGAGGCGGTTACGCAGTTCGCCCACCTCCGCCAGCGTCATGGAACAGGCCAGTCCCAGGCCCTGTGCGGCATCGGTGAAGACCGCAACGTTGTCGTGGAAAGGCTCTGTGACGGGCATTTGCTGGCTACCTTCGATTCTCCTTTCTACGATAACAACAAAAAAATCAATGACTTAATATTAAAAGCATGTAACTTTGATATCTCATGGATATCACCGCCGGTTCACCGGGCCGAAGGACCGCAGGATGATCGAAACACGTTTGCTTCGGCAGTTCGTTGCCGTGGCCGAAGAGCTGCACTTTCACAAGGCCGCCGAGCGCCTGCACATGGCGCAACCACCGCTGAGCCAGGCGATTGGCCGCCTCGAGGACAAGCTCGGTTTCAGCCTGTTCCTGCGCAACAAGCGCGGGGTGCGGCTGACTGCTGCGGGCACGGCCTTCCTCGACACCGCCTACCGCACGCTGGCCGAGTTGGAACAGGGCATCGAGTATGCGCGCAATGTGTCCGCCGGCATCTGCGGCAAGCTGGACATCACCGCCATTTCCATCGCTTATTACGAGTCGCTGCTCACCACCTTGCGCCGCTTTCGCGAGGCGTACCCGAACGTGCAGCTGACCATCCGCGAGATGCCATCGGCCTCGCAGGCCAAGGCCCTGCTGGCCGGTGAGGCGGATATCGGCTTCATGCGCAGGTTGCCGTTGCCGGCTGGCACCCTAGAGTCACGGTTGCTGCTCGACGAGCAAATCGTCATGGCCCTGCCCGCCCGCCACGCCAAAGCACAGGAAGGGGCGGTAGACCTGCGCGAGTTCGCTGATGAGGATTTCGTCTTCACCCCGCAAGCCCTGGGCAGCGGCTACCACGCGCAGTTGACGGCGCTGTGCGAGGCGGCGGGTTTCTACCCCAGGGTGGTGCAGGAAGCGGCACAGGTCCACACCCTGCTCGGCCTGGTGGCCTGTGGTTTTGGCGTAGCCCTGGTGCCGGCATCGTTCATCGGCTCCATACCGCGCGAGCGCGTGCAGTTCCGAGCAATCCTGCCAATCGACGACCAGCCCACCCCGGGCCTGGGCTTGTACATGAAATGGAACGCGCGGAATGCTTCACCGGCGCTGGCCAACTTCATTGCCATGTTCGAGAACCCGGGCGGGGCGGCGTCCCAACTTGCCCGCTCCCAGGAACCGCGCTTTTTCTGAACCTCGCATAAAACCTGTGGGAGCGGGCATGCCCGCGAACACCGGCGAAGCCGGTGCCATGAAACCGCAGTGCCTGTTTCGCGGGCACGCCCGCTCCCACAGGGTTCACCGTCGGTATCTGGATCTCGATCAAGTTCGCGTTGCGCAGCGCCACAGCCGCCCGATATCACAAGCCCGCGCCCGCAGCAGCTCAGCGGCATTGGCACATGCCTGCTCCAGGCTCATCGGCCCGCTGGCCAGGGCAAAGGCAGCATCGACACCATGGGCATACAGCTGCTGGTAGCCTTCACCCAAGGTCCCGGCCAGCACCACCACCGGCACCCCGTGGCGCTTGGCAACCCGGGCCACGCCCATCGGCGTCTTGCCACGCAAGGTCTGGGCGTCGAAGCGTCCTTCGCCGGTCACCACCAAGGCTGCGCCCTGCACCAAGGCATCCAGGCCGGCCAGTTCGGCCACCACTTCCACCCCAGGGCGGAACTGCGCGCCCATGAATGCCCGGGCTGCAAACCCCATGCCGCCGGCAGCGCCACAGCCTGGGTAGTCCCGCACATCCTCACCCAGCAGCTGCGCACAATGGTCGGCAAAATGCCCCAGGGCCTGGTCCAGCGCCTGCACCTGCTGTGGGTTGGCGCCCTTCTGCGGGCCGAAGATCGCCGAGGCGCCATTGGCGCCACACAGCGGGTTGTCGACGTCTGCCGCGACTTCGAACTGCACCTCGGCCAGGCGCCGGTCGAGGTCGCTGGCATCGATGCGGGCCAGCTTGGCCAAGGCCAGGCCGCCCTCCTCCAGCGCTTGCCCATCGGCGTCCAGCAGGCGCAGGCCCAGCGCCCGCAACATGCCGCTGCCCGCGTCGTTGGTGGCACTGCCGCCGATGGCCAGCACTACCCGTTGCGCGCCAGCGGCCAGAGCAGCGGCAATCAGCTCGCCGGTGCCCCAGGTGCTGCTGCGGCAGGCATCGCGCTGGCCTGGCGGCACCAACTGCAGGCCACTGGCCTGGGCCATTTCGATGATCGCCGTGCGGCTTTGCGGCAGCCAGCCCCAGCCCGCCTCCACGCTTTGCCCCAGCGGCCCGCGCACGGTCTGACGACGCAGTTCGCCGTGGCTGGCGGCGAGAATCGCATCCATGGTGCCTTCGCCACCGTCGGCCATCGGGCACTCGACCAGCTCGGCCTCCGGCCAGGCCTCGCCCAGGCCCGCCGCGATGGCGCGGGCGACACCGGCAGCGTCGAGGCTGTCCTTGAACGAGTCGGGGGCAATGACGATCTTCATGGGGTTTCTCCTGTCCTGATGAGCGGCATGCTGACAGGTGGCTGCCAAGGAGGCCTCGGTCAAATGCACAAAACGCCGGGCGGGTTGTTTGGGCAGATGCATTTCGCCTGTTTCGCCTGTACTGGCCCTATCGCCGGCAAGCCAGCTCCCACAGGTTCAACACAGGCCTGAGAGCATCATGCATCCTGTGGGAGCTGGCTTGCCGGCGATAGGGCCGGTGCAGGCAGCCCTTCAGTCGGCAGGCAGCAGCTGCAGCCCCAGGTACAGGCTAAGCATCCCTTCCATGCGCAGCGGGTCGACCTCGCCCAGCTCGGCAATCCGCTCCAGGCGGTAGCGCAGGCTGTTGCGGTGGATGCCCAGGGCATCGGCACAGGCCTGGCTCTGGCCGTCATGGGCACACCAGGCGCGCAGGGTGGTGAGCAACTGCCCGCTGCTGTCCTTGCTGCGAATACGCTGCAACGGCTCCAGCAATTCATCCAGCGCATCATCGTTGCGATGCCGCCACAGCAATGCCGGCAACCGGTAGCGCTGCAGGCTGAGCAGGCGCTCACCGGGCAGTACCTCGCGCCCATAGGCCAACAGGTCGCGCACCCGGCGATAACCCCGGCGCAGTTGCTCCAGGCTTTGCGCGGCACTGCCCAGGGACAACCGATCCACTTCCCAGCCATGGCGCTGCAGGCGTTCCAGCAGGCGAGGTTCGTCCAGCACCACGCCTGCCGGGCGACACCACAACAACGACTGGCGGGCCGGGCTTACGCACCAACTGTCCGGGTAGCGGCTCATCAACCATGCCGCCAGGGTTTCGGCGGCTGGCCCCGAGGCCAGTTCGAACAGGCACGGTACCCGTGGCAACTGGGGTTTCAGGCCCAGTTGCCGAGCTTCGTCGAGCAACCGCGGAGAATCGCCGCTGCCGCCCAGCAGCAGGGCCAGCAAATCGTCACAGCGCTGCCGTCGCCATTGCTGGTCGGCCTGCAAATGGCGCTGGGCCAGCAGCATTTCGGCGGTCATGCGCACCAGTTCACCATAGGTACGCACTCGCTGCGGGTCACCGGTCAGGCCGAGTACGCCCATCAATCGGCCATCCAGCATCAGCGGCAGGTTCACCCCGGGCTGCACGCCCTTCAGGCATTTGGCCGCGTCGGTATCCAGTTCGACGATGCGGCCGTTGGCCAGCACCAGTTGCGCGCCCTCGTGGCGGGTGTTGATACGCTCCGGTTCGCCACTGCCAAGGATCAACCCCTGGCTGTCCATGACATTGACGTTGCATGGCAGAATGGCCATCGCGCGGTCAACGATATCCTGCGCCAGGTCATGGTCGAGTTCGAACATTGAACGGTCCTTTGGGTGTCAGGGTTTTGGGCTCGGGCACAGCAGCCCGGTGCAAGTGCTGTGCAAAAGCACAAAGACAGGCACGCCGCAGTCCCCGAGACTCGTCAGGGCGAGCGCCGGAACAGGCGACGCGGCGACAACCATAACAACAGAGAACCCGATCATGGCATACAGCCCCGCCCCTGACCAAGGCACGGACACCAACCGCAACGCGCTGTACCGGCGCATCACCCTGCGGCTGATTCCGTTCATTTTCATCTGCTACCTGTTCAACTACCTGGACCGCGTCAACGTCGGCTTTGCCAAGCTGCAGATGCTCGACGCCCTGAAGTTCAGCGAAACGGTGTACGGCCTTGGCGCCGGCATCTTCTTCATCGGCTACGTGCTCTGCGGTCTGCCGAGCAACCTGGCACTCAACCGCTTCGGCCCGCGGCGCTGGATCGCGCTGATGATGATCGCCTGGGGCAGCCTCTCCACCTGCCTGCTGTTCGTCACCACGCCCACCGAGTTCTACGCCCTGCGCCTGCTGACCGGCGCCGCCGAAGCCGGCTTCTTCCCGGGCGTGGTGCTGTACCTTTCGCGCTGGTTCCCGGCGGCCCGCCGCGGTCGCATCATGGCCCTGTTCATGTCGGCGATCCCGGTTTCGGGCCTGCTCGGCGGGCCGTTCTCCGGCTGGATCCTCCAGCACTTCGCCGCCGGCCAGCACGGCCTGGCCGGCTGGCAATGGATGTTCCTGATCCAGGGCCTGCCGACCGTTGCCCTGGGTGTACTGGCGGTGTTCCTGCTCAGTGACGGCTACCAGAAAGCCGCCTGGCTGAGCCCGGCCGAACGCCAGCTGATCGCCGCCGACCTCGAGGCCGATGCCGCCAGCAAGCCGAGCACCACCGGCGACGGCGTGCTCGCCGTGCTGACCAACCCGCTGATCTGGACCTTCGGCTTTGTCTACTTCTGCATCCAGAGCGGTGTGTACGCGATCAACTTCTGGCTGCCGTCGATCATCAAGAACATGGGCTTCGACAACCCGCTGCTGATCGGCTGGCTCAGCGCCATCCCGTACCTGCTGGCCGGTGTGTTCATGATCCTGTGCGGGCGTTCGGCCGACCTGCGCAACGAGCGCCGCTGGCATCTTGTGGTGCCGATGCTGATGGGCGCCATCGGCCTGCTGATCGCGGTCAACTTCGCCGGCAACCCGGCCATCGCCATCCTCGGCCTGTCGATCGCCACCATGGGCGCGCTCACCGGCCTGCCGATGTTCTGGCCGATGCCCACCGCGCTGCTCAGCGCCGGCGCGGCTGTCGCGGGCCTGGCGATCATCAACTCGGTGGGCCAGATGGCCGGTTTCCTCAGCCCGTACCTGGTCGGTTTCATCAAGGACCAGACCGGCTCGACCGATGCCGCGCTGTATTCGCTGGCGGCGTTGATCGTGCTGGGTAGCCTGGTGGCCTTGCGGGTTACCCGGGCTGGTGCGCTGAGTACTGCAAGGGCCAGTTGAACCCGTTCGCGGGCTCGCCCGCTCCCACAGGATCACCACAAGCTCGAACACTGTGGTATCCCTGTGGGAGCGGGCAAGCCCGCGAAGAGGCCAGCCCAGGCCACATAAAATCCACACCCTCCACCGATCGTCAGCTCAACGCATCCCCTCCCCAGCCCAGGCGTCAAATGGTTCCAAAGGTCCCTTTGGAGAACCCCCATGACCCAGCACGCCGTGGCCCGCCTGGCCCAACTCGACGAACACCGCCCCCTGCGCGTCCAGGCCGGCAGCGAGGAGATCATCCTCATCCGCCAGGGTGACCAGGTGCACGCCTACCAGGGCAACTGCCCCCACGAAGGTGCGCCACTCAATGAAGGCGTGGTGTGCGGCGGCCTGCTGGTGTGCCCCTGGCACAAGGCCGCGTTCGCCGTGGACGAGGGCGCGGTCTGCGAGCCGCCGGCCCTGGCCGACCTGCGCCGCTACAAAACCTGGGTCAAGGGCGACGAGGTCTGGGTCGACGACCAACCCCTGCCCAGAACCGAACCGCCCCGCCACAGCGACGCCCGCTGTTTCGTGGTGGTCGGCGCCGGTGCCGCGGGCAGCGCCGCAGTCGCCACCCTGCTGGCCCATGGCTTTGCCGGCCGCCTGGTCTGGGTCGATCAGGAGCGCCAGCCAGCCTATGATCGTACTTCCCTCAGCAAATTCGTGATCGCCGGGCAGATGCCGCCCGATGAGGTGCCGACCCTGCTCGACGCCGAAGCCCTGCGCAAGGGCCAGCTGGAGCGCAAGCATGGCAAGGTGCGCAACCTGAACACCCAGAAACGCCAGATCACCCTGGCCGACGGCCAGCAGATCGACTATGACGCCTGCCTGCTGGCCACCGGCGGCAAGGCGCTGCGGCCCGATATCCCGGGCGTCGACCTGCCCGGGGTATTTACCCTGCGCTCACGGGAAGATGCCGCACACCTGCTGGACGCTGCCGAGCCCGGCCAGCCGGCAGTGATCGTCGGCGACGGTTTCATCGGCCTTGAGGCCGCCTCGGCCTTGCGCAAGTACGGTGTGCAGGTGCACCTGGTCACCCGCCATGAGGTCCCCCTGGCCCGGCAGCTGGGCGAGCGCATCGGCCGTAGCATCCGCGAGTTGCACGAACGCAAGGGGGTCACCTTCCACGGCCCCACCGAGGTCGAGCGGATCGAGGGCCAGGGCAAGGTCGAGGCCGTGCTGCTGGCCAACGGTGAACGGCTACAGACGCCATTGGTGCTGCTGGGCACCGGGGTCAGACCGGCGACCGCTTTCATCCAGGGGGTGCTGCTGACCGAGGACAAGTCGGTGCAAGTCGACGCTGAAATGCGCGCTGCAGATGGCCTGTGGGCAGCAGGGGATATCGCCACCTTCCCGCTCAGCGGGCGCCCGGTGCGTATCGAACACTGGCGCCTGGCCCAGCAACATGGGGTGATCGCCGCCGCCAACATGCTCGGCGAGCAGCGCCGCTATGCCGACGTGCCGTTCTTCTGGACCTACCAGCACGGCCGCACCTACGAAGTACTGGGCCACGCGCGGGACTGCAACCGCATCGAGTTCGTCGGCGAGCCGGAAAAAGGCGACTTCATCGCCTTGCAATGCGTGGATGAGCGGGTCGAGGCGGTCATCGCCAAGGGCTACTCCGATGCCATGGCGACACTGTCGCAACGCCTGAAGCGCCCGTTGACCTTGCAGGAGGCCTTGGCGCTGATCGGTTGAGGCTGCCTTTCATTGCGCCCCGGTTGTGTGTAAAACGGGTAGATCAGCCGACTGCACAAGGACCCAAGCGCATGATCTACCGCCCCCTCGGCCACAGTGGCCTGCAGGTTTCCGCCCTTACCCTGGGCAGCATGATGTTCGGCGAGCAGACCAGCACCGAGGACGCCCTGCGCATCATCGACAAGGCCTGGGACCAGGGCATCAACTTCATCGACACCGCAGACGTGTACAACGCCGGGCGTGCGGAGGAAATCGTCGGCGAAGCGGTGGCCCGCCATCGCCAGGACTGGATCGTGGCCAGCAAGGTGGGCTTCGGCCCGGCCGATGGCCTGCCCAACCGCAGCGGGCTGTCGCGCAAGCACATCTTCAATGCCCTGGAGGCCACGCTGACGCGCATGGACATGGACTACCTGGACATCTACTACCTGCACCGCGAAGACCACAAGGTGCCGCTGGAAGAAACCGTGCAGGCCATCGGCGACCTGCTGCGCCAGGGCAAGATCCGCTACTGGGGCGTGTCCAACTTCCGCGGCTGGCGCATCGCCGAGGCCTGCCACATTGCCGAGCGCCTGGGCGTGCCCAGGCCAGTGGTGAGCCAGCCGCTGTACAACATCGTCAACCGCCAGGCCGAGCCGGAACAGCTTACCGCTGCGGCAGCCCATGGCCTGGGCGTGGTGCCGTTCAGCCCGCTCGCGCGGGGCGTGCTCAGCGGCAAGTATGCGCCGGGGGCGGTGCCGGATGCCGGTAGCCGGGCCGGGCGCCAGGACAAGCGCATCATGGAGGTGGAATGGCGCCAGGAGTCGCTGGCCATTGCGCGGCAGATCCAGGCCTATGTCGAGGCCAAGGGCGTGGGTATCGTCGAGTTCGCGATTGCCTGGGTGCTGAACAATCGGCTGGTCAGTTCGGCGATTGTCGGGCCGCGTACGGAAGAACAGTGGGATACCTATGGCGGCGCGCTGGCGGTGAAGATTACCGCGGAGGATGAAGCGTTCATTGATTCGCTGGTCACGCCGGGGCATTCGTCGACGCCGGGGTTCAATGATGTGGCGCATTATGTGAGTGGGCGGTTGGCCCGTAGCTGATCGTTCTCCTGTCCTGGCCTCTTCGCGGGCACGCCCGCTCCCACAGGATCATCACAGCCTGGGGAATTGTGGGGTCCCTGTGGGAGCGGGCGAGCCCGCGAAGAGGCCGGAACAGGCAGTGCAGAAGCATCAGGAACAGCCATTGGGGAGCCCAATGCCGGGCTCCCGGTCCCCCCTTTCCCCAATCACCTCGGTATCGTGCGCACCATTGGTTTTCCACCTCTGGAGCAGCAATGAAACTCTTGCAACCCCTGAAAGTCGGCCCGCTCACCCTGCCCAACCGGGTATTCATGGCCCCCCTCACCCGCCTGCGCAGCCTCGAGCCGGGTGACGTACCTACCCCGCTGATGGCCGAGTACTACCGCCAACGCGCCAGCGCCGGGCTGATCATCACCGAAGCCACGCAGATTTCCTTCCAGGCCAAAGGCTATTCCGGCTCGCCGGGCATCCACAGCGCCGAGCAGATCGCCGCCTGGCAGCGTGTCAACGAAGGCATCCACGCCGATGGCGGCCATAGCGCCGTGCAGGTGTGGCACACCGGGCGGGTATCGCACACTTCCCTGCAACCCGGCGGCGAAGCACCGGTGGCACCTTCGGCGCTGCCGGCCGCTGCCCGCACTACCCTGCGTGACGAGCACGGCAACCTGATGCGTGTGGAAACCTCTGCGCCGCGGGCGCTGAGCGAGGCGGAAATCGCCGGCATCGTTGCCGACTTCGGCCAGGCGGCGGCCAATGCCTGTGAAGCCGGGTTCGACTTCATCGAACTGCACGCCGCCCACGGCTACCTGCTGCACCAGTTCCTCACCCCCAGCGCCAACCAACGCGAAGACCGCTACGGCGGCAGCGTCGAGAACCGTGCGCGTATCGTGCTTGAAGCAGTGGACGCGGCGATTGCCAACTGGAGTGCCGAGCGCGTGGGTATCCGTGTGTTCCCGCTGGGTGGTTTCAATGGCGTGGACAATGGCGAGGACCAGGAAGCCGCAGGCCTGTACCTGATACGCGAACTGGCCAAGCGCAACCTTGCCTACCTGCACCTGTCCGAACCGGACTGGGCCGGCGGCAAGCCGCTGCGTGACGAATTCCGTCAGGCGATTCGTGCGGCCTACCCGGGGGTGATCATTGCTGCCGGTGCCTACACCGCCGAGAAAGGTGAAGACCTGATCGGGCGTGGCTTGATCGATGCCGTAGCGTTCGGGCGCAGCTTCATTGCCAACCCGGACCTGGTAGAGCGGCTGCGGGTGCAGGCGCCGTTGAATGCGCACCGGGCGCAGTTCGATTATGCCAATGGGGCTGAGGGGTATACGGATTATCCGTTCCTCAAGCAGGCTTGATGCTGAAAAAGGGAGCTCATGTGCTCCCTTTTTTGTTACCTGTGCCGGCCTCTTCGCGGGTGAACCCGCTCCCACAGGGATCCCACAAAGTTCAAGTCTGTGGTGATCCTGTGGGAGCGGGTTCACCCGCGAAGAGGCCGGTAGCTTTAACCCAGCTGCGCCAGGGCCTGCGCGGCATAGGCATGCGAACGCTGCCGCGCCAGCGGGTCGTGGATGCGGCAGTCGATCATCAGTTCATCCGCGCCGGTCTGCTCGATCAGCGTGCGCAACCCTTCCCTTACCCGCTCCGGCCCGCCGGCCACGGTGCAGGCCATCACCTGCTCAAGTACCGCGCGCTCATGGTCCGGCAGGCTCTCGACATAACCCTCCTGCGGCTTGGGCAGCAGGCCGAAGCGCCCGACATGCAAGTCCAGCATCCATTTGCGATGGGAGCTGGCCAGGTAATCCGCCTCGGTGTCGCTATCGCCGGCGAACAGGTTCATGCCCACCATCACATACGGCTTGGCCAGTTGTGCCGAAGGCTGGAAGTTGGCCCGGTAGTGGGCAATGGCCTGCAGCAGGTAGCGCGGGGCAAAGTGCGAGGCGAAGGCATAGGGCAGGCCCAGTTTCGCTGCCAGGTCGGCGCCGAACAGGCTGGAGCCGAGGATCCACACCGGGATGTCATGCTTGCCCGGCACGCCGCGCACGCGGCGCTGGCCGTTGTCGGCCAGGTAGTCGCGCAGCTCGGCGATGTCCTGGCTGAAGTCGCGCTCTGGCGCAGCACCACGCAAGGCGCGCACGGTCGGCCCGGAGCTGCCTGGCGCACGGCCGAGGCCCAGGTCGATGCGGCCAGGGTGCAGGGTGTCGAGCGTGCCGAACTGCTCGGCCACCACCAGCGGCGCATGGTTGGGCAGCATGATGCCACCGGCGCCGACGCGGATATGCCGGGTGGCGTTGGCGATTTCGTTGATGACCAGTGACGTGGCGGCCGAGCCGATGCCCGGCATGTCGTGGTGTTCGGCGATCCAGTAGCGGCTGTAGTGCTGTTGCTCGACATGGCGCGCCAGTTGGCGGGACTCTTCGATCGCGTCGGCGAAGGTCTTGCCTTCGCCGATCATGACCAGGTCCAGTACGGACAGTGCAGTCATGGGGTCTCCACAGGGATTATCAGTGACTGCCAGTTTCCCTGCTGCGCAGCCAGTGATAAACCCGGCTTCAGGCCCGGCATAGGGGCCTGCCATTCCCCAATCAGTATTCCCAGGGCACGCCCGGTTCCCAGCTGGCTACCAGCAGGTCGATGAAGCCGCGTACCCGTGGCGACAGGTGGCGCTTGCTTGGGTAGACGATGCGAATCGGGTCCGCTGGCGGCCGATAGGCTTGCAGCACCTCCACCAGGGTGCCGGCGCGCAGGTCGTCGCCGGTAATGTAGGTGGGCAGGTGAATCAGCCCGAAACCCGCCCGCGCGCCGTCTAGCATCGCCTCGGAGCTGTCGATGTTCAGCCGCCCGGGGTCTTCGCACAGGTGCAGCCCCGCTTCGGTATGGAAGCGCCACGGCATGGCCTTTTCGCCAGCCAGGAAGGCGATCTTGTCGTGGCCGTAGAGGTCGCTGGGCACCTGCGGTACGCCGCGTGCGTCCAGGTATGCGGGTGAGGCGCAGGTGACGAACTGCTGCCAGGCCACCGTGCGCGTCAACAGTTGCGAGTCTTCCTTCGGTGCGCCGATACGCACCGCAACGTCGATACCCTCCTCGACCAGGTCGACGAAACGGTCGGTGAAGCGGATATCCGCGCGCAGCTCGGGCCACTGCTTCAGGTAGCGGTCGAGAATCGGCAGCACATGGCGCTGGCCGAACGACAGGGGTGCTGTCAGGCGCAGGGTGCCGGTGGGCTTGCCACGGCGCTGGGCCATGGTGCTTTCCACCTCGTCCAGGTCATCCAGAATCTGCCGCCAGCGCTCGTAGGCCACCAGGCCCTCGTCGGTCAGGCTCAGCTTGCGCGTGGTGCGGTTGAGCAGGCGCACGGCCATGCGCGCCTCCAGGCGAGCGATGCTCTTGCCCACCGCCGAACGCGTCAGGCCCAAGGTGGCGGCGGCGGCGGTAAAACTGCCGGCCTTCGCGGCGCTGACGAAGGCGGCGATGTCGCCGAAGCGGTTGGGTTCCATGGGGGTTCCTGAGTCTGGTGCGGCCGGTTTAGATGGGTATGGATTTGTGAAATGCAAGCAGGACCGTCGAGAGCGATCAAGCGAAAACCTTGATCGCCAATAAATGCACCGGATAGAACAGGTAGCCCCAACGCCCCACTGCTGGCACCCGCCAATCATCATGACGCAGCAACAGCAACCCGACCGGAATCGCCAAGGCTGCAGCAATCAGCGTCAGCACGGTAATGGGCGCCAACAGATGTTCCCGCAACCAACTGTTGGTCAGGTTCCCACCCATGGCCAACAGGCAAGTCAACACCCAGGCCGCCCCTCCCTTGCGGCGGGCCATCAACCAGGCGCCCGGTAGCATCACCCCCGGCAGCCCGTACATCAGCTGTTCGCTGAACAACCACCCTGCAAGCAGACCGGCAACGCCAAGCACGCGCGCCGACCTCGACGGATGATGCACGCCCCAGGCAACCAGCAAGCCCAACACCAGGGTCGGCATCACGCTGAACGTTGGCGAACCACTTTCCAGCCAACGGTATACAGGCTCCGACAGCACCGCGAACACCAGCATCAACCCCAGATAACGCAGGTTGCCGCGGGTATACAGCGCCCCGCCCCTGGCACGCCCCACATTCACTGCAATGGCCAGGCAGAACAGCGGAAACGCCAACCGGCCCAGTACGAACAGGCCATCGGCAGCAGGCCACAGGAAACGCAGGTGGTCGGCAACCATGGTCAGCATCGCCGTCCACTTGACCAGGTCCAGCCCGGCTGATCGCATGCCTCAGCGCCCGGACTCGACTGTGGCGGGCCCCAGGTAGCGGTCGGTCCAGGCAGCCAGCGGCAAAGGTGGCTGCTGCTCGACGATCCGTCGCCAGATCAGCATCAGGTCGTCGCCGTTGAACGCCGCCCCTGGTCCAGCGCCCTTCCACATCGACGGCACATCGGCAATCCAGTGCCCCTGGCTGTCACGGTGGGCCATGTTGAAGCGGAACGTGTAGTTCCCCGGAATGCCCATGCGCAGGTCGCTGACTACCAGCGCATCGCCGACCTGGTCGTAGCGCAGCCAGTCATCGGTGAACCAACGCAAGCGCTGGTGCAAAGGGTGCCCGGCCAGCGCTTGCGCCAGTTGCAGATTACGCGGCAAACGCTGCATTTCTGGCGCTTGCTGGTCGAACCCGCTGCTGATGCCTTCGTAGTAATCGCCATCCGGGGTCTTGGCCAGCACCCGCCAGACGAGGCTGTTGAAGGCTATCGGCACGGCACGTACCTGGCTGACGGCGATACCCTGGCGATCGAGGGCAGCCTGGAAACGCTGCTCGGCCGCCATGCGTCCGGCCAGGCCGAAACCCAGGTAGGCTGCGCTGAATACCAGGGCCAAGGTGAGTAGCTGCGTAGCCTTGCGCGTCAGCCCTTTGATGATTGCGTAGATCACCGCGGCCAGCAGCGGCACGGTGTAGACCGGGTCGATGATGAACACCGCTGCCCAGCTTTCCGGGGTGGCCTGCAAGGGCCAGAACAACTGCGTGCCGTAGACCGTGAAGGCGTCGAGCAACGGGTGGGTGACCAGCACCAGCCAGAACGCCAGGAACAGCCTGGGCAAGGTATAGCCTTTGCCTGGCCAGCACTTGTTGACCAGCCAGGCCAGCAGCAAGGCCAGCCCGGTGAGCACGAACAGGGAATGAGAAAAGCCGCGGTGGTAGGTCATCTGCGACACCGGGTCGGCGTAGCGGATGATCACGTCCAGGTCGGGAAGCGTGCCCAGCGCCGCGCCATACAGCAGCGAGCGGCGGCCCTGGATGCGGCCGAGTACGGTACCTTGCAGGGCCGCGCCGAGTACGGCCTGGGTGATGGAGTCCAAGGGTGGCATTCCTGAAAGGGAGGTTTCCGGAAGCTAACTTCATCCGGGCCCAATGCGCAATTCTTCTTGAAGGTGCATCTGTAACGGGCTACCTGCACTGGCCTCATCGCCGGCAAGCCAGCTCCCACCCCGACCGCGTTGACCTCAAGGTATGCGCTATCCCTGTGGGAGCTGGCTTGCCGGCGATGAGGTCAGTGCAGGCAACATAAGACAGCTGCTCCCACCGGGTTTGCACATGCCTCTATGGATGATTCAGAACAACTGCCAGGTGTACACCAGCGTCAAGCGGTTCTCGTCGATGTCGCTGCGGTAGTTGGACCGGGCCATGGCATTGCGCACCCGGATCCCCAGACCCTTCAGCACCCCGCCCTGCACGGCGTAACCGATGTCCAGGTCGCGCTCGCGGTCGCGCCCTTCATAACCCAGCCCGGTGTCGACATTGTTACCGGTGATGTAGCGCACGGTCGCCGTCAGCCCCGGCACACCCATGGCCGCGAAGTTGTAGTCGTAGCGCACCTGGTACGAGCGTTCGTCGGTGTAGGCGAACTCATAGGTCGGTACTTCGTTACCCAGCGGCGAGATGTTGGCGAACACCCGTGGGAAAGGGCTGTCGCCATAGATGCCCTGGTAGCCGGCATGGAAGCTGTGCCCGCCATGCCGGGCAGTGAACATCGAAAAGAACGCCTGGTTGTCGATGTTGCCGAGCAACGCATCGCCATCCTCGCGCGCAGTGAAATACCCCAGGTTCGCGCTGAGCACCCAGTTGCCTACGGGCTTGCTGTGCTTGAGGCCGACAAAGCCCTGTTCATAGATGTCCTCCAGCTGCCCGTACCACAGGCTGACGCTGCTCTGGTTGGCATTGAACGCATAGTCCCCGCCCAGGTAGTTGAAGGCATCGCTTTCTGCCTGGCGCATCGGCACATGGCCGAGCATGGCGTTCATCTTGCCGTCGCCGCCTTCGTTGCGCAGGTGGGTGCTTTTCAGGTGCCCGGCCTGCACGGTCAGCCCGTCGATTTCCGCCGAGCTCAGGCTTGCGCCCTGGTAGGTCGGCGGCAACAGGCGGATGTCGCTGAAGGTCAGCACCGGCAGGTTGGGTTGCAGTTCGCCGACGCGCAATTCGGTCCTGGACAACCGGGCCTTGAAGGTGGGCGCCAGGCGGCTGTATTCGTCGGCGGCGCGGCCATCGCTGTGCACCGGCAGCAACCCGGTGTTGGTGCGGTCGGGGCTGCTGTCGAGCTTGATGCCCAGCAGGCCCAGGGCGTCAACGCCAAAGCCGACCGTGCCCGGTGTGTAGCCCGACTTGAAGTCGAGGATGAAGCCCTGGGCCCACTCCTCGGCCTTGGATTGCCGGTTGGTCCCGACGATGTCGGAGAAGTCGCGGCTGAAGTAGTAGTTACGGGCACTCAGGGTGGCCTTCGAATCTTCGAAGAAGCCGCCTTCGGCGGCCAGCAACGGTTGGCTGAGCAAAGTCAGGCCCAGGGCGACGCAAGGGGTGTGGTTCATTCCGAAGCTCTCTTGATCTTGTTTTTATGGGTAAAGCGTTGGAAGCACGGCGGTTCATGGGGTACGGCGCAGCACCTCCCGGGCACGTGGCTGGCGCAGCCTGAGCAAACCATGGCTCAGCAGGCCGAACAGCAGGCCCCAGAACGCTGCCGACAGACCCAGGAAGGCCACCCCCGAAGCGGTGACCAGAAAAGTGAACAGCCCGGCATCGCGCTCGGTTGGTTCCGCCAGGCTGCGGGCCAGGGCTTCGCTGATGGCGCCATACAGGGCCAGCCCGGCCAGGGCGGCGATCAGGGCGGCGGGGAATGCTGCGAACAGCGACATCAGCGTGGCCCCGGCGATCCCCAGCAGCAGGTACAGCGCACTGCCAGCCACCGCCGCGACATAGCGCCGCCGTGGGTTTTCATGGGCTTCATGGCCAGTGCACAGGCTGGCGGTGACCGCCGCCAGATTCAGCCCGTGGCAACCGAACGGCGCCAGCGCGGCACCGGCCAGGGCGCTGGCACTGATGATCGGGCTGGCCGGCGTGGGGTAGCCGGCGTTGCGCAGCACCGCCATGCCCGGCATGAACTGCCCGGTCAGGGCCACCAGCACCAGTGGCATTGCCAGGCTGAATACCGCTGCCAGGCTGAACTGCGGGGTGACCCACTGCGGCGACGCCAGCTCCAGCACCAACGCCTCGCTACGAAACGCCCCGCTGGCCACGGTCACCACCGTGCCCACGCACAGCACCGCCGCCACGGCGTAGCGCGGCTGCAGCCGGCGCATCAGCACGTAGGTGACGAACATTGCCAGTACCAGCAGCGGTTGCACCGGCAAGGCGCGGAACACCTCGATGCCGAAGCTGAACAGGATGCCGGCCTGCATGCCGGCGGCGATGGAGCCCGGCAGGCGCGCGATGATGCGGTCGAAGGCCCCGCTGATGCCGATCAGCAGCAGGACCAGGTTGGCAACCAGATAGGCGCCAACGGCCTGTTCCAGGCCCAGTTGCGGCAAGGCGGTGACCAGCAGCGCCGAGCCAGGGATCGACCAGGCGATCACCACCGGCACCCGATACCGCAGGCTGAGCAGCGCGCCGAGCACGGCGCTGCCCATGGACACTGCCCAGACCCAGGAGGACAGTTGCCGATGGGACAGGCCGGCGGCTTCTGCGGCGTGGAAGATGATTACCAGGGGGCCTGCGTAGGAGATCATCGTGGCGATGCAGCCGGCGACGATGGCGGACAGTGAACTGTCCTTGATCAGGGTTTTCATGGCACCTCTCGCATCGGTGATGTATGGCAAGGGCTGCGCCCTTGATCGCCGGCAAGCCAGCTCCCACAGGGATCACACAGGTTTCAGCCCTGTGGTGATCCTGTGGGAGCGGGCAAGCCCGCGAAGAAGCCAACCCGGTGGCTCAGGCCTCTTGCAAAGCCCGCGGCCGCCCACTGCGCTGCTCATCGGCACCGCCGTGGGCCCGCTGCAACTGGAAGTCGAACTTCAGTTCGGCATGCCGCCCCGCCTCGCCCTCGACGAACACCACCTCGCCCACCAGCCCATCCCGCGTGGCATAGGCAAAGTCATCCCACAGGTACTTGTCTCCGGCCAGGTTGATCTGCGTGGTCAGGTGTCGGTACCCCGGTGCCGAGATGAAGAAGTGCACATGCGCCGGACGCTGGCCGTGACGGCCGAGCAGGTCCAGGCACTCCTGGGTCGGCCCCTGTGGATCGCAGCCATACCCGGACGGCACGATGGAGCGTGCGCGGTAGCGCCCTTCGCCATCGGTGATGATGCGCCGGCGCAGGTTGTACTCGGACTGGCTCTGGTCGAAGAACGAATAGGTGCCACGGGTATTGGCATGCCACAGGTCGACCGTGGCCCCAGGCAACGGCCGCCCTTGTGGGTCGAGCACCTGGCCCTCGAGGTACATCGGCGTGGCCACGCCCTCCTCGCTACCGTCATCCATGCGCACTTCACCTTCGGCGATGGGCGCACCGGCCACGTACAGCGGGCCTTCGATGGTGCGCGGGGTGCCGCCGACCAGGCCTGCCTGCCGGTCCTTGGCATCCTGCAGCAGGTCGAGGAAGTGTTCGATGCCCAGCCCCGCCACCAGCAGCCCGGCCTCGCCGCGGCCGCCCAGGCGGTTGAGGTAGTCGACGGCATGCCAGAACTCGTCCTCGCTGATTTCCAGGTCTTCGATCAGCCGCGCGGTGTCTTGCAGCAGGCGCTGCACGATGCGCTTCAGGCGCGGGCTGCCGGCATCGTTGCCAAAGCCTGCGGCCTCTTCGAAGAACTGCTGTACCTCGGCAGTGTGGGAAATTTTCACGGTCATGGTGGGATACCTCATGTTGTTGTTCTGGCGTTACGCCTGCGCCGCAATGGCCTGGGCATGCCGACGGCCGCTGGCCAGGTGCACGGCCATGGCCAGCGCGGCAATTGCGCCGGGGATGGCGAAGGCGATGAAATTGAGTTGCAGGGGCAGGTTGATGCCCATCAGCGCACCACCCAGCAGCGGGCCGACGATGGCGCCGTTGCGGCCGATGCCCGAGGCCCAGCCCAGCCCGGTGGAACGCACCGATAACCCGTACAGCTGGGCGGCGCCGGCATACAGCAGGATCTGCGTGCCGATGGTGGTGGCGCCGGCAATGAAGATCAGCAGGTACAGCACCGGCATCGGGCTGTTGACGCCCAGCAGGCTGATCGACAGCGCGGCGGCAATGAAGAACGCCACCTTGACCTTGACCAGGTTGTAGCGGTCGCCCAGCCAGCCGCCGAGGATCGCCCCGGCCATGCCGCCGAAGTTCAGCGCCAGCAGGAACGACAGGCTCGAGCCCAGGCTGTAGCCGGCGTTGGCCATCAGCTTCGGCAGCCAGGAACTGAGCGCGTAGACCATCAGCAGGCAGCAGAAGAACGCCAGCCACAGCGCCAGGGTGCGAATGGCCAGGCCATTGCGGAACAGTTCGACTACAGCGGTGAACTTACCTGCCCTTTCGCGGGACAAGCCCGCTCCCACAGGGGCGACCAGTACATCGTCAGGTTGCAGGTCGCAATCCGGGTCCAGCCGCTTGAGGAGCTTGCGGGCCTCGTCGGTACGGCCCTGGCGTACCAGGAAGCCGATCGATTCCGGGAGGTGGTAGAGGATCACCGGCAACAGCAGCAGTGGCACCGCTGCGGCGAAGAACATCGATTCCCAGCCGAAACGCGGCAGCATGAAGATGCCGACACCCGCCGAGAGCATGCCGCCCAGCGAGTAGCCACTGAACATGATCGCCACCAGCGTGCTGCGCAGGCGCTTGGGCGCGTACTCGTTCATCAGTGCCACGGCGTTGGGCATCAGGCCGCCACAACCCAGGCCGGCGATGAAGCGGTAGATGCCGAACTCGCTCGGGCTGCTGGCAAAGCCGTTGAGGATGGTCGCCCCGGAGAACAAGGCGAAGCAGATGGCGATGCCCTTCTTGCGCCCGATGCGATCGGCCAGGCTGCCGAACGCCAGGGCGCCGAACATCATGCCGAACAGCGCATAGCTGCCCAGTGCACCGGCCTGCAACGGGGTCAGGCCCCACTCTTTCATGATGACCGGCAGTACCACGCCGTAGATGAACAGGTCATAGCCGTCGAAGATCAGCAGCAGGCCGCACCAGGCCATGACCATCCAGTGGAACGGGGTAAAGCGCGCGTTATCGATGATCGGGTGTACGTCAAGGGTTCGCATGGCATCTGTCGCTCTTGTTTTTGTTGTGAAAGAAAGCTCTTTGCCTTGTGGGTGTCGCTCAGCCGAGGTCGCCGCCCCCTACCGGCAAGGTCACGCCGGTGATGTACGAGGCTTCGTCGGAAGCGAGGAACAGGATCGCGCCGACCTGCTCGTCGATGCTGCCGTAGCGGTGCATCAGGCTGCTGTCGAGGGTCTGGTCGACGATCTGCTGGTACCAGTGCCTTTCCTGTTCGGTCTGCTCGGCACTGTTGCGCGGCACGCGCCGGGGTGGCGCCTCGGTGCCGCCGGGAGCGGTGGCGTTGACCCGGATGCCCCGGCCGGCGGTTTCGAAGGCCAGGCACGCAGTCAGCGCGTTGACGCCGCCCTTGGCCGCGCCATAGGGCACGCGGTTGACGCCACGGGTGGCGATGGACGAGACGTTGACGATGGCGCCGCTGCCGCGTTCGAGCATGTACGGCAGTGCGGCATGGCAGCACCACAGGGTGGGGAACAACGAACGGCGTACTTCGGCTTCGATCTGGTCCACTTCGTAGTGTTCGAAGGGCTTGGCCCAGATGGTGCCGCCGACGTTGTTGACCAGGATGTCGAGGCGGCCGAATGCTTCAACCGCGCTGGCCATGACCCGGGCGCAGTCGGCGTGTTGTTCCAGGTCGGCAGTGAGGGTGAGCATGCCCTCGCCGGCCAGTTCGTGAACCAGTTCGGAGCGGTCTACCGCGACCACTTGCGCGCCTTCGGCCTTGAGCCGCCAGCACACGCCACGGCCGATGCCCTGGGCGGCACCGGTGACCAGGGCGACCTTGCCTTGGAATCGGTTGTTCATATCCATCTCTCCGGTTCGCCACAGTTCCTGTGGGAGCGGGCATGCCCGCGAATGCGTCCGACCAGACAAAGTTGTTGAACCTGCTGGCCTCTTCGCGGGCACGCCCGCTCCCACAGGGTCGGCGTATTACTTGGAATAAAAGGAATCAGGCCGCCGCCGCGAACTTCTCGTAATAGAAGTTCGCCGGGGTAATGCCCTGCTCGCGCACGTACTGGCTGACCGCCTCGACCATCGGTGGCGGGCCGCACAGGTACACATCCACATCGCCGTCGTTGAGGTGGCGCGGTTCGATGTGCTGGGTCACGTAGCCCTTCTGCGGGTACTGGCTGTCCGGGTTGGCCACGCAGGCGCTGAAGGTGAAGTTGGGGATGCGCGCCGCCAGCGCCTGCAGGCGGTCGAGCTCGACCAGGTCGAAGTCGTTGGTCACGCCGTAGATCAGGTGCAGCGGGTGCTCGCTGCCTTGCTCGGCGATCTTCTCCAGCATCGCCGTGAACGGCGCCAGGCCGGTACCACCGGCCAGCAGCAACAGCGGGCGCTGGATCGGCCGCAGGTAGAAGCTGCCCAGCGGCCCGGCCAGGGTCATGCTGTCGCCGGCCTTGGCCAGGTTGGTCAGGAAGCTGCTCATCAGCCCGCCCGGCACGTTGCGGATCAGGAAGCTGACCTCGCCGTCCTTCTGCAGCGAGCTGAACGAATAGGCGCGGCTCTGCTCGCTGCCTGGCACCTTGAGGTTGACATACTGCCCCGGCAGGAAGGCCAGGCGGCTGAGGGCCTCGCCCTTGATCGACAGGGCGATGGTGCTGGCCGACAGCTGGCGGACATCGCTGATGGCGGCCTCGAAGCTGGCCTGCTCGGTCTTGCACAGCTGCGACGAGGCCGGGATGCGGATGACGCAGTCGCTTTCGGCGCGCATCTGGCAGGTCAGTACGTAGCCTTCGGCGACTTCGTCTTCGCTCAGGGCATCTTCGATGAAGTTGTCGCCCAGGTCATAGCGCCCGGACTCGGCCTTGCACTTGCAAGTACCGCAGGCGCCGTCGCGGCAGTCCAGCGGGATGTTGATGCCCTGGCGGTAAGCGGCGTCGGCCACGGTTTCATGGCCGGTGGCCTCGATGAAGCGGGTCACCCCGTCTTCGAAATTCAGTGCGATCTGGTAGCTCATGTTGCACCTCGCGGGCGAGCCGGGCCACGGCACGTCGCAGGACGCACCGGGCAGCGCTCGCAAAACCCTGGATCAGATGTGGTAGATGTCGATGACCTGGCGCACGTAGTCGTTCTTCAGCACCACCTTCTTGGCCTTGATCAGCGGCTGTTCGCCGCGCAGGTCGAGGGTGTAGAAGCTGGTGCCGAAGTAACTGTCGGTGGTCTTGTAGCGGAAGCTCAGGGTGTGCCAGTTGAAGCGCACCTGGCAGCTGCCCTCGCCCTGCTCGACGATCTCGATGTTGCTGATGTTGTGCGAGGTGCGGGTGTCGGGCACGGTCGCACTGGAGCGCTCGGTCTTGATGCGGAACACCCGGTCTTCCAGGCCGCCACGGTTGCCGTACCAGATCAGCGAGATTTCGCTTTGTGGGTCTTCGGTAAGAGTGTCGTCATCGTCCCAGCTCGGCATCCAGAAGCTGGCATCACTGGCGTACAGCTCCAGCCACTGATCCCACTGGGCATCGTCCAGGTAGCGCGCTTCGCGGTAGAGAAAATCGCGCACGGTTTCATAAAGGCTCATTGCACGGCCTCCACGGGGATCAGTTGCTGTTCGTCCTTCAGGGCCTGGATCATGGTGTCCTGCCAGTACTTGTGCTGCAGCACGAACAGGCCTTCGTCCTCGGTGCGTACGCCCGACAGCAGCGGCTTGAGTTCGATCTCCCTGGCCGCCTCGTCGGCGCCTTCCACCCAGTGCGCAGCGCCGCGGGACATGTCGTTCCAGCCGGTGCCGCCGCCATAGCCGGTCTGGCACGAGCGGAACTCTTCCAGGTCATCCGGGGTGGCCATGCCGCTGACGTTGAAGAAGTCTTCGTACTGGCGAATGCGCTTGGCGCGGGCATCGGCGCTCTCGCCTTTCGGTGCGATGCAGTAGATGGTGATTTCGGTCTTGTTCACAGAAATAGGCCGGGCGATGCGGATCTGCGAGCTGAACTGGTCCATCAGGTACACGTTCGGGTACAGGCACAGGTTGCGCGAGTTCTCGATCATCCAGTCGGCACGGGCCTGGCCGAAGTCGGCGGCCAGCTGTTCACGGCGCTCGTAGGCCGGGCGGTCCTCGGGGTTGGCCCAGCGGGTCCACAACAGCAGGTGGCCGTGGTCGAAGGAGTAGAAGCCACCGCCCTGCTTGGCCCAGGCGCCGGCGCTCATGGTCTTGATCTCTTCACCCGCCTCGCGCTGCTTGCGCTGGTTCTGGGTGGCGGCGTAGTTCCAGTGCACGGAACTGACGTGGTAGCCGTCGGCACCGTTCTCGGCAGTGAGCTTCCAGTTGCCTTCGTAGATGTACGAGCTGGCACCGCGCAGCACTTCCAGGCCTTCCGGCGACTGGTCGACGATCATGTCGATGATCTTGGCCGACTCGCCCAGGTGCTCGACCAGCGGCTTGACGTCGGCATTCAGGCTGCCGAACAGGAAGCCACGGTACGACTCGAAGCGCGCCACCTTGGTCAGGTCATGGGAGCCGTCGCAGTTGAAGCTGTCGGGGTAGCCGGCGTTGCTCGGGTCTTTGACCTTGAGCAGCTTGCCGCTGTTGTTGAAGGTCCAGCCGTGGAACGGGCAGGTGTAGCTGGAGCGGTTGCCGCGCTTGTGCCGGCAGAGCATGGCGCCGCGGTGGCTGCAGGCGTTGAGGAAGGCATTGAGCTCACCGTCCTTGTTGCGCGCGATGAAGATCGGCTGGCGCCCCATGGTCAGGGTGAGGAAGTCGTTTTTCTCGGGGATCTGGCTTTCATGGGCCAGGTAGATCCAGTTGCCCTCGAAGATGTGTTTCATCTCCAGGTCGAACAGGCGTGGGTCGGTGAACATCTCGCGCTTGCAGCGGTAGATGCCCTTTTCACGGTCGTCCTCGAGCAAGGCATTGAGGTAGTCGAATCCCAGGGACATGGCCAGGGTCTCCCTTGTTATTGTTTAGACCTGGTCAGGTTAGGGATTGGTATTGGGCGGGAATATCCGGTTTGTGCGCGGTGCTATCCGTTTTGTGCAGGCTGGTGTTTCTGCGGGGGCCCTGTGGGAGCGGGTTTACCCGCGAAGAGGCCGGTGCGGCTCAGCGACGATTACGCAAGGTTTCCGAGGGCAACTCGCCAAACTGCTGCCGATACACCTCGGAAAACCGCCCCAGGTGCATGAAGCCATAATCCATGGCCAGTTCGGTCACGCTGCGTACCGCGCAACTGGCATCCCCCAGGCAGGCATGTACCTGCTCCAGCTTGCGCTGGCGCACATACTGCTTGGGCGTGGTCTGCAGATGCCGGTCGAACAATGCATACAACGAGCGCAGGCTCATGCACGCCTGCTCCGCCAGTGCTTCAGCTGTCAGTTCAAGCTTCAGGTTGCGGTCGATGTGGTCGATGATCCGTTCAAGGCTTGCACCCGGCGAACCCAGGCTTTCGCGACGGATATTGGTGCTCATCAGGGTCAGCAGCTTGCTGGCGACGATCTGGCTGTAGTGGCCCTGCACCCTGGGCAGCGAGTCGCTCACCTCTGCTTCCTGGCAGACCATGGCCAGCAGGTTGACGAACCCGTCCAGTTCGTCCAGCCGGTAATGGTTGCGCAAGAACCGCACCCCGCCATCGGGGCGGTTCCAGCGCTGTTCGTCGCAGATCGAGTCCAGTAGCCGGGTCGGCACCTTGAGGATGAATTTCTCGCAGTCTTCCGAGTAGGTCAGGTCAACCGGGTCGTCGGGGTTGATCAGCAGCAGCTCGCCCGGCACCAGGTGATGCTCGCGCTTGTGTCCACGCCACAGGCAGTTGCCGTTGAGCAGCACTTGCAGGTGGTAGATGGTTTCCAGTGCCGGCGAGGTAACGCGCACGCTGCCGCCGTAGCTGATGCGGCACAGGTCGAGTTCAGCGAACTTGCGGTGGCTGAGGCTGGCTTGCGGATGAGTGGTGCGGGACAGACCGATGCAATGCTGGCCTACATGCTGGTTGACATAATCGGACACAGCATAAGGGTCGGCGTGATGAAACACGCTACTGCGCTCGCTCAGCAGGCGGCTTTCCATAGGCAAGGCACTCGGATCGTTATTGTTCTGGTCGCCGCTTCCTACGGCCCGGTTGGGCTGTGGTTGCGGTCGTCACGGTCATTCTATCGAGCCGGCTGCGGGTCGCGGGGGCAGGCGACAACCGGTGGATGGGCACACTTAAGCAAAAAGGCGGGGGTTGGGCAATGCGACGTTGGGAATGGATGGGCGGATAGCGGACAGGCAGGACAGGGTCAGTGTTCGTTTATCGAACGGTGTTTTCCTGTGCCGGCCTCTTCGCGGGCTTGCCCGCTCCCACAGGATCGCCGCAGCCCTCTGGGCCTGTGCAAGGCTCTGTGGGAGCGGGCGTGCCCGCGAAGAGGCCGGCACAAACAGTAGATAACTCAGTGCACAGCCACATCCTGCCGCCCTGCCCACCCTTGGCTCCTTGCCCGGTACTGCCGCGGGGCAATGGCGAACAGCTCACGGAAGCGCCGGTAGAAATGCGGGAAGCTGACAAACCCGCTGGCCACCGCCACTTCGGTCAATGACTTGCTGGTGTGCTGCAGCAACTGTCGTGCATGGGTCAACCGCAGCTCCAGATAGTAACGCGGCGGCGTGGCCTGTACATGCCGGCGGAACAGGCGCTCCAGATGCCGCCTGGACAAGCCGGCATGCTCGGCGATCTCGTCGATGCCGATCGGGTCTTCGATATTGGCGTGCATCAGCTCCAGGGCCAGGCGCACGCCGTTGGGCAGGCTTGGGTCGATTTCCGGCGAGCTGGCAGGTGCATCACTCAGTACCCGCGCCCGGTCGCACGCCAGCATCTGCTCCACGGCGCGGCGCAACGCTACGCCACCGCACTGTTCAAGCAGCGCCAGCATCATGTCCAGCGCGCTACTGGCACCTGCGCAGCTCATGCGCCGGCGGTCCAGCACATGGGCCTGGCGGCTGATCCGCACCTTGGGGAACAGCTCGCTCATCATCGCCCGGCCATCGGGGTGGAAGGCGCAATCATGGTCGTTGAGCAAACCGGCTTCGGCCAGGAAGTAGGCACCGTTCCACAAACCGCCCAGCTGGCAGCCGTGCTGGTCGGCCTGACGCAGCCTGGCGCGCAGCATCGGTGCGGTTTCCAGGCGCACACGGAAGCCGCCGCACACCAGCAGGCAGTCCAGGCCTTGCACCTCCAGGTCGGCCAGCTGGGTGTTGATCGGCAGGGCGATGCCAAGGTCACTCATCACCTGGGTACCCTCACCCACTACCTGAATCTGGAACAACGGCGTGGCACTCATCAGGTTGGCGGTGACCAGACTGTCCATGGCGGCGGTGAAGGCCATCATCGAGAAGTGCTCGCGCAGGACGAAGGCGACACGCTGGCATGGCATCGACAGCGAAGTGCGGATGGCCGGGTCCAGGTGGGCCAGGTTGGTGTTCTTGAGGATGCTTTCGAAGTGGCTCATGGCTATTAACTCAACAGCGGAAATCGCGGTGGCTTCTTCGCGGGCTTGCCCGCTCCCACAGGGAAACCACACAACTCAAGCCTGTGGTGATCCTGTGGGAGCGGGCAAGCCCGCGAAGAAGCCAGCACTGATGGAACAGGTTACTTGCTGGCCTGTGCAGCCGCGTCACGCGATGCCTGCAGCCACTGGTCGAACTGCTGGCGGTGCGCCGCTACCCATTCCTTGGCATGGCGGGTGATGTCGGCAGGCTTCTTCTCGCCCTGCTGCATCTTCAGGTTCTGGTTGCTCTCGTCGTCGGTGCTGATCTGCACCAGCGACAGGAACTTCAGCGCTGCCGGGTTCTCTTCGGCAAAGTCCTTGTTCAGCACGGCCACCACCTTGTCGATGGCAAAGCCGAGGTTTTTGCCGTGGTACATCGTGTCGACATCATTCTTGCCATCCGGCAGGTCGGTCTTCGGCACTTCCAGCCAGACCACGTCCTTGCCCTCGACCAGCACGCTGGCGATCCACTGTGGCACCCAGGTGAAGTAGAAGATCGGCTTGCCTTCCTTGTAACGGGTGATGGTGTCGGCCATCAGCGCAAAGTAGGAGCCCTGGTTGACGGTGATGCTCTTGTCCAGGTCGTAGGCTTTCATGTGGTGGGCAATCACCAGCTCGCAACCCCAGCCCGGGTTGCAACCGGTCATGTCGGCCTTGCCGTCACCGTCGGTGTCGAACAGCTTGGCGATCTCTGGCTTTTTGAGGTCGGTGATGTACTTGATGTTGTACTGGTCAGCGGTTTTCTTGTCGATCAGGTAGCCTTGGGCCACGCCCGGCAGAATGTCGCCGGTCTTGACCATCACATCGTCACCACCGGCCTGCTGGTAAAACTGGTTGTGCAGTTTGTCCCACAGGTGCACGGTGAAGTCGGCATCGCCGTTGGCGAGGGCCACCATCATCACGCCGTACTCGGTCTCCTTAGGCTCCTGGACCTTGTAGCCCAGCTCGCGCAGGCCTTCCATGGCCACTTCGCCACGGAAGCGCTCTTCGGCGATGGAGGGGAAGATCGGCGTAACCTTCACGCCCTCCCCCGGTTTTTCGGCCGAGGCGTGCGCGCCCAGCGCGGCTGCCACCAGGGTCAGCGCAGTGGCGCATTTGAGGATGCTGCGGGAGAACTTGGATTCGTGCATCGTCGCTTACCTTCTTCTGATTTTTATCTTCAAGTGCGGCAGATCGAACGTCTCAAAAGCCTTGCAGTGCTCAGGCGGTCTTGCGCCGCCCTTGCGGTTGCGCCACGCCACACAGGCGCATGACCACGCCTGCCGGGCCGGTGTGGTACCAGCGCAGGCTCGGGTCGGCGCTGGTGCGGGCGCCCATGGCCTGGGTCAGGCGGTCAAGGAAGATCGCCAGCAGCACCAGCCCTACGCCACCGACCGTGGCCAGGCCCATGTCGAGGCGGCCGATACCGCGCAGGACCATCTGGCCCAGGCCGCCGACGGAAATCATCGAGGCGATCACCACCATTGACAGCGACAGCATCAAGGTCTGGTTGAGGCCGGCCATGATGGTCGAGGTGGCCAGCGGCAGCTGCACGCGGGTCAGCATCTGCCGTGGGGTGCAGCCGAAGGCACGGGCGGCCTCGATCTTGTCTTCCGGCACCTGGCGAATGCCCAGGTTGGTCAGGCGCACCAGTGGCGGCAAGGCGAACACGATGGTTACCAGCACGCCGGGCACGTTGCCAATGCCGAACAGCATCACCACCGGTACCAGGTAGACGAAGGCCGGCAGGGTCTGCATGGCGTCGAGCAGCGGGCGGATGATGCGCTCCAGGCGGTCGCTGCGGGCACACAGGATGCCCAGCGGAATGCCGATGACCGCGCAGAAGAACACCGAGGTCAGCACCAGCGCCAGGGTGGTCATGGATTCGGCCCACACGCCGATCAGCCCTAGCAGGGTCAGGGTGACGAAGCACAGCACGGCCATGCGCTTGCCGGCCAGCTGCCAGCCCAGCAGCGAGGAGAGGATGATGCCGATGGTGGGTGGGATGCTCTGCAGGGTGAACTCGATGCCATTGAGCACCTGGTCGATCGGCCAGCGGATGGCGCGGAACACCTCGCGGAAGTTGTGCACCAGGAAGTTGAGGGTGGCGGTGACCCAGTCGCCCAAGGGGATGGTGGCCGCCTGGAACGGGTCGAGAATGCTGAATTCGGACATGAGGGTGTACCTCTGGGTATTAGTGGCGGCTCAGGGTCTGCAACAGCTCGTTCTTCGACAGCGTGCCCTTGAAGGCGCCCTGGCGGTCGAGCACCGGTACCGGGTACGGCAGGTCGGCCGCCACCCCGAGCACTTCGTGCAGTGGCGTATCGGTGTACACCGGGCACTGCTCGTGCAGGCTGTAACGCTCACTGGCGGTAGCGCCGTTGGCGTCGGTGTCGACCACGCCCAGCAACTGCCCGCGGTCGTCGACCAGGTAGCCGAACGGCACGCCGGCCTGGAAGCTCGGTGCCTTGCCGTTGACCTTGCACACCACCGCCGGGTCGAACTTGGCCACATCACCGGCCTTGAGCACCCGCGAGCTGTCGAAGCTCTTGAAGAAGGTGCGCACGTAGTCGTTGGCCGGCTGGTTGATCAGCTCCTGCGGGGTGCCGATCTGCACCACGCGGCCACCTTCCATGATCGCGATGCGATGGCCGATGCGGATGGCTTCCTCGATGTCGTGGGAAATGAAGATGATGGTGCGCTGCTGCTCGGCCTGCAGGCGGATCAGCTCGCCCTGCATCTCGCTGCGGATCAGCGGGTCGAGCGCGGAGAACGCCTCGTCCATCAGCAGGATCGCCGGGTCGTTGGCCAGGGCCCGGGCCAGGCCTACACGCTGCTGCATGCCGCCAGACAACTGGTGCGGGTAGCTGTTTTCATGGCCGGCCAGGCCAACCTGGCTCAATGCTTCACGGGCGCGGCTGTGGCGTTCGGCCTCCGCTACGCCGGCAATTTCCAGGCCGAACGCGGTGTTTTCCAGCACGCTCATGTGCGGCATCAGCGCAAAGGACTGGAACACCATGCCCATTTCCTTGCGGCGCACATCCAGCAGGGCTTTGTCGGAGAGCCCGGTGATTTCCTTGCCGTTGAGGTGAATGCTGCCGGAGGTGGGCTCGATCAGGCGGTTGAACAGCCGCACCATGGTCGACTTGCCCGAACCGGACAGGCCCATGATGACGAAGATTTCGCCACGCTTGACGGAAAAGCTTGCATCGAACACGCCGACGACGTGGCCGGTCTTGCTGAAGATTTCGTTCTTGTCGGCCCCCTTGCGGAGCATCTCCATGGCCATGTTCGGGTTGGGACCGAACACTTTGAAGATGTTTTTTACCGAAAGAATCTCATCGGCATGGCTCATACGACCCTCTTTATTATGCTTATTAACCAATCTTTCAACATCGCACTTTCAATAAGGCGGGTAGAGATCAGTGCGAGTACGCTTGGCAGTCCGTTCAAATTCGAACGTGAGTCAAAACCGGCACGCAGAATGTCCTGCTTCAAAGTTGTCCGACTATCGATGTCTCGAATGTCGCGCCGTGGGTTTAACGTTAGGCCTTGATCCAGAGCGGGTCCAACGACATTTGTTTCACGCAAACCATTACCTGAAGTTATCAATCAGGACCTGAGCCCCGAGCCAGAGCCTGGCGCAGTGCGCTTGAATGCAGGCGCAGCCTTGTGCTGCGAAGAGACCGGCTCATACACTTGAGCCTTGGGTGCCTGTAGGGGCCCTTTCGCAGCACAAGGCTGCTCCTACAAAGGACCTGCACCCCACCGACATGGTCAGACACTCCGAACCCGATCAGACGCTGATCAAGATGCCCTCGCTGCGTGCGGTCAAAGTCTTCGTCGCCGCCGCCAAGTACCAGAACTTCACCCGCGCCGCCGAGGCGCTGTGCGTGACCCAGGCAGCGGTCAGCCGGCAAATCCGCGAATTGGAAACCTACCTGGGCGCCGAGTTGTTCACCCGCGTGGGCCGTGCGGTGGAGCTGACGGTGGCCGGCTCGATCTTCTTCGATGCGGTGCAGTTGTCGTTCGTCAACATTTCCCAGGCTGCCGAGCGCATTCGCAGCAACACCAACAGCAAGCAGGTGGTCACCCTGTGCTGTTCGCCGGCCTTCGCCGCCTTGTGGATGGGGCCGCGGATGCCGAGGTTCTTCGATGAGAACCCGGACATCGACATCAACCTGGTGACCACGCAGAACTTCCTGGCCATGGAGCCCGGGGTGCGCCCGGACATCTACATCACCAAACTGGGCAAGGTGCAGGCGGGCTACAGCTCGCACCAGCTCAACCACGACGTGATCTACCCGGTGTGCACGCCGCTGTACCTGGCGCAGCACCCAGAGGTGCGTACCCTGCAGGGGCTGCGCGATGGCACGTTGTTGAACCTCAGCCCTTATGGCCGCTCGCAGGTGGCCGAACACGTGGACTGGAACGTCTGGCTGGCGTTCCATGACATCGACCTGAAAAGCCGCGCCAACACCGGCCCGCACTTCTTCAATGCCAACGATTACAACCTGCTGGTGCAGCTGGCCCTGGGTGGCCAGGGCGTGGCGCTGGGCTGGCACCACCTGGTAGAGCCGCTGGTGGCCCAAGGGCTGCTGGCAAGGCCGGTGGAAGAGGAACTGGTGCTCAAGGATACCTTCCACTTCCTGGCGTTCAACGAAGACAAGGACCATGACTCCAGTTGCTGCCGCTTGCGGGACTGGTTGCTGGCGGAGTTTCAGCCGTTGCTGGAGTCGTTGCGTACCCGCTGAATGTCGGTTGCCTGTGCTGGCCCCTTCGCGGGCACGCCCGCTCCCACAGGGATATCACCAGCCTGAAGGGCGATGAAGTACCTGTGGGAGCGGGCATGCCCGCGAAGAGGCCGGTACAGGCAACCCGGAACCGCCCACTTCACTGCACCGGCAGGAAGTTCATCAACAACAGGCTTTGCGCATAATTCAAGCCAATCCGCCTGTACCGCTCATCCAGCAACTCCGCCAGCAAATCCAGCCGTGCCACGATCTTGCCAAACTCAACGGCAAAACTCAGGTTGCTGCCCTCTTCCGAGATTTCGTTGGAGAACAACAGCAGCACGCCATTGGCATCCTGCCGCTGGCTCAGCATCCAGGTGGCCTTCTCGATATTGCGCGCCGCGTTGTTGACGAACAGCGGATCGATGGTATCGGTCATGTAGAACTCGGTACGGCCGCCGTGCGCGGTGATCAGCATGCTGCCGATGGCGTAGATGAAGGCGCCGACCCGGTCACCGCGAAACTCGGGGCTCAGGGCATAGCTCAAGGCGGCCAGGTCGCGACGGTTGCCCAGTTGCGGCAAGGGCTGGCGTTGTTCGATGGCGATACGGATCTGCCGCTCGGCAGTGGCAGCGTCCACGTAGCCGGACAGCTTCCACTGGTTGGGGTTGCGCAGGTAAAGCTTGTTCATCAGCAGGTACAAGCTCTGCAGATTGTCGCGCATGGACAGCGTGGCCAGGCGGTCGACGCTGGTCTGGAACAGTTCGCTGGGCTTGCCGTTGCCGAGCTGGTTGACCATGTCGCGACCCTGCTGCTGGGTGCAGGCGCACAGGCATGTGAGGGCGCCTGCCAATAGCAGGCGGAGGAAGAATTTTGGCTTGCTTGCAACCATCGGCACCGGGTCGATATTCGGCGGCCGCACCGGGGATCAGTGTGGCCTGGCCAAACATAGAGCCCGGAAATTGGAAAAAGTGCGGTGATCGGGGGGGTTGGATACCTGTGCCGGCCTCTTCGCGGGCTTGCCCGCTCCCACAGGGACCGCACAGCCCGCAGCACCTGTGATGAACCTGTGGGAGCGGGCAAGCCCGCGAAGGGGCCGGCACAAGCAACACATGAATCACATGGCGTGACGCAACATCTCCACCACCTGTGCATGCAGCGCCGGGTCACCACAGGCCACCACGCACCCGCCATTCTGCGCGCTGCTGCCATCCCACGCCGTGATCACCCCGCCCGCCCCTTCAATGATCGGCATCAGCGCCTGCACGTCATACGGCTGCAGGCTCGCCTCGACGATCACGTCGACAAACCCGGAAGCCAGCATGCAGTAGGCATAGCAATCGCCACCGTAGCGCATCAGGCGCGCCTTGCCGGCAACGGCCTCGAACGCAGCCTTGCGCGCGGCGGTATCGAACATGTCCGGGGTGGTGCACATCAGCGTGGCCGAGGCCAGGTCGGCACAGGCGCGGGTCTGCAACGGCGTACCGCTGCGCCAGGCGCCTTCCGGTGTGCCGACAAAGCGTTCGCCGGTGAACGGCTGGTTCATCACCCCTACCACCGGGCGCGTGCCGTCGTTCAGGGCAATCAGCGTGCCCCACAGCGGCAGGCCGGTGATGAAGGCACGGGTACCGTCGATCGGGTCGAGCACCCAGGTCAGCGGGCTGCTGCCGACTGCCACGCCGGCTTCTTCACCGAGGATGCCGTGGTCGGGGTAGCGGGCCTGGATCAGCTCGCGCATGGCGTCCTCGGCTGCCTTGTCGGCCACGGTCACCGGGTCGTACAGGCGCCCCCCCTTGTCCTCGACGTCCAGGCTGGCGCGAAAGTATGGCTTGATCGCCACGGCAGCAGCATCGGCCAGCTGCTCGGCGAAGGCGCGGAATTCACCGATCTGTTCAGCACTCAGGGACATGGGGCGGGCCTCGTGAAAATGATGGGGCCCGCATAATACCCGACACACCGTGCCGCGCCAGCCTCCGTCGGCTGCTCATGCGGCCCTGCGCGGTCTAGACTGAACAAGACCAGACACCGGGGGGCTGCCACACGTGGAGGTGTGAGATGAGCCAGTTCAAGCGTCTGTTCGTCATGCTCGGCCCGCAGATGCGCCACACGCCAGCGCTGCAACGCGCTGCGGCGTTGGCGGAATCCAGCGGTGCCTTGCTGGATATCAACGTGTTCGTCGACGATGTCGACACCTTCGGTTTGATGAGCGATAGCCGCGAGCGTGAGCGACTGCTCAGCGACAACCGCCAATGGCTGGCGGACGAAGCCGAACAACTGGCCAACGCCGGCCTGGATGTGTCTACCGAACTGCTGCTGACCCGCGACCCGCTGGGCAGCGTGCTGGAGCGGGTGGAACGGCTGGGTTGCGACCTGCTGATCAAGGACGTGCAGCACGAACCGGTGCTCAAGCGCCTGCTGGTAACGCCTCTGGACTGGCAGTTGCTGAAGGACAGCCCGGTAGCCGTGCACCTGGTCAGCGATATCCGCCTGCCGCTGCCCCGGCAGATTGCCGCCGCGGTGGACCTGAACAGCCATGGCGCCGGCGAGCACCTGGATGAGCAGGTGATCCATTGCGCCCATGCCCTGGCCCTGCAGTGCAATGCCGAACTGCACCTGCTGCATGTGTGCGACGCGGCCAAGACCCACATTGCCGACTTCGGCGCCGGCACGGTGACCATGCCTGGCTTCGATGTCAGCGTGCGCACCGCGCAGCGTGCGGCGTTCAACCGGCTGGGCGACCACCACCAGATCCCGCTGGAGCGCAGGCACTTCCTGGAAGGGGCCGCGATCAAGGTGATTGCCCAGTTCGTCGGGCACAGCCGGGCGGATGTGATCGTGATGGGCAGCCACCGGCATGACGCCATGCAGACGTTCCTGGGCGGGACCACGGTGCATGTGCTGGAGCATCCGCTGTGCAATGTGCTGGCGATCAAGGCGGTTCGCTGAGAGCTGCTGCACCTGGACTGGCCTATTCGCGGGCACGCCCGCTCCCACAGGTCATGCACAAAGCCTGAGCCTGTGACGAACCTGTGGGAGCGGGCGTGCCCGCGAAGAATCCAGCACAAATTCCACTTGGTATCTGGTACACCAGTCCCACACAAAAAGAATGCATTTGATAATGATTCGTAGTAGTTTCTCGGCGCTTGCCCACCCTACCCTCAGCGCCCTACTCCAGGATCGTACCGTCGATGCGTCGCACGTTCGTTTCGCTTTGTGTGCTTCATGCTGTCTCCCCGCTGGTCTTTGCCGAGCCTGAACCGCTCAGCGAACCCACCCAGATCGAACTCCAGGCCCTGAACATCACCAGCAGCGCCGACAGCGAACGTGCCGATGGCCCGGTCGAGGGTTACAAGGCTACCCGCTCGGCCAGCGCCACTCGCACCGACACTGCCCTGCACGAAACCCCGCAATCGGTCAGCGTGGTGCCCAAGGATGTACTGGAAGACACCGGCGCCACGCGTCTGCAGGACGGCCTGGACTACGCCGGCGGCGTCGGCCGCGCCAACAACTTCGGCGGCCAGGGCCTGACCACCTTCACCGTGCGTGGCTTCACCACCGGCGAGTTCTACCGCAACGGTTTCCCGATCAACCGCGGCTACCCCAACGCCCCCGACGCCAACACCGTCGAACGCCTGGAAGTGATCCGTGGCCCGGCCAGCAGCCTGTACGGCCGTGGCGACCCAGGCGGCACCTTCAACGTGGTCAGCAAGCAGCCGCTGCCAGAGTCGAAAGTCACCCTGGGCAGCCAGTTCGATGACCAGGGCATGCACCGCGCTACCCTGGACGCTACCGGGCCGCTGAATCAGGACGGCTCGCTGGCCTACCGCCTGAACCTGCTGGGCGAAGGTGGCGAAAGCTTCCGTGACGACGTGGAAAGCGAGCGCTATGACGTGGCGCCGGTGCTCAGCTGGCAGGTCAACGACAGCACGAAGATCGTCTTCGAGGGCGATTTCATGCGCAACAACCACCCGCTGGACCGTGGCCTGACCCGCTACGCCACCCAGACTGGCAGCGCCTCGCGCGACACCTATATCTGGGAAAAAGGCAGCGACAACCTTCTGCACAACGACAACAACATGGCTCAGGTGCGTTTCGAACACCTGCTCAACGATAACTGGACGCTGGGTGGCGGGTTCCAGTTTTTGGATGGCTCGCTCAAGGGTAATGCTGTCGAAGCCAATGGCGCACCCGCAGACGGCCGCACGCTGCAGCGAAACTTCAACTATCGCAAGCTGGAGTGGACTGATCGCGATTGGCAACTGAACCTGACCGGGCATTTCGATACAGGAGCGTTCAGCCACACCCTGCTGACTGGCATCGAGTACGAGAACTACCACTACAGTTCGATCATTCGACGTTCCACCGCGCCCTACACGATTGATATCTACAACCCGGTACTAGGCCAGCCGAGGCCGGAGCTGGCAGCGGTACCAACCACCTGGGACAGCGAGAAGCTCGAGACCTGGGCGTATTTCATCCAGGACCAGGTGGCCCTGACTGAGCGCTTGAAGGCACTTGCAGGTGTACGCTTCGAGCGTTTCGAGCATGACTACGACGACAAGCGGTCCGCAAACCGAGATTTCAGCAAAGGCGAGAATGGCGTCACCCCGCGCGTTGGCCTGATCTACGACCTGACCGAAACTGTCGCTGTCTATGCCAACACCGCCCGTTCGTTCAAGCCTAACAGCGGCGCCAGCCTGCAAGGTTCGGGCTTCGACCCGGAGAAAGGCAAATCGTATGAGCTGGGTGTCAAATGGGAAGCGCCGGACCGTCAGCTGAGCGTTGACGCGGCGATCTACCACATCGTCAAGGAAAATGTGCTGACACGCGACCCGGCGGACCCCAACTACAACCTTGCCGCTGGCGAAGTACGTAGCCGTGGTCTGGACATCAACATCGCCGGCAACCTGACGCCGGAGTGGCGCGTGATCGGTGGTTATGCCTACGTTGACGCTGAAGTGACCAAGGACAACCGCCTGCCCTCTGGCACCCGGCTGGCGAACATTCCAAGGAACAGCTTCAGCCTGCTCAACACCTACGAATTCCAGGACGGATTGGCCAAAGGCCTTGGGCTGGGGGTTGGGGTGAAGTACGTCGATGACCGCAATGGCCAGACCGAGGCAGTGACTTACAACATGGACCAGTACACCGTTGTCGACCTGCTGGCCTTTTACAAGGTCAACGACAACATTCGCCTCAATCTCGACCTGAAGAACCTCTTCAACAAGGAATACGACGAGGGAGCATTCAACTTCTACGCCTACCCGGGTGCGCCGCGGACGGTGCAGGCTGGGGTTTCGTATACCTTCTGACCGTTCTTGGGGCTGCTTTGCAGCCCATCGCCGGCAAGCCAGCTCCCACCTCGACCGCATCGTCCCAGCCATACGCGGTCCCTGTGGGAGCTGGCTTGCCGGCGATGGGCCGCAAAGCGGCCCCCGGTCTCAGAACCCTTTGCTGTAGAACAGCGAGTACGACTCGATGCCGTCGTTAGGCTGCTTGAGCCCCGCGTTGGAGTAATGCATCGCGCGGATCCCCACCTTCTGCTCCCCCGGCAGTTTCAGGCCGAAGCCGATGCGGTCTTCGAAGTTGACCGACGAGCCCAGGCGCTGGTCGCCCACGTCGGTCTTGGAAAACGCCGCCAGACCAATGCCGGCCTCGATGTACGGGGTATAGGTGAAACCGCTGAACTCGTAGGTGAACACCGGGCTGAACGACAGCGAGTGCGCGCCACTGGCCTCACCGCCTTCCCAATAGGTGTAGGCCGCATCCCAGTATCCGGTCAGATGACCGGTGCTGCTTTCCAGCCATTTCTTGTCCCAGTCGAACGACAGGCCGATACGGTAGGTCATGTCACCTTGGCCAGTGGCGCCAATGGCGCCGCTCACCTGCGCTGCCTGGGCCAGATTCGCCCCGGCAAAGGCCAGCACTGCAGCAGCCAGCGAAGCTGCTAGACGGGTTTTCATCAATGACTTCTCCTGATGGTCTATACGGCAAGTGGGGGCTTGGGCCCCTCGATCTTATGTGGTGACCGGATGCATCCAGACCGGTCACACGAAGTAATACTTTTCTGATTATCGACCAGATAAACAGAAAGTTGAAAGTGAATTGCCACCATTGGCTAATACCCTGCGCCAGCATCTGCCATGCCGAACAGCAGCGGTCAGTCGTATTCCGCCTCTTGGTGTTCGCCCAGCAGGCGCCTTTGCCTGGGTGTGGCCTCCTCCAGCACCTGCGGGTTGAAACGCCAGTTCAGGTACGGCGAAAACTTCTGCGCGACCATGCGCCGGCCATAGTGCACTTGCAGCATGTCGCGCTCGCGTGACTGGGTGCAGTTGGCCCCGCCGCTGTGCCAGACATCGCTGCGAAACACCAGCGCGTCCCCTGCCTTGCACAGCACCGGCTGGGCATCACGGCCCTGCCAGTGTTGCTCGCCAGCCTGTGGTGGCCGCGCCGCGCGGTGGCTGCCGGGCACAATCCAGGTCGGCCCGATGTGATGGTCGATATCGCTGAGGTACAGCTGCGCAGTCAGGATCTGCGGGGGCTGGGTGAAGTCGCCGCGCTCGCTGAGCCAGTCGGGCAACTGCATGGGCAGATGGTCCAGGTGCAGGGCCACGCCGGGGTAACCCGGGTGGCTGCGCCAGGCGGTCTGGCCGATCACATGGCAGTCGGCACCCAGTGCCGCTTCGGCCAGGGCGATCAGCGGCGGCAGGTCGAGAAAGGGCAACCACAATGGGTTGCGGTTGAACACGCACTTGTAGTGTTCCAGCAGCCCCTGGTAATCCCAGTGGATGGGCTGCAAGTCATCGATGGCGCAGCGCAGCAAGGCGATACGCAAGGGTTCGAGCACACCGGGGAGCAACACATAGCCCCGCTCGTCCAACATCTCCAGCTGAAGGTCCAGGCTCATGGCGATGCGCTCCTTTCAGGCAGGAGTACATCCGTACTCCTGCCCTCTTTTTCATCAACGCCAGTTCAGGTTCACGGTCGCGGGGGTCTTGCCATTCACGGTCACCAATTGCTGCACCGTCTCACCCTGGGCGTTGCCAGTCACTTTGTATTTGCCGGGAGGCAACTGCACATACAGCAGCGGCCCGGCATCCGTAAGGCTGAGCACGGGCTGGCCCTGTGCATTCTGGATGTCGACGGTGGCACCGCTCTGGAACTTGCCTTCCGGGCCGGTGGAGAGTTCCACATGCAGGTCATAGCCCGGGGTCTTGCGCAGGGCGTTGGCTTCATCCTGGCCGATGCCGCCTTGCAGGTAGCGGACGCCGTTCTGCTCCTGCTGTTGCAGTTGCACGGCCTGCATGTCGATGGGGGCATTGAGGTCGGCGGCGGCCGCCAGGGTCCATGGCAGCGCCAGGGTGATCAGCAGCGCCGCGCCGAGGGCATAGTGATGGTTACGCATGGTACGACCCTCCTTTCGAGGATGGCTTACCTATTATCTGATCCTTCGGGCGTAACGGCGTTCGTGCTGATGCATGGTCGTCTTGATGAAATTCGCATCGATGGTGTGAATATTGCGCTGGAACATCAGGTTGCGCGCCCTTCCTCAAGCAGTTTCACGAACATGCTCAAACTGCGCGATACCGTGCCCCGGCGCCACACCAGCCAGGTCTTCAGGTAACGGAAATCCTCCGACATCGGCCAGGCACTGACGGTGCTGCAACCGGGCATGTTGTCGAGCATGCTGCGCGGCATCATGGCCAGGCCGGCGCCGGCGCTGACGCAGGCCAGCATGCCGTGGTACGACTCCATTTCGTGGATCTTGCCCGGCACCGCCTGGTCCTGCACGAACCAGTTCTCGAAGTGGTGGCGGTACGAACAGTTGGCGCGGAAGGCGTAGATGCTTTCGCCGTTGACGTCCTGGGCGCGGGTTACCGGGGCGTGGTTGAGCGGCGCGATGACCATCATTTCTTCCTCGAACACCGGCATGCCTTCCAGCGTCGGGTGCAGCACCGGCCCGTCGACGAACGCCGCCACCAGGCGGCCAGACAACACGCCTTCGAGCATGGTCCCGGACGGCCCGGTGGACAGGTCCAGGTCGACCTTGGGGTAGCGCTGGTTGTAGGCCGCCAGCAAGGCCGGGATGCGCACCGCGGCCGTGCTTTCCAGCGACCCCAGGGCGAAGGTGCCTTGCGGGTCTTCACCGGCCACGGTCAACCGCGCCTCATGCACCAGGTCGAGGATGCGCCGGGTGTATTCGAGGAAGTTCCAGCCTGCGGGGGACAGGCGCAGGCGGCTCTTCTCGCGGATGAACAGCTCCACGCCCAGGTCCTCCTCCAGTTGCTTGATACGCGTGGTCAGGTTCGACGGCACCCGATGGATATGCTGCGCGGCGGCACTGATGCTGCCCTGCTCTGCCACGGCCTTGAAGATCTCCAGTTGCACCAGGTCCACAGCCTTTCTCCAAACGTGAATGTTTCGCTCATTATTATTCAGTTTTCATTAAAGCCATAGCCCACTAGTCTGGCGTCACGGTTCAACAACAACGAGAGTGTCCCGCCATGAGCGCGATCAGCAGCCTGACCCACGCCATCTCCCTCGACCCGTACAGCGGCGAGCAGATCGGCGCCTACCCGTTCGACACCGACGCCGCACTGGAAGCGGCGCTGCAACGCGCCAAGGTTGGCTACCGCCAGTGGCGCCAGGTGTCGCTGGGTCAGCGCAGCGAGTACCTGCTTGCCCTGGCCAGAACCCTCGAAACCAAGGCCGAAGCCTTCGCGCAAATGATCAGCCGCGAAATCGGCAAGCCTGTCGCCCAGGCCCGTGGTGAAGTCAGCAAGTGCGTCGGCCTGTGCCGCTGGTACGCCGAACATGGCCCGGCCATGCTCGCCGCCGAGCCGACCCAGGTCGAGAAAGCCCGCATCGAATACCGCCCGCTGGGCCCGATCCTGGCCGTGATGCCTTGGAACTTCCCGGTCTGGCAGGTATTGCGCGGCGCCGTGCCGGCGATCCTGGCCGGCAACACCTACGTACTCAAGCACGCGCCGAACGTGATGGGCAGCGCCTACCTGCTGGGCGAGCTGTTCAAGGATGCCGGCCTGCCGGAAGGCGTGTTCGAAGTGCTGAACGTGACCCCGGACGGCGTCACCCGCGCCATCAACGACCCGCGCATCGCCGCCGTGACCCTGACCGGCAGCGTGCGTGCCGGCATGGCGATTGGTGCGCAAGCCGGCGCCGCGCTGAAGAAGTGCGTGCTGGAGCTGGGCGGTTCCGACCCGTTCATCGTGCTGGCCGACGCCGACCTGGATGCCGCCGTGAAAGCAGCCGTGATCGGCCGTTACCAGAACACCGGCCAGGTCTGCGCTGCGGCCAAGCGCCTGATCGTCGAGGAAAGCATCGTTGACGAATTCACCCGCAAGTTCGTCGAGGCCACTCGCGAGCTGAAGGTCGGCAACCCGCTGGAAGAAGGTACCTACATCGGCCCGATGGCCCGTTACGACCTGCGCGACGAGCTGGATGGCCAGGTCCAGGCGACCATCGCCGAAGGCGCCACCCTGCTGCTGGGCGGCCACAAGGTCGATGGCGTTGCCAACTTCTACGCGCCGACCGTGTTCGCCAACGTCACCCCCCAGATGACTGCGTTCAAGCAGGAGCTGTTCGGCCCGGTGGCGGCGATCATCAGCGCACGTGATGCGGAGCATGCGGTGGAGCTGGCCAACGACAGCGAGTTCGGCCTGGCCTCGACCATCTACACCGCCGACTACGCGCTGGCCGAGCGCATGACCGCGGCGCTGGATACCGGCGGCGTGTTCATCAACGGCTATTGCGCTTCCGACCCCCGCGTGGCGTTTGGCGGGGTGAAGAAGAGCGGCTTCGGGCGTGAGCTGTCGCACTTTGGTGTGCGTGAGTTCACCAATGCCCAGACTGTGTGGCTGGACCGTAACTGATTCATGACCCTGGGGCTGCTTTGCAGCCCTGTGGGAGCGGGTTTACCCGCGAATCAGGCGACACGGTGCCCGGCACCGGCTGCGCCGGTGTTCGCGGGTGAACCCGCTCCCACAAGGACTTTGAAGGGCTGAAAAAGCGGCCCCAGGGCTCAATCCCGAACCTGGTCCTTGACCCAGTCCAGCATCCCCCCCGGCACGATCAGTTCATGCCGCGCCCGCGAACAGGCGGTGTACAACCCCGCCAGCATCCGCGCCCGTTCATTGCGGTTCCCGGCCACCTGCGGCGCTACCATCAGCTCCGGCGACACCATCACCCGGGCGAACTCCATGTTCTTCACATCCCGCACCCGCCCCAGGAACAGCTTGGGCGCCTTGTCCCAACGGTAACGGCTCTTGGCCCTGGCGAAGTGCTCTGGCGTGTAACCCTTGCGCAGCATGTTGGCCACGGCGACGAACGCCTTGTCATCACCCTTGTCCTGCTCCAGCGCCTGCCAGCTGGCATAGCGGAACAGCATCGGGTGACGCGGCCGGGTGCCATGGCGGTACAGCTCGATGCAGTCTTCGACGAACAGCTCGAAGTCCTTGCGCGCGCTTTTCAGCAGCACGAACGGCACACCCTGGTGGGTCAGGCGCTGGAACCAGCCAAACAGGCCCCATTCATCGTCGACGATCAATGCCGTGGGCTGTTCCGGCACCGTTACCGCATCGAAGAAGCTGACCCGCGTGTAATGCTCGGCGCTGCCGCTGAAAGCTGCCTGGATCGCCGCCGGGTGGGCCTGGATCAGCGGGTTGAGCACGTTGTCCATCGCCGGCCCGGCCCGCAGCGAGTGGTCGATGTAACGCTGGCGGATGAAGCCGCCATGGTGCGCGCTGAGGCCGTTGAGGTTCTGCAGCTCGTCACCCAGGGCAATGATCGACTGCGGGCTGCGGTCGAGCACGGCAAGCATCGGTGCCGACAGCTCGTGGGCCTCGTCGACGATGACATGGGTGTAGCGGCTGTCGATCACATGACCGGTCAGCGACAGCAGTTTGACCCGGTGGTAGTCGCGCACCGGCAACTGGATTTCCCGTGCCGACGGGCGAATCAGCTCCTGCCAGTACAGCCGTGCCTTTTCCAGCAACACTTCCTGGTCCAGTGGCGTGGTCCCCGGCCCGGCCCAGGGCAGGTGGTGCAACTGCAGCTGGGTGTCGGCGCTGTGGCAGAACGTGCGCACCGCGCGGACGCATAAGGCAACCACATCGCGCGCGGCGAGCGGGCCGATGTCGGGGATGGCCAGCCAACGTACCACCTGCGCATCCTGCGGGCGCCACGAAAGCTTGGTGCGATACGGGTCGCGCAGGCGCCAGCCATTGCTGGTGAGGTCGCGGTTGAGCAGCTCGTCGGCCAGCTGGCCGAAGGTCAGTGCGGTGTAGGCGGCGGCATCCTTGACCCGCGCCTGCAGCGCGCGCAGCTGGCCTTCGGTCAACGCCAGCAACAGCGTGCGCTGCGGCTCGAGCAAACGGGCGAACTGGTGAATCAGGAAGGTCTTGCCGGTGCCGGCAAAGCCCTGAACCGCCACCGACTCATCGATACCACTGAGGAATTCGCGCAGCAGGCGGTTCTGTTGGTCGCTGAGCATCAGGTCGCTGGCCAGGGAAGGCAGGTACACCGGGTGCAGCGGGGTTGCCCGCTGGCGGTAGCTGTCGGCGAACTGGAAGTTCCACTGGCCCTCGGCGTCCAGCAGTTCGTCGGCCTGGTACTCCACCTCGGTCGACAGCAGTGCGATACCGTTTTCGCCCAGCATGCCCAGGCCCATGGCGAAGGCTTCGCGATCGAAGTGCTGCGCCACCTGGCCCGGGAAGCGCCCCGGCGCGGCGCTTTCGACCTCGTTGGCAATGCGCACTATTTCGGCAAAGCGGCGTTCCTGCGCATCCGCCGAGGCGGTGGCGGGCTGGCGCGGCAGGTTCTGCACGAACAGCACTGCGGCGGCGTCGAGGACGCTGGCGGTGGTGAAGAAGTCGGTGGTGGGCTCGCTGGCGAGGCGGTCGGCCTGGTCGCTGGGCAAAGGCAGGTAGAACATCGGCACCTCGGGTGGAATCAGGGCGGCACGATAGCAATTTTCGCTGTGGAATGCTGGGTTGTGTATTGCCTGGGCCGGCCTTTTCGCGGGCTTGCCCGCTCCCACAGGGACCTCACAACGCCTGGCACTGAGGTGACCCTGTGGGAGCAGCTACACCACCAGATTCAGCCCCTGCCCCGCTTCAAAGTCTCGCTGGGAAACTCCTTGAACAACTGCCGGTAACTCTCTGAAAACCTTCCCAAATGCCAGAACGACCAACGCATCGCCACCTCGGCCACGGTCACTTCACCGCCGTGCAGCAGATCGCGCCGCGCACCGTTCAGCCGGCGCAGGCGCAACCAGTGCGCCGGCGGCATCCCGGTATACGCCTTGAAGGCTTGCTGCAACTGACGCAAGGAAACCCCGGCAACATCCGCCAGCTCCACCAGGTTAAGAGTCTCCTCCGGGCAGTCGGCCGCCCACTCGCTCACCCGGCGCATGATCGCCCGTTCCTCGTCACGCCGGCCCAACGCCACGCCCTGCAGGCGCTGGCAGGCGTTGTCGAGGATGAACAGGCAGTCTTCCAGCAGTTGCTCCGCCAGGGCCTGCCCCTGCAGCGGGCAATCCGCCTGGCCCAGGCGGGTCAGCGTCGCGCTCAGCCAGCTGCCGAACAGCGCGTTCTGGCCGCTGCCCAGCGGCACCATGAACAACCCTTCCAGGCGCTGCGGGTCCAGCCCATGGCGGGCCAGGAAGGCCTGGTCGAACACGACCGCCACTTCCTGGTAGTTCTCCGGGGTGATCCAGATGTTGCGGCTCTGTTCGTTCAGCAGGTACAGGCTGTTCTCGCTGCGGTCGAAGCAGAACGCCAGCGAACCGCTGGGTGCGCGGAAAAACTGCTCCACCCGGGTGTTCAACCGCTCCTCGTAGACCTCCACCCCGTCCAGCCCCAGGCAACGCAGCTCTCCGCTGAAATGCCCGGGCGACATCTGCCGGTACTGCTGCTGCCACCCAGGGGTGGCACGTACTTGTTCGGTCACGTCGGTGGTGTGGAAAGCCTGGACTTGCAGGGCATTGGCGGTTGTCACGCTCGGTCCTAGTTGCACTCTTTTGGTGCATTCATTGCCGGAGAAAGTGGATAGATCAGCCATGCGGGCTGCGACCAAGATAGTCTCCAGCGCGTCACCTGGGAAGCGGGACGCCTTCGAAACCGTAGAACGGTTTACGCTGGCACGCTTGCTCCCACACTAAACCCCAACCAAGAGGTCTGTATGAACGCCCCCTTCGATCAGCTGTCCACCTGGCTGAAAGAACACCGGATCACCGAAGTCGAATGCGTGATCAGCGACCTGACCGGCATCGCCCGCGGCAAGATCGCGCCCACCGCCAAGTTTCTCCACGAGCGTGGCATGCGCCTGCCCGAGAGCGTGCTGCTGCAGACGGTCACCGGCGACTACGTTGACGATGACATCTACTACAACCTGCTCGATGCCGCCGACATCGACATGGTCTGCCGCCCAGACCCGAGCGCCGTGTACCAGATCCCGTGGGCGATCGAGCCGACCGCGATCGTGATCCACGACACCTTCGACAAGCAAGGCAACCCCATCGAGCTGTCGCCGCGCAACGTGCTGAAGAAAGTGCTCAAGCTGTATGCCGACAAAGGCTGGCAGCCGATCGTGGCACCGGAGATGGAGTTCTACCTGACCCAGCGCTGCGAAGACCCGGACCTGCCACTGCAAGTGCCGCTGGGGCGTTCCGGCCGTGCCGAAAGCGGCCGCCAGTCGTTCTCGATCGATGCCGCCAACGAATTCGACCCGCTGTTCGAAGATGTCTACGACTGGTGCGAGATCCAGGGCCTGGACCTGGACACGCTGATCCATGAAGACGGCCCGGCGCAGATGGAGATCAACTTCCGCCACGGCGACGCCCTGGACCTGGCCGACCAGATCACCGTGTTCAAGCGCACCATGCGTGAAGCCGCGCTCAAGCACAACGTGGCCGCCACCTTCATGGCCAAGCCGATCACCGACGAGCCCGGCAGTGCCATGCACCTGCACCAGAGCGTGGTCGACATCGCAACCGGCAAGCCGATCTTCGCCAATGAAGACGGCAGCATGAGCCAGCTGTTCCTGTACCACATCGGCGGTTTGCAGAAGTACATCCCCAAGCTGCTGCCGATGTTTGCGCCCAACGTCAACTCGTTCCGCCGCTTCCTGCCGGACACCTCGGCACCGGTGAACGTCGAGTGGGGTGAAGAAAACCGCACCGCCGGCCTGCGCGTGCCCACCTCCAGCCCCGAGGCGATGCGCGTGGAAAACCGCCTGCCGGGCGCCGATGCCAACCCGTACCTGGCCATCGCCGCCAGCCTGCTGTGCGGCTACCTGGGCATGATCGAGCGCATCGAGCCCAGCGCACCGGTGCAGGGCCGTGCCTACGAGCGGCGCAACCTGCGCCTGCCGATCACCATCGAGGACGCCCTGCAGCACATGGAAGACTGCGAGACCGTGCAGCAGTACCTGGGCAAGCAGTTCGTCCAGGGTTACGTAGCGGTCAAGCGCGCCGAGCACGAGAACTACAAGCGCGTGATCAGCTCGTGGGAGCGTGAATTCCTGATGCTGAGCGTCTGATCCACCCAAGGGGTGCTTTGCACCCCATCGCCGCGGTTCGTCGCCACGACAAGCCGGCTCCCACAGGTTCTCCATGAACCTGAAGCCTGTGCTGTACCTGTGGGAGCCGGCTTGCCGGCGATGGGCTGCAAAGCAGCCCCAACACACCGAACGCCAAGAACAAGACCAACGAGGTGTCCCCATGCGTCATCTGCAAACCCTGATCCCCACCGCATTCGCCCTGCTGTTCGCCACCACCACCCAGGCCACCCCCTCGGTCAGCGTTTACAACTGGACCGACTACATCGGCGACACCACCGTGGCCGACTTCCAGGCCAGCAGCGGGATCAAGGTGGTCTATGACGTGTTCGACTCCAACGAAACCCTGGAAGGCAAGCTGCTGGCCGGGCGCACCGGCTATGACGTGGTGGTGCCATCCAACCACTTCCTCGCACGCCAGGCCCAGGCCGGTGCCTTCCTGCCGCTGGACCGCAGCAAGCTGCCCAACTGGCAGCACCTGGACCCCAAGCTGCTCAAGCAGCTTGAGCAGAACGACCCTGGCAACCAGTACGCCGTACCCTACCTGTGGGGTACCAACGGCATCGGCTACAACATCGACAAGGTCAAGGCGGCCCTGGGCGTCGACCATATCGATTCATGGGCGGTGCTGTTCGAGCCCGAGAACCTGAAAAAGCTCAAGCAGTGCGGCGTGGCGTTCATGGACTCGCCCGACGAACTGTTCCCGGCCGTGCTCAACTACCTGGGCATGGACCCGCGCAGCGAAAAACCGGCCGACTACGCCAAGGCGGAAGCCCGCCTGCTCGAACTGCGCCCCTACATCACCTACTTCCACTCCTCCAAGTACGTTTCCGACCTGGCCAATGGCGATGTCTGCGTGGCCTTCGGCTACTCCGGCGACGTGTTCCAGGCCGCCAACCGCGCCGTGGAGGCGAAAAACGGCGTGAAAGTCGCCTACAGCATTCCCAAGGAAGGCAGCAACCTGTGGTTCGACCTGCTGGCCATCCCCAAGGACGCCAACAACCCCGAACAGGCCCTGGCGTTCATCAACTACCTGCTCGACCCCAAGGTGATCGCCAAGGTCAGCGCCACGGTCGGATATGCCAACGCCAACCCCGATGCCCAGGCCTACATGGACGCGTCGCTGGTGAAAAACCCCGAGATCTACCCACCCCAGGACGTGCTGGACAAGCTGTACATCTCCAGCACGCCGAGCCCGAAGATCATGCGCGTCATGACCCGTTCCTGGAGCAAGATCAAGTCCAACCGCTGAGTCGAGAACGCCCATGTCTTTCACTACCCAACACACCGCTTCGTACTATGCCGCCACGGCACGCGATGCAGCGCCCTATCCCAGCCTGGACGGCGAACTGAGCGCCGATGTGTGCGTGGTCGGCGGCGGGCTGACCGGGGTCAATACCGCCCTGGAACTGGCCGAACGCGGGCTCTCGGTGGTGCTGCTTGAAGGCCGGCGCATCGGCTGGGGCGCCAGCGGCCGCAACGGCGGCCAGCTGATTCGCGGCATCGGCCATGACGTCAGCGGCTTTGCCCGACATGTCGGCCAGGACGGCGTGCACTACCTGAAACAGGCCGGCATCGATTCGGTAGCGCTGGTGGCCAGCCGCATCGCCCGGTACGGCATTGCCTGCGACCTGCGCTGGGGCTTCTGCGAACTGGCCAATACCCCAGCGCAGTTCGCCGCATTCAAGGACGAACAGGACGACCTGGCCGCACTCGGTTATCGCCCTGAAACCCGCCTGGTCAGTGCCGACCAGCTGCATGAAATCGTCGCCAGCGACCAGTACGCCGGCGGCCTGGTAGACATGGGCTCGGGCCACCTGCACCCGCTTGACCTGGTCCAGGGCGAAGCCCGCGCCGCCCACGGCCTGGGCGTACGCATCTTCGAGCAGAGCCCGGTGCTGCGCATCGAGCACGGCCCCCGCGTGACCCTGCACACAGCCCGTGGCAAGGTGCGGGCAAGCAGCCTGGTGCTGGGCTGCAACGCCCACCTCGATGAACTGGAACCACGCCTGAGCGGCAAGGTGCTGCCGGCCGGCAGCTACGTGGTGGCTACCGAGCCATTGCCCGAGTCACTAGCCAGCAGCCTGATCCCGCAGAACATGGCGCTGTGTGACCAGAAAGTCGGCCTGGACTATTACCGCCTGACGGCAGACCGGCGCCTGCTGTTCGGCGGCGCCTGCCACTATTCCGGCCGCGACCCCAAGGACATCACCGCCTACATGCGGCCCAAGGTGCTGAAGGTGTTCCCGCAGCTGGCCAACGTGCGTATCGACTACCAGTGGGGCGGCATGATCGGCATCACCGCCAACCGCTTCCCCCAGGTCGGACGCCTCAGCCAGCACCCCAACGTTTACTACGCCCAGGGCTATTCCGGGCATGGGCTGAACGTGACGCACTGGACGGCGAAACTGCTGGCCGAAAGCATCGCCCTCGGCCACAGCCAGGGACTGGACGTGTTCAGCGCGGTGCCACACCTGACCTTCCCCGGCGGCAAGGCACTGCGCTCGCCGCTGCTGGCGCTGGGGATGTTGTGGTATCGACTGCGGGAGGTGCTGGGTTGAGTTCGCCACGAGCTTTGCGGCGTCTGTTAGACCGAGCGCCGCCCGCGCGGCGCTCGGTCTAACAGACGCAGAAAAACTCAAGACAAACCCTTCCAACCCCTCCAACTTTCTACCATTTCACAATCGATTGAACCTACCCACTGGCCAACTGCCCCGCACCTGCTAGCGTTGTTCTGGCCGACCTATCATGGATGCATCTTCATCATGAAATCATTGCCCCGCATTACCCTGTTGTGCGCCGCATTGCTTGCCATGGCCGCCTGCTCCAGCAATCGCGTGGACCCAAAGGACTACTCCGGCTTCCTCAAGGATTACAGCCGGCTGCAGGAAACCAAGAGCCCGTCGGGTGACCCGGTGATGCGCTGGATCGACCCCAAGGTCAACGTCAACCAGTACAGCCAGGTGTTCATCGAGCCCAGCCAGTTCTACCCCAGGCCGCAGCCGACGGCGGTCATCTCGGCGCAGACGCTGCAGGAAATCACCCGCTACTTCAACAAAGCGCTGCGCCGTGAAATGGGCAGCGTGGTACCGCTGGCCAAGGGCCCCGGCCCGGGCGTGATCGTGGTGCGCCCGGCCATTACTGCGGTGTCCACCAGCAACGAGGGCCTCAAGCCCTATGAGGTCATCCCTATCGCGCTGATTTCAGCCGGTGTGAACACGGCCATGGGCGGCCGTGACCAGGAGGTGGATGTCGGCGTGGAAGCTGCGTTCCTCGATGGTGCCAGCCAGAAAGTGCTGGCTCAGGTCGTGCGCAAGGGCACGGGGCAGGATCTGGAGAACAAGACCACGCAGCTGACCCTGAATGACGTCAAGCCGGTGCTGGATGGCTGGGCCAAGGACATGCGCGCGAGCTTCCTGGAAGCGAAGCAGAAAGCCCGCTAAAGCCTAACTGGTCCATGTAGGAGCGGCCTTGTGTCGCGATGGGGTGCGGAGCGGCCCCAGATCCACGTATACAAGCTGAAATCGCTGGGGCTGCTTCGCAGCCCTTTCGCGACCCAAGGCCGCTCCTACAGCTGACCGCGTCAGCATTCGACGAAGGCAACGGCCAGGCCGCCGCGCGAAGTCTCCTTGTAGTTGGCATGCATGTCCGCCCCGGTATCACGCATGGTGCGGATCACCCGGTCGAGCGAGATGAAGTGCTCGCCATCCCCCCGCAACGCCATCTGCACGGCGTTGATCGCTTTCACCGCAGCAATCGCGTTGCGCTCGATGCACGGCACCTGCACCAGGCCACCAACTGGGTCGCAGGTCAGCCCAAGGTTGTGTTCCAGGGCAATCTCGGCGGCATTTTCCAATTGCGGCGGCGTAGCGCCCAGCACCTGGGCCAGGCCGGCAGCGGCCATCGAACAGGCTGAGCCCACCTCGCCCTGGCAACCAACCTCAGCCCCGGAAATCGAAGCGTTCTTCTTGCACAGGATGCCGACCGCCGCTGCCGCCAGCAGGAAGTCCACCACGTCCGCGTCGCACGCGCCCGGGTTGAACTTCATGTAGTAGTGCAGCACCGCCGGGATGATGCCAGCCGCACCATTGGTAGGCGCCGTGACCATGCGCCCGCCGGCGGCGTTCTCTTCATTCACCGCCAGGGCGAACAGGTTGACCCATTCCATGGCGCTGAGGGTGGAACCGATCACGTTGGGCTTGCCCAGTTCCTGCAGGCTGCGATGCAGCCGCGCCGCTCGGCGCTTGACGTGCAACCCGCCCGGCAGGATGCCTTCGTTGCGCAGGCCGTTGTCGACGCATTCACGCATGGCGCCCCAAATCCGCAGCAAGCCCTCGCGGACCTCGGCCTCCGGGCGCCAGGCACATTCGTTGGCCATCATCAACTGCGCCACGCTCAACCCATGGGCCTTGCACAAGGCCAGCAACTGCGCGGCACTGTCGAACTCGTACGGCAGCACCAGCGCATTCGCTTCGACAGCTGGCGCATCGATCTCGGCTTGCTCGACGATAAAGCCACCGCCCACTGAATAGTAGGTCTGGCGCAACAGGCTGCCCTGCCCGTCCATGGCTTCCAGGCTCATGGCATTGGGGTGGTACGGCAGGTTCTCGTCGAGCAGCAGCATGTCGCGGCTGTAGTCGAACGCCAGCGGGTGGCTGCCATCGAGCATCAGGCAGTGCTCCTGCATCACCTGGCGAATGCGCGACTCGATGGTGGCCGGGTCGATACGGTCCGGCCACTGCCCCATCAGGCCGAGCAGGCAGGCACGATCGGTGGCGTGACCAACCCCGGTGGCCGACAGCGACCCGTATAGCCGCACCTCGACACGGCTTGCCCGGGCCAGCAGCCCCTGTTCGCGCAGGGCCTGGGCAAAGGTAGCCGCCGCCCGCATCGGGCCGACGGTGTGGGAACTGGACGGCCCGATGCCGATTTTGAAAAGGTCGAAAACACTGATAGCCATGCTAATGCCTGACCGTGCCCGGGTATGAAGACGCAGCACGGTTATCTGGAGAAATTGAGCGTTATTGCGATTTTGCGCGATACTGCCGCGCTGGCTCATGGATGACCAACGAAACTTCCTAAGCAAGGCTTTAGTGGTACTAAACGATGCGACGACAACTCAATGGCCAGACGTTCGTCTGGCTACACGTGTTCGCCTGTGCGGCCCGGCACTTGTCCTTCACCCGCTGTGCCGAGGAGCTGCACATCACCCCAGGCGCCGTCAGCCAACAGATGCGCCAGCTGGAGGAACGCCTGGGCTATCGGCTGTTCCTGCGCCGGGCGCGCGGTGTGGAACTGAGCGCCGAAGGGCAACGCCTGGCGCAGACGGTGACCGAAGCCTATGGCAGCATCGAAGCCGAACTGCTGCGCCTGGACGCAGGGGAAATCCGCGGCACCTTGCGCCTGCGCTCGATCCCGTCGTTCCTGGCCAAATGGCTCACGCCTCGCCTGCCGCGCTTTCAGCAACGCTACCCGGACATCGAGCTGCGCCTGGTGGCCGAAGACAGTGCCCAGGCGTTGACCCCGGGCGATTTCGACCTGGCCATCGACCTGAACGATGGCAGCTACCCCGGCATGCTCTCGACGCCGCTGCTGGACGAGCAGATATTCCCCGTGTGCTCCCCCACCTTGCTGCGCGGGCGCCCGCCGCTGCACGGGCCGGCAGACCTGGCGCACTACCCGCTGCTGCACGACATCACGGCCTGGCGCGGCAGTTCGGAATATGCCGAATGGGAGTTCTACCTGGAGGGCATCGGCGCCGCCGGCCTGGATGTGCGGCGCGGGCATACCTTCAACCGCAACCACCTGACCATCGAGGCGGCGATTGCCGGCATTGGCGTGGCGATTGCCCGGCGCACGCTGCTCAACGACGAACTGGAGCGCGGGGCGCTGATCGTGCCGTTCGGGGTGCCGATCGCCAATCACAAGCGCTATGTGGTGCATTACCCGCCGGGCGGGCTGAACCAGCCGGGGGCGCGGGCGGTGCATGACTGGCTGGTGGAGGAAGCGCGGGGGTTCAGGGAGTTGCACCCGCTGAACAAGGACTAGGGCGGCCAAGAGCGCTTGCACACTTTCATGGAATTACAAGTGACTCACTGAATTAGCAGGGACCCTGTGGGAGCGGCTTTAGCCGCGAACACCGGCACAGCCGGTGCCATGCACCGCGTTGGATTCTTCGCGGGTAAACCCGCTCCCACAGGGTGCGCAGAGCGCTTGCGAGATTTGTGCGTCAGTAGGCCTGCTTGCCGGTAAACGCATTCAACGTGCGCACCAGAATCACGAAATCCAGCCACAGCGACCAGTTGTTGATGTACTCGATGTCCGAGTCCACCCGCTGGATCATCTGCTCGATATCCCTGGTCTCGCCCCTGAACCCACGCACCTGCGCCAGGCCGGTCATGCCAGGCTTGATATTGTGGCGGGCAAAGTAGTCGACGATGTCCTGCGAATACAGCGTGTCATGCTGCAAGGCATGCGGCCGTGGCCCGACCAGCGACATCTCCCCGGTCAGCACATTGAACAATTGCGGCAGTTCATCCAGGCTGGTGCGGCGGATGAAGGCGCCGACCCGGGTCAGCCGCGGGTCATTCTTCTGCGCCTGCCTGACCACGCCCTCTTCCGGCTGATGGACATGCATGCTCCTGAACTTCCAGATGCGGAACGCTTCCCCGGTCCAGCCGGTGCGTTCCTGGCGGAAGAACACCGGGCCGCGGCTATCGAGCTTGATGGCCAGCGCAACGGCCAGCAACACCGGCGATGCCAGCAGCAGGATCAGCGCCGCCAACACCCTGTCCTCGAGGTTCTTCAGGAACAGGCTCATGCCCGTCAGCGGTGTTTCCGACAAGGTCAGCACGGGAATGCCGGCAATTTCCCGCACGCTGTGGTTGATCAGGCGCAACGAGAAGATATCCGGCACCCAGTTCACCGCAATGCACTTGTCGAGCAACTTGAAATACACATCATTGATGACCTCGGAACCACCCAGTGGAGTCACCAGGTACACCGTGCGGATGCCGTGACGGGCCACGACATCGTCGAGCTCGGCAACATGCCCAAGCACTGGCATGCGCTGCTTGCCGTCGGCGCTTTCGCGCCCCGGCTCATCGGCGCTGTCGATCAGCACGCAGCCCAGCACACGCTCGCCGAACCAGGGGTTGTTGCTGATTTTCTGGTACAGGAAGTTGGCCAGGTCACCGGCGCCAATGATCAGGGCGTTGTCCAGGCGTGCATGGGCGGTGAAGCGCTTTTGCAATTCACGCACGGCAAAGTGCAGGAACAACTGGGCGATGTAGCCAATGATGAACAACTGCACCACCAGCAGCCGCGAATAGGTTTCGCTCTGCTTGGCCAGGAAGGCCATGACCACCAGGAAGCAAAAGGTTGCCGACCAGGCCTTGAACAGCCGAAAAGCCTTGATGGAAAGGCCAACGTTGGTACGGTAGATCGCATAATGATCGTAGATGACTGCCAGGGCGCCAACCAGCAACAGCAGCATGATCACGTAATCGGAGGTGATGTAGCCAAACTGGTCGTAGATCAGGTACCAGGCAATGCCGGTGACTGCAATCCCATCGAGGCCGGCCTGAATGGCGTTACTTACGCTGCTTCTTCTCTGCAATAAGGAACGACTGCTTCTGGGCTCGAGAACCATTTCAGACCTCATCAATTTGCGCGCAGCAAGTGCCTTCCACAAACCAGCAAGACTTGACAACGGCTCATGCAAAGCCCGTGAAGCGAAATCCTGCAGCCCCAACCCATTGATCTCACTGTAGCAGCCACCCGCCATCAGTGTGCGCGGATTGTGCCGCTCATACGGGGTGTCTGGCCGCCCCTCCGTCGCGGCGGTACAGCAAGGTACGCAGCAGGAACAACGGGTTACCCACCACATAACGCATGAACAAACGCTTCGGCTCGCGCAACAGTCGGTACAGCCACTCCCCGCCCATCCGCCGCAACCACTCGGGCGCCCGGCTGACCTTGCCGCCGAGAAAATCCAGGATCGCGCCGCCGCACACGATCAGGCACGGCCCGCCAGTTGCTGCCAGCCTTGCCGCCACAACCTCCTGCCTGGGCATGCCCATGCCCAGCACGATCAGCTCCGGTTGTTGCTCCCTGGCCAGTTGCAGGTAGGTATCGACGCTGGCAAAGCCATCGTGGACCGACACTGGCACCACCCCGAACATGGCTACGCTGCGCTGCACGGCCTGGTCCAGGTAAGGTTGCCGGGTGCCCCAGAACGCGACCCGCCGCCCACGGTAGGCGGCCAGGAGCCGAGGAATGAAGTCGGTGCCATTCATGTTGAGCCCCGGTTCAAGCCCCAGCCGGCGATACAGGATCGCCATGCCGGAACCGTCGCGCAGCAGCACGTCGGCCGCCGACAATGCCTGGTGGCAGGCGCCATCGCGCACCACCAGGTTCATTGCATGGGCATTGACGAAGCCCAGCACGGTCGCGGCTTCCGGGGCGCTCAGCCTGTCCAGCAGGCGCTGCGCGGCAGTGGCATCCACCACCACTTCCAGCTTGCCGACAAGGGTGTTCCAACGTTTCTGCCATTCAGCCATCAGTCTTTATCCCGTTTCGAACGTACCCATTCAACCTGGCGCTTGATCAGGAACCCCAGATACAAGGGGACCTTCCTTGCGGCGTAAAACGGCGCGTACAGCAGCACGGAAAACGGGATCAGTTCGCGACAGAAGCGCGCCCAGGCCAGTGCGACGGCAAGGCCGAGCAATGCCAGCGCGCAAAGGGCGATCCAGGCAGGTGCCGCCAGGCCGAACAGCAGGTACGCCAGCCAGGCCACCAGGTTGAGCCCGAGCAGGCTCAGCACCAGCAACGCAAGGGGCGGCACCAGCAGGTCCAGGGTCATGGCCAGCAAGCTGCCGTTACGCCGGGTGACTGCGGCCAGCGCACGCCTGGGCGCATCGGCCAGCATCAGGCTCAGGTGCCCATGCTCCCAGCGGGTGCGCTGGCTACCCAGGCCTTGCTGGCTGGCAGGGAACAGGCTGCTGACCACGGCCTCGGGGCAGAACACTGGCGGCTTGCCCTGCTGGCACAGGTCCAGGCCCAGTTTCACATCCTCCACCAGATGCCCGTTGGCCAGGTCGATCAAGGCCAGGTCACGCCAGCCGAACGCCATGCCGGCGCCCATCAACTGGCAAGGCAGGCCCAGCCGTGCCCAACCACGCGGGCGCACCAGGTTCTTGACCCGCCAGGCGAACTCGGCAACCTGCACTGCCAGCCCGGCCCCTGCCGGTGCGTGCATCAGGTACAGCGCCTGCACCGGGCGAGCGACCTCGCGGTAGCGCCGCGCCAGGCGCTCGATCGCCCCCTCGCCCACTTGGCAGTCGGCATCCACCACGATCACCACCTCGGGCGGCTGGCTGGCCAGGTGGCGCACGCCAAAATCCAGGGCGTAGCCCTTGCCGCGCAACCGCGCATCGCGGCGCTCCACCACTTCGGCACCGGCCTCGCGCGCCAGTTGCGCGGTGTCGTCAGTGCAGTTGTCCGCCACCACCAGCAAGCGGTCGCCAGGCCGCAACTGCGGGGCAATGCTTGCCAGCGTGACACGAATCATCGACGCCTCGTCATGGGCTGGCACCAGCACTGCCACCTGCGGACGAGCGTTGTTGCCCAACGGCTGCGCGCGCGCTGGCAGGCAAGCCATCAGCACCTGCACCAACAGCAGCAGCACCGGCAACAGGGCGATGGCCGCCAGTGTGCCCAGTAACCAAGCCAATACACTCATCATGCGGATGCCTTGAAATAGCTGGCCAGCCTGGCCGCTTCGGTATCGATGTCATGCCGTTGCAGCACACGCTGGCGGGCTGCCTCGCCCATGCGCTGCAGCGCTTCGGCAGGTTGCGCCAGGCAGTCGGCCATGGCCGCCGCCAGCTCGTCCACGGCGCCGGCAGGGAACAACCAGCCGTTCTCGCCCGGCCGCACCAGCTCGGGAATACCTGCCACATAGGTGGTCAGTACTGGCCTGCGCAAGGCCATGGCTTCCATGATCACCACCGGCAACCCCTCGGCAAAGCTGGGCAGCACCAGTGCACGCGCCGCAAGGATTTCCTCACGCACCTGTGCGCTGCTGATCCAGCCGGTGATGCGCACCTGCTGCTGCAAGCCATGCCGGGCAATCAACGCCTCGATCTGCCCACGCATTTCACCGTCGCCGGCCAGCACCAGCTCGAAGGCGATCGACCGGGCGGCCAGTACCCGCGCGGCCTCGAGCAACAGCAGCTGGCCTTTCTGTTCGCACAGGCGGCCGACGCACACCAGGCGTGGCGCCGTGGGCACGCCGACCGGCGCCACCTCATGGAAGCTGCGCTCGAGGCCGCAATGCACCACCTTCACCTTGGCCCAGTGGTCGTGTGCCACCCAGCGAAACAACTGGCTGCGCCCGTACGAGCTGACCGCCGCGACAAATGCGGCACGCCGCACCTTCTCGCCCATGTGCAGGAACTGCGGTTTGTCGAACTCTTCCGGCCCGTGCACGGTAAAGCTGTAGGCTGGCCCGCCCAGCACGTTGGCCAGCATCACCACCTCGGTGGAGTTGGTGCCGAAATGCGCATGCACATGTTTTGCTTCGCCAGCCTGCAACCACTGCAGTACCTGGCAAGCCTCGGCCAGGTAGACCAGGTGGTAGGGCCAGGCGCGGTCGGCCCGCAGGCCAAGGCGCATGGCCAGCCAAAGCGCCTGGAAGAACCGGCGCGGCTGTGCGCGCAGCACTTGCCAGGACGGTGCCAGCAAGCCCTTGACGCCACGTTGCAGCACATAGCGGGTCCTGGCCTGTTCGCTCGAGTCCTCGGCATCCTGCAACTCGGCGTCCCACCCGCGCAGGGCAATACGCTGCACCTCCACCCCCTGGCGCTCCAGCGCCAGGATCTCGCGGCGGATGAAACTGTGGCTGACCTTCGGGTACTGGTTTATGAAATAAGCAATGCGCATAGGAATCCAGATCAAGACCCGCGTAATGAACCTTCAGGCCTGCCGTGGCAGGGCCGGCCGTTACTTCAGGCTGTCGATTACCGGCGGCCGGCGCCCTGCCGATGCCACCTCGTCAGGTGCATCCTCCTGTTTCCCTTGTAGTCCAAGGTTGAGACCGCTGCCTGGCAACGTGGCCTGCAAGCGGGTGAAAACATCGTCGAGCAACGCCTGGCGGCGGCGGTACATCGCCCGTTTCTTCGCCGGGATGTCCTGTTCCGCCCGCTGTACCACGGCCAGCGGGAGGGCGAAGAAATCCGCATGGTTCGACGCAGTAGCGCCGTGCTCCAGCCAGATCACGTCATAATTGGCCGCCAGGTCCTGGCCTTTGTCGTTGCCAAAATACGCGTGCCGATGGTGGCGGCAGGCGTCACTGACGGCATACAGGTGCGCCACGCCCAGGGTCCTGGCCAGGCACTTCAATGCTTCGAGCAGCAGGCTGCGTGGGCGCAACCCTTCGAAGTCCTTGGTCAGGTCGCGGTAGATGGCCAATGAGGTTTCGCTGTCGATCCCCTTGTGGATGCCCTGCACGGCACCGATGAACAGGCAAAGCTCGCCCTGGCTGCGGCACAAGCTGAACGCCAGGGATGCCACCCGCAGGTCGCCCTGGAACAGGTTCAATACCAACTCGCCTTCGCGCTTGAACCAGATCGGCCGGTCCAGCACCAGGCGGCAGCCCGGCGAATGGCTGGACAGCTCGCACAGCGTCAGGCTTTCGTCCCGCCCCAGCAGCAACAGCGCCGGAAACTGCCCCGCAAGCACTTCAAAGTGCGAAGCCAGCACCTCCAGGCGCTGCGGGGCTTCCCAGCATTTGCTGAGGTAGGGCCACTGCACGACACCGATGCAATCCACCCCCAGCCGCTGCAAACCTTGTGGGCCCAGCGTCGCCGTCATGCGCTGCAGGAACGCATTCAGCTCAGGCCATTGCCTGGCAATCTGCAGCGTCAACTTGCGTTTGTTGTTCAGCGCCCGCAACGAGTAGCCCGGTTGCAAGGTAAACACGCTTTTCACGATCATGCCGAGCATCATGGGCCCCTCTCACTTGTACTCGATCAACGTCGATTTGCCGGCCGCGATGCGGTGGCGCAAGAACTTCAGTTGCCCGAGCATTTCCGGGAACTTGCCCAATACCAGGAACACCGCCTGTAGCCAGTTCTCCCGCACCGACTTGCCACCACGCCGGGCCAGGCGTACGGCCTGCAGCGGGTAGACCAGCAGCAACAGCAGGCTCCAGCCGCCCAGCAGCAGGCAGGCCAGCACGATCACCACGGGGATGCCCAGGCCCCACAGCCAGGCCCGGCGCGATTCGCGCAGCCAGTGCCGCTCGGGCGGCTGACCATGCAGGTAGGCCCCTTCGGCATAGGCGTGGCCAGCACGCAGGCTACGCCGCCACCATTGGCTGAAACGGGTCATGGCCGCGTCGTGCAGGGTCATCTCGGCGTCCAGGCGCCAGACTTTCCAGCCCTTTGCCCGCAGGCGCACGCACAGTTCGGGCTCTTCTCCGGCGATCAGCTCGGGTCGAAAGCCGCCGACCGCAGCAAAGGCATCTACCCGCATCAGGGCATCGCCACCACACGCCTTGGCCTCGCCGATGGGGGTGTCCCACTCCAGGTCGCACAACAGGTTGTACACCGACCGCTGCGGGAAGCGCTCGCGTCGGCGGCCACACACCACTGCCACGTCGGGATGGTCGTCGAGAAACGCCTGCGCCGCGGGCAGCCAGCCGCTATCCACCTCGCAATCGCCATCGACGAACTGCACCAGTTGCATTGACGGCAGCCGCCGCTGCAAGGCGAAAAAGCCTTCGTTACGGGCGCGTGCGGCAGTAAACGGGGTGCCCAGGTCCAGCGCCAGTACCTCTACCCCCAGTCTGCGGGCCAAGTGCAGTGAACCATCGGTGGAGCCCGAGTCGACGTACATGACCTTGTCCGCCCCCTGCTGCAGCGAAATCAGGCAACGTTCCAGGCGCTGGCCTTCGTTGCGGCCAATCACCACCACACCGATCCCGCTCGCCATGGGCCTCACTCGACGGGCGCCGTGGCGGCCGGTTGCCTGGCCTTGATGATGGCCGGCACCCCCACCGCCAGCGAATTGTCCGGCACATCCACCAGCACAACGGCATTGGCACCGATGATCACGTCGTTGCCGATACGGATGCTACCCAGCACCTTGGCCCCGGTGCCGATATCGACGTTGTTGCCGAACACCGGTGCAATCGGCTCGTTGACGTTCTTCAGGCCCACCACTACACCATTGCGGATGCGACAGTCATCGCCAAAACGGGCATAGCCGCTGATGACGATGCCGCCAAAATGGTCGATGACGAAGTTGCGGCCGATCACCACTTCGCACGGCAACTCCACACCCGTGATGATCTGCACGAACTTGAACAGGACCTTGTAGATGAACGAAAACAGCTTGCGCAGCAGTGCCGGGCGCACCCCATAGCGCCAGCGGCCGAAGCGGTACACCAGCAGTACCCAGAAGCCCTGGGCGCCCCAGTCGCCACCGTGGGCACGCAGGTCGGCACGTATATTCTCGAACATGGCTCCACCTACCTTGTCGGTTGGCTGGCGTACCGGGTCTTGAACAACAGAGACCAGGTCGCCCGGCAGTGACGCCAGCAGGCCTGTATCGCGCCCCGGCCGCGTCGTTTCAACAGCGCCTTGAGTGCCAGCACCAGGTCGCCCAAGGTGACCAGCAGCATGTGCAGGGCCAGGCCCGCCAGCCCGTGATGCTTGCGAAAGTACAGCAGCTCGCTTTCGATCTGGTATGACGAGATCTGCCGGCTGGCCGCCTCAAGTTCGGCCACCGATCTGGAGCTTTCCCCACCGATGTGCACCACCGTGGTATGCGGGTAGAACACCACCTTCCAGCCGGCCGCCTTCACCCGCTTGCAGTGGTCGACCTCTTCGTAATAAAGAAAGTAGCGCGGGTCGAACAGGCCCACCTGGTCGAGCACTTCGCGGCGCACCAGGTAGAAGCAGCCAGGCAGCCAGTCGCACTCGCGGACCGAGGCGTGGTCCCAGTTCATTTCGTCGACCATCTTCAGGCCGGGGAAAAAGCGCCCCAGCCCGGTACGCCCGACGAACACGTTGAGCGGTGTGGGGAAGTAGCGGCAACTGGGCTGCAGGTCGCCGTCGCGGCCCTCCAGGCGCACCCCCAACACCCCGCACTCCGGGTGGGTTTCCATGTAGTCGAGGGTTTTCTGCAGGGAATCGGCGGCGACGAAGGCGTCGGTGTTCAGCAGCAAGGCGTACTTGCCCTTCAGGTGCTCCAGCAGCTGGTTGTTGGCCCGGCCGAACCCCACGTTCTGCCTGTTGCTCAGCAGCAGTGCCTGCGGGCACACCTCGGCCATGCGCTGCAGCGAGTCATCGACCGAGGCATTGTCCACCACCAGGTAGCTGGCCAGCCGTTCGCTGTCGGCCCGGCGCAGCGCATCGAACATCGGCTGCAGCAACCTGGCCGTGTTGAAGTTGACCACCATGACGTCCACAGGTTTGCTAGCCATTGTTGCCATCCCTCGAAGAAGTCCCCGCGCCTTTGCAGCATCAGCACAACATTCGTCACACCACGGCTTCCCTGGCCGCGCTCATCCTGGCATCGAGGTGGTCGGCCAGGCGTAGCGCAAACTGCAGCAGCGGCATGGTCGGGTTGGAGGCACCGCCCGTGGCAAAGATGCTGCTGCCGGCGACGTAAAGGTTTTCGGTACCGAACACCTTGCAGTTGATATCGACAACACCGAACTGCGCCGACGACGCCATGCGCGTGGTACCCATGTGGTGGGCATGTGGCGACAGCTTCAGCGGTATCGAGGCGTCATAAACGAAGTCATTGAGCTTGATGAAGCCCAGGTTCATGTCCGCCCACTGCTTGGCCAGTTCGCTGCCAATGCACTTGATGGTGTGCCGGTCATCAGCGCTCAGGGCCCAGTTGACATTGACCTTGGCCACGCCCAGTGCGTCCTTCTCGTCCAGCAGCGAAATGCGGCTGCGCAGGTTGGGGAACTGCTCGATCATGGTGCTGATGACACCGTCACCGGGGCAACTGAACTTGGTCACGAAGGCGATCTTGCCGGCTACCCCCATGTCGCAGGCCAGGTTCTCCAGAAAATGCTTCACCTCGGCAGTACGTCCATAGGTTTGTACATCGGCCAGCAAGGCGGCCCTGACATTGCCTTTACCTGCCTTGTATTCGTCAACGAAGGCATCGGTGGTGTAGTACTCGCGCGGCTCGGGGTCCAGCCCCGACTTGAGGATGAAGGAGCCAAGGTCAATGTTCAGATGCTCCATGAAACACCGGCCGACCAGCCCGTCCTTGCTCACGACCCCCGCCGCCAGCAACGACTCGCTGTTGAGCAGTTGCCGGGCATTCTCGATGGCACCGGTGGCCAGCACGAAGTTTCTCGCAACCAGGCGCTGGCGATTGCACGCGTAATCGGACAGTACGACTGCGGCCAGGTGGCCGGAGGCCTGGTCGAACTCCAGGTTCACGCAATTGCAGTTGATGAACACGTCCAGGCCTTGGGTCTGTTCCAGGGCTGTGGCGTACTTTTGCGCAAAACGCGTGGGCGGGCTGAGCAGAAAGCGGTCTGGCTCGAATTCTCCGCCGTCGAGGCCAGCATTCAACGCGTGAAAATCCGACCCGGGCGGCAGGTCGACGATATCCATTGCAACAGGCAGGTAGCCTGCTATCTCCGAATACGGAATGGGCCAGCCAGGCAGGTCGCCAATAGGGGGAACGGCGAAGTCCGAGGGGCTGAACGGCCGGCAACGGCCGGCCCAATGGTTGGATGTGCCGCCCAGGTAACGCAGGCGAGCCTCCCCGGCGTACAGCTCCAGGCCAGTGGATGCACAGGCGTACAAAGCTTGCGAGTTCGCCGAATATTCACGCCCGCCACCCTCGGCAAGCAGTACGCTCCAGCCCGCGGCGGCCAGGCGCAGGCCCAAGGTGATGCCCGCGGGGCCGGCACCGATGATGCAGACATCGTAACTGTCGCGCAGGGCCTTCTGCTGTTGATAATCCTTGATCATGGGTGTTCGTTCCGGAAGTAGCGAGACGGCAATACCCAGCCGTTGATCACCACGAACCCGGGCCTGCCGGCAGGTTGGCTGGCAGCGGCTGGCGAAGCAGCGAACACCAAACCACCAACCCCCAGCAACACGCAACTCTGGAGAAACCCTCTACGACCCGTTTGCGCAGTACAAAAAGTAAGCTTCCCCATGACACAGTGACCTGCACCTTTGAAAGATTTACCCGACAAGCCGCATTACCGCCAGTCCCCGGGGCCAGCTTCACAATCGACGGCATGGCGTCGATCTCTGACCGATTGGCTAAAAGGTCACTATAGTTTCAATCAGCCACGATGCTAGCCGTTGCCCACCGACGCAAAGGTGCACATAGCCAATGCCTGAACATTTTCGTGCGTTGATCGTCATCCTGTTTCTGGCGAGCGTGGTCTTCCTGCTGGCGCGGCGGCCTGCCACCGACCTGATCCCGCTCAGCGACTTCAAGCGCCGGCGCAACCTGTGGTTCCTGCTTACCCTGCTGGCGTTCTTCTCGCACAGCTTCTGGCTGTACCTGGGTGCTGGCGCCGTCATCCTGTACATCGCCGGGCGCCGCGAACACAACCCCATGGCGCTGTTCTACATGCTGCTGTTCCTGGTCCCGCCGGCTTCGGTGCAGGTGCCCGGGTTTGGCGTGGTCAATTACCTGGTCGACCTCAACCATATCCGCCTGCTGACCCTGTGCGTGCTGCTGCCGGCGGCACTGGCCCTGCGCCGGCAGGGCGACACCCTGCGCTTCGGCCGCACCTGGCCCGACAGGCTGTTGGCGGCCGGCCTGCTGCTGATGAGCGTGCTGTACCTGCGCGAAACCACCCTGACCGACACCCTGCGCCAGACGCTGTACCTGTATGTCGACGTGCTACTGCCGTATTACGTGGCCAGCCGTGGCCTGCGCCAGATCAGCGACTTCAAGGACACCCTGCTGGCCTTCGTGCTTGCCTCCTTCGTCCTGGCCCTGATCGGCGTGGCCGAGTACGTGCGCCACTGGCTGCTGTACAGCGCCCTGGTCGACGCCATGGGCGTGCCGTGGAGCATGTCCGGCTACCTGAGCCGTGGCGGTTCGCTGCGCGCCAGCGTCACCACCGGGCAGGCGATTGCCCTGGGCTATGTGATGAGCGTGGCCATCGGCCTGTTCCTGTTCGTCCAGGGTTACGTGCGCCGCCCCCTGCAGCGGGCGCTGGGCGCCCTGCTGCTGGCCGCCGGGCTGTTCGCGCCACTGTCCCGTGGCCCGTGGATCGGCGCCGTGGTCATCGTGGTGGTGTTCATCGCCCTGGGCAAAGGTGCGGCCAGGCGCCTGGCGCTGCTCGCCGCGGCCGGCGTGCTGGCCCTGCCCTTGCTGACCATCGTGCCCGGTGGCGACAAGGTACTGGACATGCTGCCGTTCATTGGCAACCTCGAGAAAGAGAACATCACCTACCGCGCAAGGCTGATGGACAACTCGTGGATCGTCATCCAGCGCAACCCGCTGTTCGGCTCGTTCGACTTCCGCAACACCCCGGAAATGCAATCGATGATCCAGGGTGAAGGCATCATCGACATCGTCAACACCTACATCAACCTGGCGCTGCGGGTAGGGCTGGTCGGGCTTGGCCTGTTCGTGGCGTTCTTCGCCGCCGTACTGCACGGCATCCGCAAGGCCATGCGCAGTTTCCCCGACAAGGACGACGAACAACGCCAGCTCGGCCGGGCATTGCTGGCGACACTGATCGGCATCCTGGTGATCATCTTCACCGTCAGCAGCATCACCTTCATCCCGGTGGTGTACTGGACTGTCGCCGGGCTGGGCGTGGCCTACATCCAGATGGTCCGCAGGCTGCACAACAGCCAGGCCATCGCGCTGGCCGACCCCGGCCTTCAACCAAGGTGACACTTATGAGCTTGCTCCCCCTGCGCAGCCGGGGTTTTCAAACCCTGCTGCGGGTTTCGGCCATTGCCGGCCTGGCCTTGCTGCCGCTCACCGGCTGGGCATCAGCGTGGCAAGTCAGTGTCGATGAACAGAACGGCCTGCCCATGGTGACCCGCGGCGGTGGGCCGGTGATGAAAGCCAAGTTCGACTTCTGGGCGGCCAACTGGAGCTGGACCGGTTTCTCCACCACGTTCAAGGTCAATGGCCCCTACCACTACACGCTGCAGGGCAAGAACAAGGAGCTGGACTTCGACCTGGCGGCGGATATCCGCAAGGAGCAGGCGCAAACCCTGAGCTGGGCCTTCGACCTCGACGCCCATAGCCGCCAGGCCGGGGTGATGGGCGGCGGCATGGTGTTCGAGTTCGACCCTGCGCAAATTGCCGGCGAGATGGGCGCCCCGCAGCTGCTGCCCGGCAACCGTGGCTGGTCGTGGGGCAAGGCTGACCAGGGCCGGCGCATCGAAATGCGCTTCGATCCACCACTGGCCAAGGTGTATTTCGAGCGCGGCAACCCGTCCGAACTGCGTGCATTCATCTACAGCGACCCGATCAGCGCAGGTCGGCAGCAGATCAAGGCGATGCTGAACATTACCGGCGACATTGAGCTGGGGCCCACGCCCAGCGAACGCTTCGGCCTGGCCGACCCCGCCGGTTGGCCCGACGACCAACTGGACTGGCGCACCTCGCCAGTGGACCTTTCATTCCTTAACGCTGCGGAAAAGCCTGCCGGCAAGCACGGCTTCGTCAAGGCCGTTGGCGAGCAATTGATGTTCGAAAACAACACCCCGGTGCGCTTCTGGGGCACCAACCTGTCCGCCTATTCGCTGTTCAAGAGCCCCGACGAAGAAATCCGCCAACAGGCCAAACGCCTGTCGGCACTAGGTTTCAACCTGGTGCGTTTGCACCACCACGACTCGCCCTGGGTCAGCCCGAACGTGTTTGGCGACGGCACCCTGGTGCGCGATACCCAGCAGCTCAGTGCCGAATCGCTGCGCAAGCTGGACCTGTGGATCAAGGCGCTCAAGGATGAAGGCATCTATATCTGGCTGGACCTGCACGTGCAGCGGGCGCTTACCGCCAATGACAACATCGATGACTTCAAGGAACTGGCCAAGGGCGAGAACCACGTCGACCTGAAGGGTTACGCCTATGTAAACCGCAGTATCCAACAAGCGATGAAACGCTTTGCCGAGCAGTACCTGACCCATGTGAACGAATACACCGGCCTGGCCTACAAGGACGACCCGGCCATCGCTGCCGTACTGCTCACCAATGAGAACGACCTCACCCAGCATTATGGCAACGCCCTGATGCCGAACAAGGATGTGCCGCACCACAGCGAGCGCTACATGGAAGCGGCCAAAGCCTTCGCCAAACAATACGACCTGCCCACCGACCTCACCTGGCGCGCCTGGGAGCATGGCCCTTCGAAGCTGTTTCTCAACGACCTGGAACAGCGCTTCAACGCCGACATGATCGCCCACCTGCGCGGCCTCGGCGTGAAAGTACCGATTGCCACCACCAGTACCTGGGGCGGCAATGGCCTGAGCGCGCTGCCGGCACTGACCGCAGGCGATGTCATCGATGCCCATGCCTACGGTGCCAATGGGCAACTGGAGAAGAACCCGTTGACCAGCGACGGCATGATCGACTGGCTCGCCGCCGCCCAGGTAGTCGGCAAGCCGCTGACCGTCTCCGAGTGGAACGCCGAACCCTTCCCGCTGCCCGACCGCCACTCGCTGCCGCTGTACGTGGCCGGCACCGCCGCCCACCAGGGCTGGGACGCCATGCTGCAGTACGCCTACAGCCAGCAGGCCTTCAACCCAGGCTGGCGCACGGCGGACAACTGGCACGCGTACAACGACCCGGCGATGATCGCCACCCTGCCCGCTGCCGCCCTGCTCTATCGCCGCGCGGACGTGAAGCCGGCCACTACCCGCTATGTGTTCGCGCCGACGCCCGCCACCCTGTACAACCAGGAGATCACCCCGCGCACTTCAGCGCTGCTGCGCACGGCCATGGAAAAGGGCCAACTGCAGATCGCCCTGCCACAGACGCCGGAGTTGCCCTGGCTGAAGCCCGCCGCCATCCCTGCCGGTGCGCAGGTACTGCAGGACCCGGGGCAGTCCTTGCTGCCAGCCGACGCCACGCAAGCGCTCAGCGACACGGGCGAGCTCAAGCGCAACTGGCAACAGGGCATCTATACCATCGACACACCGCTGACCCAGGCCGCCACCGGCTGGCTGGGAGGTCGCTCGATCAGCCTGGGCGCCATCCAGGTGCAAGCACGAACGCCGTACGCCAGCGTCGTGGTGCAAAGCCTGGACGGCAAGCCCCTGGGCCAGTCACGCGAACTGCTGCTGTCGCTGGGTACCCGTGCCGTGCCCAAGGCCGATTACAAGACGCCGTTCAACGTCGAGCCGCTTGCCGGCACCTTGAGCATCAAGGCGCCTGCTGGCCTGAAACTGTTCGCCCGGGACGCGCAGGCGCAGTTGAAACCGTTGCCGATGGCTTACCAGGATGGGCGCTACAGCATCACGTTCGATGGCAAGTACATGTCCAACTGGCTGTTCTTGAAATAGGGTATATGGCCATCTACCCTCACCACAGACCTGTAGCTGAAAAGCGCGGCTGTACAACAGCAGAGTCCTGGAGGCATGGATGAAGTTTCTGGTTGTCGGTGGCGCAGGCTACATTGGCTCGCACATGGTCAAGCACTTGCTCGGCGCGGGCCATGAGGTGGTGGTGGCGGACCTGGTCTCGCCCGGCCCCGGCGTCCAGTGGGCGAAACTGGACATCGCCGACGAACCCGCGCTGGATGTGCTGTTCGGGGTTTGCCGTTTCGACGCTGTGTTCCACTTTGCCTCGTTCATCCAGGTGGGCGAGTCGGTCAGCGTGCCCGGCAAGTATTACCAGAACAATGTCTCGGCTACCCTTTCCCTCCTGCAGGCCATGGTGAATGCTGGTATCAGGCACCTGGTTTTTTCTTCCAGTGCAGCCGTTTACGGCAACCCGCAGTATGTGCCGATCGACGAAGCGCATGCCAAGGGGCCGATCAACCCGTACGGGCTGAGCAAATGGATGGTCGAGCAGATTCTCGAGGACTTCGACCGGGCCTACGGCTTGAAGTCGGTATGCCTGCGTTACTTCAACGCAGCGGGGGCAGACCCGGAAGGCCAGCTGGGAGAGCGCCATGACCCGGAGACCCACCTGATCCCGTTGATCCTGCAGGCCGCTTCGGGCCGGCGTGATGCGGTAACGGTATTTGGCCGCGACTACGACACGCCGGATGGTACCTGCATACGCGACTATGTGCATGTGGCCGACCTGGTGGCGGCCCATGCACTGGCGGTGGATTACCTGCTGGCGGGTGGCGAGCGAACCGCGTTCAACCTGGGCAATGGGCTGGGCTTTTCGGTGCAGCAGGTGATCGATATGGCCAGGGCGGTGACTGGCCGGCAGATCCGCACCCTCGACGCGCCCCGCCGCCCCGGCGACCCGCCCCGGTTGGTGGCGGATGCTGGCAAGGCCATGCGCATGCTGGGCTGGCGGCCGGAGTTTGCCGCATTGGAGCCGATTGTGCGGCATGCGTGGCAATGGGAGTTGCAGTATCCCTGGGTTCAGCGCCAAAGCTGAGATTGTGGGGCTCGCTACCCACCAACTGAAGGCAAGCGCCATACCTGTGGGAGCGGGCGCGCCCGCGAACACCGGCGCAGCCGGTGCCAGCCACCGCGTCGCCTGCTTCGCGGGCATGCCCGCTCCCACAAAGCCCCCATCAGCCGAAAGAATGCGCCGTACCTGTGGGAGCGGGCGCGCCCGCGAACACCGGCGCAGCCGGTGCCAGCCACCGCGTCGCCTGCTTCGCGGGTGAACCCGCTCCCACAGGGACCCCATCAGCCGAAAGAATGCGCCATACCTGTAGGAGCGGGCGCGCCCGCGAACACCGGCGTAGCCGGTGCCAGCCACCGCATTGCCTGCTTCGCGGGCATGCTGTTCTGGTCAAGTTTTTCCGGACACCGGTTACGGTGATCAAGCCGCCTGCTGCTCCATAGCTATTGGTGACAGGTAGTCGTTATGGCTGTGGAGCCTGATTCGGTTGTATCGCATGAAGAAGCTGGTCATATCCTGCTTGGCTTCTTCAATTTCCTTGTAGCCCTTGGGCGGCACCCATTCT
>NZ_NEJX01000027.1:0-58394 GCF_002113245.1 Pseudomonas sp. B13(2017)
CCCGAAAGCTGGCCAGAATTGCATTCGCCTTGATGAAGACTCAAGGCGAATACATGAGCAAAGGGGGCAAAAAGCATTGCCCACAACCATAGAATCTCCCACAAAGGCAGCATCAATTGGTAACCAATAGTTCCGGCCCGAGGTAATCGTTGATCTGCTGGATATCGTCATCCCCCAGGCTGCCCACCGACGATGCCAGGCGCAGCCGCGACATCAGGTAGTTCAGCTTCGCCTCGAACAGGTCATGCCGGGCGTCAAACAGCAACTCCTCGGCATTGAGCACATCCGAGTTGGTGCTGGTGCCGCCTTCCCTGAAACCCTTGCGGGCCGAAAGCAGCGAGCGTTCGTTGGACGCCACGGCCTTTTCCAGCGCCTGAATGCGCAAGGCGCCACTCTGCACGCCGCGGTACTCGCGGGTGGTGCCGGAAATCACTTCCTCGCGCGTGGCGTCCAGTTCATCCAGGGCCTTGGAACTGTTGGCGCTGGCCTGGCGGGTGAGTGCGCTGGTGCTGCCACCGCTGTACAGCGGAATGTTCAGCTCCAGCCCGATCGAGCTGTAGTGGTTGCGCTGGTTCAGTTCGGAAATCGACTGGCTGCTGCCGGCGGTATAGCCCGCCACGAAATCCAGGGTCGGCCAGTGCCCGGCGCGGGCGCGTTTCACTTCTTCTTCGGCCAGCTCGTAGTTGTGCCGGCGCGCATGAATCAGTGGGCTGTCGGCCTGGGCCTTGACCAGCCAGTCCTGCAGGTTGCCCGGCATCAGCGGCGGGGTGCTGAAGCCCGGCTGCAAGGTGGTCAGCGACTCCGGCGTTTCACCGATGTATTCCTCCAGCTTGCGGCGGGCGTTGACCAGGTTGTCCTGGGCCTCGATCAGGTCGGCCTCGGCCAGGTCGCGACGGGCTACAGACTCGTCGATATCGGTGATGGTGCCGGCACCCAGCTCCATGCGCCGCTTCGCCGACGCCAGCTGCTCTTCGAAGGCATTCAGCTTGGCTTTGGCCAGGGTGATGGTTTCGCTGGCCAGCAGCACGTCGAAGTAGGCGTCGGCCAGGCGCACCGCAGCGTCCTGGGTCTTGGCATCGAACACCGCCACGCTGTAGTCGGCACGTTGCTGGCCCTGGCGGTACTCGGCCATCTTCTGCTTGTTGAACAGCGGTTGGCGCAACCGCACGTTGGCACCCTTGGAGTCATAGTCCAGGTCGCTGCCCCGGCCATTCTGCCGCTGGCTGCCATTGACCTTGTTGAAGTAGCCCGCAGCGTTGATCTGCGGCAGCAGGCCGGCCTCGCCGATGGCGCGGTTCTCACTGCCGGCTTCTTTCTCGTGCACCGCGGCGCGGTAGATCGGGCCCTGGTACTGCAGCAGGTCCCAGGCTTGCTTCAGGTCCATGGCACTGGCCTGTAAGGACAACCCCAACAGGCACAACATCAGGCACGGGCGATTCATGTCATTGCTCCTTGAACGAGGCGTCCACGCGTTCGAGCATCGGCTTGAGCAGGTAGCTGAGCAGGTTGCGCTCGCCGGTCTTGATGGTGACGGTGGCCGGCATGCCGGGGCGGATGTGGTTGCTGCCCAGCAGGCCCATGCCGCCTTGCGTCACTTCCACTTGGGCCAGGTAGTACGGCTGCTTGCTTTCTTCGTCCATCAGGCGGTCGGCGGAAATGGTCATGACCCGCCCGGGGATGTTCGGTGTCTTCGCATGGTTGAAGGCCGGGAAGGCGAGGTCCACGTCCAGGCCCGGCACCATCTTGTCGATGGCCTGCACCGGGATCATCGCGTCGACCTGCAACGGCTGGTCGAGCGGTACCACCTCCATGATCTTGGCCCCAGGCTGGATGATGCCGCCGACCGTGGCGATGCTCAGTGCCTGGACCATGCCGTCGATCGGCGAGCGGATCACCGTGTGGGTCACTTCGTAGTCCAGCGCGCGCAGGCGATCGGCCAGGGTGGTGTTCTCCTTGGCGGTATCGGTCAGTTGCGATTCCACTTCCTTGAGGTAGTCGTGCTGGCGTTGCAGGATGCGCAGCTTGATCTCGGTGGCCTGACTGCGCGCCCGGGCAATGTTGTTGAGGTTTTCGGCCTGGCCGGCGGACAGGTCGGCATTGTTGCGTTCCAGCTCCAGCAGGCGATTGCGTGGCACATAGCCTTCGGCGGCCAGCACGCGTGTGCCTTGCAGTTCCTGGTTGAGGAAGCCGATCTGCGAGGCGCGGGCGCCGTACACCTGCTGCAGGCCCTTGAGCTGCACCGCCGTGGCGGCCAGGTTTTCCTCGAGGATGCTCAGTTCACCAGCAAGGCCGGCGCGGCGGGTGTCCAGCAGGCGCTGTTGCAGGTCCATGGCTGCCAGCAGGCGCGGGTCGTTGCCGTAGTGCTTGAGCAGGGCAGGGTCGAAGGTGACTGTGTCGCGGCCATCGCGCTCGGCTTCCAGGCGGTTTTCCACGGTCTTGCTGACGATGTACTGGGCACTGACCGCGCCCTGTTCGGCCACCGCACGCAGGGCGTCCAGGCGTACCACCTCCTGGCCTTTCTTCACCATGTCGCCTTCACGCACCAGGATCGCCTCGACCGTGCCGCCGGTCAGGTGCTGCACCGCCTTGCGGTTGCTGGTGACCTTGACCGTGCCGGTGGCGACCACCCCGGCATCCAGTGGCGCCAGGCACGACCACAGCAGGAAGCCGCCAAAGCCGGCGATGACCATCCATACGCCCCAGCGTGCCGGCCGGCCCATGTCCAGGTCGATACCGTTGCGGGCCTCGGCGGGAATCAATTCGGTGTGTTGGGTCATCTGCATGATCGATCACTCCCGTGCTTTTACCGAGGCCAGCGGCGCTGCGGTCGCCGCCGGGATCACGCTGGCCTTGCGCAGCGCCGCGAACACTTCGTCGCGGCTGCCGAGCATGTGCACGGCACCGTCACGCAGCATCAGCACCTTGTCGACCGCGCACAGCACATTAGGCCGGTGGGAAATCAGGATTACCGTGGCCCCGCGCGCCTTGAGTTCGGCCAGCGCATCGACCAATGCCTTTTCGCCAACGTCATCGAGGTTGGCGTTGGGCTCGTCCAGCACCACCAGGTTCGGCTCGCCATACAGCGCACGGGCCAGGGCGATGCGTTGCTTCTGGCCACCGGACAGCGGGCTGCCGTCGGCTGCCAGGCGGGTGTCGTAGCCCTGCGGGAAGCGCAGGATCATGTCGTGCACGCCACTGCTGCGGGCAGCGCGGATCACCGCTTCGCTGTCCACTTCGGTGAAGCGTGCGATGTTCTCGGCGATGGTGCCCTCGAACAACTCCACGTCCTGCGGCAGATAGCCGAGCCACGGGCCAAGTTCGGCCTTGTTCCAGGTGAAGATGTCGGCGCCGTCCAGGCGCACCTTGCCGGCCTGGGTCGGCCACACGCCTACCAGCAGGCGGGCGAGGGTGGATTTGCCCGAGGCCGAAGGGCCGATGATGCCCAGGCTTTCACCCGGGACCAGGCTGAAGCTGACCCCGCGCACGATGTTGTTGTTGGTGCCGGGGGCGCCGGCGATCACGTTTTCCACGGCCAGCATGCCCATTGGCCGCTGCAGCGACATGCTCGGTGGCCGCTGCGGGTAGTCGTGCAGCAGGTCGTTGAGCCGGCCCCAGGCGGAACGGCAGCCCAACAGTTGCTTCCACGCGGCGATCGCCTGTTCAACCGGGGCCAGGGCGCGGCCGGTAAGGATCGAGCAGGCGATCATCATGCCGGGGGTGATCTTGCCCTCGATCGCCAGCAGCGCGCCGGCACCGAGGATCACTGACTGCAAGGTGATGCGCACGAAGCGCCCGGTGCTGCTGATCATTGCGGCGCGGTCGGAGGCCAGGGTCTGCATCTGCAGGATGCGCAAGTGCCCCTGGTACCAGCGCTTGCCTATCTCCGGCAGCATGCCCATGGCTTCGATCACTTCGGCGTTGCGCAGGTTGTTGTTGGCATAGCTGGCCGACGACATGGCCGCCTGGTTGGCCTCGGCCAAGGGTTTTTGCGTGGCCTTCTCGGTGAGGTAGGCCAGGCCCACCAGGATCAGCGAGCCGATCAGCGTCACCAGCCCCAGCAGTGGGTGGATCAGGTAGCAGACCAGCAGGTAGATCGGCGTCCAGGGGGCATCGAAGAAGGCGAACAGGCCGTTGCCGGTCAGAAACTGGCGCACCTGCGCAAGGTCCTGCAGGGCCTGGGCCGGGTTGCCGCCGGCGCGGCTCAGGTTGCGTTCGAAGGCAGCGCTGAAGATGCGTCGGTTGAGGTCCATGTCGAGGAAGTTGCCGACCCGGATCAGTACGCGGGTACGGACCATCTCCAGGGCCGACATCAGCATGAACAAGCCGATCACCAGCAGGGTGAGCATGGTCAGGGTGGTGACGTTGCGGCTGACCAGGGCGCGGTCGTACACCTGCAACATATAAATTGCTGGCGTCAACATCATGACGTTTATGACGCCGCTGAAGGCGGCCAGGGCAAAAAAGCTGCGGCGCAGGCGGAACAGCACGTCGGCCAGCTCGGAACGAGTGCGTGGTGGCTTGTGCATCGGGGCCTCCCTTTATCACAAATCGGGAAGCCCTTGCGGCGCCCCGTGCAGCGGTAATCGTGGCTTCTGGTTGGCTCGCAGGCGGATCGCTCTAATGGCGGATGCTCCAAAACGCTGCGCTGCTCCCACATGCTGGAGCGTAGGTTGCAGCGACATAGCCGGTAATATCATTTCGCTCTATGAAGTCTTTGAACTTTTCATAAGTGCCAAAAAAACAGCTATTTGCATCGCATCATCATCGGCCGATGATTTTTTCGACGGGATATTGACAACCTTTTCGCCTGCGACTTTAGTCTGATGTATTCGGGCCCTGTGCGAGCTGGGGTCGATGCATGTGCGTTACAGCTGTATCGCATGCTTAACAAGGCCCCCCGGATGGTGGGTGCCGGCTTGCGAATGATGAGGCCAGTGGGGCCAGCACAAGAGTGTTGTGCCCACTGAACCTGGACCACCGAACCAGTATCTGCGCACGTCAACACTGACTGGGCGCGGGAAGGACCCTGTTGCCCTGTGTCATCTCCGGACAGATCGAGGGCAATTGAAATGGCAGATTTCAGCAAGTCGGACCTGGAGTTCATCCTTCAACAGATTTTCATCGCCGAAGCCCACGCCGATGGCGCGAGCCTGACCGACCTGCTGCCCAACAGCCAGGTACCGTTCGGCCTGCGCACCGTGGACGGCAGCTACAACAACCTGGTAACCGGGCAGAGCGAGTTCGGTGCCTCCGACAACTCGTTCCTGCGCCTGCTCAGCCCCTCCTTCAGCGGCGACTATGCCGGCACCGGCACGGTCACCGATTCGCAACCACGCACCATCAGCAACCTGATCGTCGATCAGACGGCGAACAACCCGGCCGCGGTCGAGGCCAATGGTGGTGCCGCTCCGGTGATCAGCCCCGGCATCGACGGGGTGTTCGGCACCGCTGACGACACCGAAGTGTTCTTCATCCCCAACGTGTCGCCCGACGTCGGCCTGACCGCCGGCTTCAACGCCTGGATGACCTTCTTCGGCCAGTTCTTCGACCACGGTCTGGACCTGGTCACCAAGAGCAGCACCGACTTCGTGTTCATCCCGCTGCAGCCGGACGACCCGCTGTTCGTCGAAGGCAGCCCGACCAACTTCATGGTGCTGCCACGGGCTGTGCGTACCGCAGGCGCCGATGGTGTTGTGGGTACCGCCGACGATGGCCAGACCAACACCACCTCGCCGTTCGTCGACCAGAGCCAGACCTACAGCTCGCACCCCTCGCACCAGGTGTTCCTGCGTGAATACACGCTCAATGCCGCAGGCGACCCGGTAGCCACCGGGCGGCTCATCACCAACCGTGACCTGGGCGCCGATGGCCGCTTCGGCACCGCCGACGATGGCAACGGCGAAAGCGGTGGCATGGCCACCTGGGCGGTGGTCAAGGCCCAGGCCCGCGACCTGCTGGGCATCAACCTGACCGACGCCGACGTGCACAGCGTGCCGCTGCTGGCCACCGACCCCTACGGCAACTTCGTGCGCGGGCCCAACGGCATGCCGCAGGTGGTGATGCGCGTTAGCAATGGCGCCGACGGCATCGCCGGTACCGCCGACGACGTCACCACGCTGGTCGAAGGCAACCGCGACGCGCCGATCAGCCTGGCCAATGCCGTGAGCACCGGGCATGGCTTCCTCGACGACATCGCCCACAACGCCGCGCCGGTGATCGTGAACGGTGTGCTGCAGGCCGACGCCGATACTGCCGTCGGCAACGCACAGCCGGTGGGGCCGGGTGGCAACAACCTGACCTACGACAACGAACTGCTCGACGCCCACTACATCGCCGGCGACGGCCGGGTGAACGAGAACATCGGCCTGACTGCCGTGCACCATGTGTTCCACTCCGAGCACAACCGCCTGGTGCAGCAGACCAAGGACACCCTGCTGGCTTCCGGCGACGTGGCGTTCCTCAACCAGTGGCTGATCGATGATGTCGCTGCCATCCCCACCACGCCCGCCGAAATCGCTGCGCTGGTATGGGACGGCGAGCGGCTGTTCCAGGCGGCCAAGTTCGGCACCGAGATGCAGTACCAGCACCTGGTGTTCGAAGAGTTCGCCCGTACCATCCAGCCGCAGATCGACGAGTTCCTGGCCCCCAACGGCTACGACACCTCGATCGACCCGGCCATCCTCGCCGAGTTCGCCCATGTGGTGTACCGCTTCGGTCACTCGATGCTGACAGAGACCGTCGACCGCTTCGACCCGGCGTTCGCCCCGGTGAACGGCGACCCGCAGCTCGGCCTGATCGCTGCCTTCCTCAACCCGCTGGCCTTCGCCGGCAGTGGCGCTACCGCCGACGAAGCGGCCGGCGCGATCATCCGTGGCGTCACCCGTCAGCTGGGCAACGAAATCGACGAGTTCGTCACCGAGGCGCTGCGCAACAACCTGCTTGGCCTGCCGCTGGACCTGCCCGCGCTGAACATTGCCCGTGGCCGTGACACCGGCATCCCCACCCTCAACGAGGCGCGGCGCGATTTCTATGCCATGACCGGCGACAGCCAGCTCAAGCCTTACATCAGCTGGGCCGACTTTGCCGACCATCTCAAGCACCCGGCGTCGCTGATCAACTTCATCGCCGCCTACGGTACCCACGCCACCATCACCGGGGCGGACACCGAAGCGGCCAAGCGCGCCGCCGCCGTGGCGCTGGTGCTTGGCGGTGACGGCGCGCCAGCGGACCGCCTGGACTTCCTCAACGGCACCGGTGCCTACGCCAACGTGACACTGGTCGGCGCGGACGGCATCCCCGGCACCGCCGATGACATCACCGGAGTGACCGTGACCGGCGTCGATGACATCGACTTCTGGGTCGGCGGCCTGGCCGAGCAGAAAATGCCATTCGGCGGCATGCTCGGCTCCAGTTTCAACTTCGTCTTCGAGACCCAGCTGGAAGCCCTGCAGAACGGCGACCGGTTCTACTACCTGTCGCGCACCGCGGGCATGAACTTTGGCACCGAGCTGGAGAACAACTCCTTCGCCAAGCTGATCATGCTCAACTCCGATGTCACCCACCTGTCCAACACCGTGTTCCTCACGCCGACCTTCACCCTCGAGGTGAACCAGGCCAACCAGTTCACCGGGCTGGGGGCCGATGGCCGGGCCGACCCGACGGGCGGCATCATGATCAACGGCGTCGAAGTGGTGCCGCTGGTGATTCGCGACAATCCCGATACCGTGGGCACCGACACCAACTTCCTGCATTACACCGGCGAAGACCACGTGGTGCTGGGCGGCACCTCCGGCAACGACATCATCATCTCCGGTGAGGGCGACGATACTGTCTACGGCGACGCCGGCAACGACACCCTGGAAGGCGGTGCGGGCAACGATGCGGTGCTGGGCGGTGCCGGTGATGACATCATCACCGACTCCTTCGGCGACAACCGCCTGGAAGGCAACGACGGCAACGACGTGATCGTCGCCGGCAGCATGCTGGTGGGCGGTAACCTGATCCTGGGCGGCAACGGCCAGGACTTCATCATCACCACCGAGGACATCAGCACAACCTTCGGCGGGCAGGGCGACGACTTCATCCTCGGCGCCAAGACCAACCTGCCGCCGACCGGCAACGAGGGTGACGACTGGATCGAGAAGGGCACCCAGGACGGTGCGCCCGGCGACAACTTTGCGCCGCTGCTGGGTGATGAAGTGGTCGGCAACGACATCTTCGTCGGTGGCGGTGGCTTTGACGAGATGATCGGCGAGGGCGGTGACGACATCTTTGTCGGCAGCGACGCCCAGGACAAGATGGACGGCATGTCCGGCTTCGACTGGATTACCAACAAGAATGACCAGGTTGGCGTCACCGTCGACCTGACCCTGGCCGCCCTGGCTCAACCCCATGGCAACGCACCGAACCAGAACACCGGTATTTTCAACCCGGTCGGCGCCTCGCCGGCTTCCATCCTCGACCGCTTCGCCGAGGTCGAGGGCGTGTCCGGCTCGAACTTCGCCGATGTGCTCAAGGGCGATAATGTCGATGCCGTGACCATCCTCAACCACGGCGGTGCCACCGGCAGTGCGCTGACCAACGTGGCACTGATCCGTGGCCTGCAGCAGTTCCTGGCCGATGCCGGGTTGCCAACCACCGGCTTTGCCACCGGCAACATCATGCTCGGCGGCAACGGCAGCGACCTGATCGAAGGCCGTGGGGGCGATGACCTGATCGACGGTGACAAGTGGCTCAACGTGCGCATCGCCGTGTATGCCCCAGGAGACGTCAACCACACCGGCCCTGAGATCGCCAGCTTCGACAGCATGGTCGACATGATTCCGTTCATGCTCGACCGCACCTACAACCCAGGCCAGCTCAAGGCCGTGCGGGAAATCCTGCCCGGCACCTCGACGGGAGGGGCGGCGTTCGACACGGCAGTGTTCTCGGGGGTGCAGAGCGAGTACACGGTGACGCAGAACACCAAAGGTACGCTCGACACTTCCGATGATGTCTGGACAGTGACCGACAACGTCGATGGCCGCGATGGCGTCGATACCCTGCTGCACATCGAGCGCCTGCAGTTCGCCGACAGCCAGCGGGTGCTGGTGGAGGGGCTGAATGCGCAGCCTACCGGCAGCCCGGCCATTACTGATGGCAACGGCGGTGCGATCACCGTGGGCGATGTCCTTACCGTAAACGTGGCCGGCGTGCTGGATGCCGACAACATCAGCGCCGGCAACCCGCTGGGCACGCTCGCCGACCGTTCGGTGTCGTACTACTGGCAGTTCGAGGCCACCCCGGGCAGTGGCGTGTTCGAAGACATCATCCTGCTGCCGGCCGGCGACCTGGCGTTCCAGAGTGCCGACGGCACCACGTTCAAGGTGTCGCCGGACCTGGCCGGGTTGTCGCTGCGGGTCAAGGCGATCTACCAGGACGCCCATGGCACCACCGAAGTGCTGTTCTCCCAGCCCACCACCGTGGTGCAACCGGGCGCGCCTGTGGTACCGACGCCAGCCACGCCGGTGGCGGATGCCACTGCTGGCGGCGCCGGGCTGCACATGGTGCGTTCCGACCTCAACTTCATCCTCGACCAGATCAAGATCGCCGAGGCCGATGCCAACGGGGCAGACATCCTCTCGCTGCTGCCCAACATCCGAGCGCCGCTGGGCTTGCGTGCGGTGGATGGCTCGAACAACAACCTGATGAACCTCAACGGCATCAACAACACCCAGTTCGGTGCCGCCGACAACGTCTTCCCGCGCTTGACCGACCCGGTGTTCAACCCGGCCGAAGGTGCACCGGCCGGCTTCTTCGGCCCTGGCTCGCCTGCCATTCCGGGCTCGTCTTACGAGCAGACCAGCGGCCCGGTGTTCGACTCGCAGCCGCGCACCATCAGCAACCTGGTCGTCGACCAGACTTCCAACAACCCGGCGGCCTATGCCACCGCGTATGACCCGGGTGCGGACGGCGTGCTCAACTTCGGTGCCGTGGGCAACGACGACGTGCTCAAGGACGGCGTGCGCATCGTCGCCAGCCCGGGCCTGGACGGCCAGTTCGGCACCGCCGACGACCACGACGTGTACCTGTTCGAGAACACCGCCGCCGATGCTGGCCTGTCTGCGCCGTTCAACGCCTGGATGACCTTCTTCGGGCAGTTCTTCGACCATGGCCTGGACCTGGTCACCAAGGGGGGCTCGGGCACTATTTACATCCCGCTGCAACCGGATGACCCGCTGTACGTGGAGGGCGGTTTCACCAACTTCATGGTGGTGACCCGTGCGACCAACCTGCCTGGGCCGGATGGCATCCTCGGCAACGCCGATGACATCCACGAGCACACCAATACCACCACCCCGTTCGTGGATCAGAACCAGACCTACAGCTCGCATCCTTCCCACCAGGTGTTCCTGCGCGGCTATCTGCTGACCGACGACGGGCCTATCGCCACCGGCCGGTTGATCACCAACCGGGACCTGGGCGCCGACGGCCGCTACGGTACCGCCGACGACACCGAAATTGGTGGCATGGCGACCTGGAAGGTGGTCAAGGCCCAAGCCCGTGACGTACTGGGCATCAACCTGACCGACGCAGACGTCGACAACGTGCCGCTACTGGCGACCGATGCCTATGGCAACTTCATCAAGGGGCCCAACGGTTTCCCGATGGTGATCATGAAAGGGGCAGACGGCATTGCCGGCACGGCCGACGACCAGCAGGTCGAAGGCAACCCGCTGGCGCCGATCGACCTGACCAATGCCGTGCGCACCGGTCACCAGTTCCTTGCCGACATCGCCCACAATGCCGTGCCGGTGTTCAGCAACGGCGTACTGGTGCCTGATGCCGATACCGATGTGGGCAATGCCGTGCCGGTGAACCCGCAGACTGGCGCCAACCTGGCCTACGACAACGAACTGCTCGATGCGCACTACATCGCCGGCGACGGCCGGGTCAACGAGAACATCGGCCTGACTGCCGTGCATGCGATCTTCCACTCCGAGCACAACCGGCTGGTGGCGCAGACCATGGACACCGTGCTCGATTCGGGTGACCTGGCCTTCATCAACGAGTGGCTGCTCAACCCGATAACCGTGCTGCCGGCCGACCAAGCCGCAATCGACGCGCTGGTGTGGAATGGCGAGCGGCTGTTCCAGGCCGCCAAGTTCGGTACCGAGATGCAGTACCAGCACCTGGTGTTCGAGGAGTTCGCCCGCACCGTACAACCGCGGGTCGACCTGTTCTTCGCCCCGACCCAGGTGTATGACGTCGACCTCGATGCGTCGATCGTGGCCGAGTTCGCTCACACCGTGTACCGTTTCGGCCACTCGATGCTGACCGAGACCGTCGACCGCTTCGACGTCGACTTCACCGTCATCAGCGACCCGGCCAGCGCCAACCCCGACCAGCAATTGGGCCTGATCGCGGCGTTCCTCAACCCGCTGGCGTATGCCGCCAGTGGCGTCACCCCCGAGGATGCCACCAGTGCCATCGTGCGCGGGGTCACCCGCCAGGCCGGTAACGAGATCGACGAGTTCGTCACCGAGGCGCTGCGCAACAACCTGCTCGGTCTGCCGCTGGACCTGCCGGCGATCAACATCGCCCGTGGCCGCGACGTCGGTATTCCTTCGTTGAACGCTGTGCGCCGCGACATCTACGCGCAAACCGGCGATACCCAGCTCAAGCCTTACACCAGCTGGGTCGACCTGGTGCAGCACCTGAAGCATCCGGAGTCGCTGATCAACTTCATCGCCGCCTACGGCACCCATAGCACCATCACCGGGGCCACCACGTTGCTGGAGAAACGCGCGGCGGCCATGGCCCTGGTGTTCGGCGGCGACGGCGCGCCGGCCGATCGCCTGGACTTCCTCAACAGCACCGGAGCCTACGCCAACGTCACGCTGCCTGGCAGGGATGGCGTGCTGGGTACCGCCGATGACCTGAGGGCAGTGACCGTGACCGGGGTCGATGCCATCGACCTTTGGATCGGCGGCCTGGCCGAAGCGAAAACCCCGTTCGGCGGCATGCTCGGCAGCACCTTCAACTTTGTGTTCGAGAACCAGATGGAGAAACTGCAGGATGGCGACCGCTTCTACTACCTGGAGCGCACCGCCGGCCTGTCGATGAACGCCGAGCTGGAAAGCAACTCGTTCGCCAAGCTGATCATGGCCAACACCTCGGCCACCCACCTGCCGGGCCTGGTGTTCTCCGACCCGGGCTTCTACCTGGAAGTGGACCAGAGCAAGCAGTTCAACGAAGGCCTGGGCAACCTCGACCCACTGGGCGAAAACGGCGAGCAGGTGGTGTTCCGCGACAGCCCGCTGACGGCAGGGCCGGACACCAACTACATCCGCTATGCTGGTGCCGAGCACATCGTGCTGGGCGGCACCGAGGGTGACGACATCCTGGTGTCCAGCGAGGGTGACGATACGGTCTGGGGCGATGGCGGCAACGACCGCATCGAGGGTGGCGACGGCAACGACCAGCTGCGTGGTGGTGCCGGCGACGACATCATCAGCGACATGGGTGGTGACGACAACATCCAGGGCGGCGACGGCAACGATGTGTTGCACGGCGGTAATGGCGTCAACCTGATCATCGGCGGTTTCGGCAACGACTTCATCGTCACCGGTGAGGACGCCTCCGAAGCCATTGGCGGCCAGGGCAACGACTTTATCCTCGGCAGCAAGGCCAACGAGCAGGACATGGGCAACGAAGGTGACGACTGGATCGAGAAGGGCACCTCGGACGGTGCGCCTGGCGACAACTTCGACCCGCTCGGCAACGACCCGATCATCGGCAACGACGTGTTCATCGGTGGCAACGAGAACGACAAGTTCAACGGTGAAGGCGGCGACGACATCATGGTCGGCAGCCTGGGCTTCGGTGACCGCTACATCGGTGGTTCCGGCTACGACTGGGCGACCTTCAAGGGCTTGGCCCAGGGCGTGACCGCCGACTTCAGCGACCGCTTCTTCGATGTGCCGCCGGTACCGGGCTCGGGCGCGTCTGCGCTGGTGCGCTTCGACATCATGGAAGGCCTGTCGGGTTCGGCCCATGGCGACTTCCTGCGCGGTGACAGCGAAACCTCTGCCACCTTGCCGACCAACGGCGCCAACGGCAGCGTGCTGACCAACATCAGCCTGATCGACGGCTTGGCCGGCCTGCTGGCTGCCGGGGCAACATTCTACGACGGTGGCAACATCATCCTCGGCGGCAGCGGCAGCGACCTGATCGAAGGCCGTGGCGGCGACGACATCCTCGACGGTGACAAGTGGCTGAACGTGCGCATCAGCGTGCGCGCCAACAGCGACGGCACCGGCCCGGAAATCGCCAGCTTCGACAGCATGGAGCCGATGGTGCCGCTGATGCTCAATGGCACCTACAACCCGGGCCAGCTGGTGATCGTCCGTGAAATCCTGAGCGGCACCGACAGCTACGACACGGCGGTGTTCTCGGGGGTAGCCACCGACTATAGCGTGGTGGTCGATGGCAACTCGGTGATTGTCACTGACCTGGTAGACGGGCGTGATGGTGTCGACCGCCTGACCGGTATCGAGCGCCTGCAGTTCTCCGACAGCGCCCAGGCCTCCGGTGTGGGCACTGCGGTCAACGCCGGCCCAACGGGCCACCTGGCGATCCTCGACGCTGTCACCGGCCTGCGTAACGACACATCGGTCAGCGGCCAGTTGCTGCGGGTGAGCAACGTGGCGGTGCACGATGCCGACAATGTCAGCGCCACCAATGCAAGCGGCGCCATCAACGGCCCTGTGGCGTACTACTGGCAAGTCGAGACCCTGCCAGGTTCGGGTGTCTATGAAGACATCACCTTCGTCGCTGCCGGCGAAGTTTCCCGGGCCACCGGCGCCACCTACCGGGTCACGGATGATGTGGCGGGGCTGAACATCCGCGTACGGGCGGTGTACCAGGACGCCAAGGGCACGCTGGAAATCGTCGATTCGTCGGCGAACAGCGCGCCGACCGCCGGGCCGACCGTGACCGGGCTGCTGGTGCAGAACCAGACCCTCACCGCCAACACCGCGACCATCGTCGATGCCGACGGCCTGAGCAACCCGCAGTTCACCTTCCAGTGGCAGTCCAACCGCGGGCTCGGCTGGGTCAATATTGCCGGCGCCATCAGCAGCACCTTTGTCCTTACCCAGGAACAGGTGGGGCAGAACATGCGGGTGGTGGTCAGCTATGTGGATGACGTCGGGGTGCAGGAAAGCATCGCCTCCGACATCCTCGACCCGGTGGCCAACGTCAACGATGCGCCTACCGGTGCCGTGCTGATCAGCGACACCACGCCAGCCCTGGGGCAGACGTTGACGGCGCTTACCGGCAGTATTGCCGACCTGGACGGGCTGGGGGCGTTCAGCTTCCAGTGGCAGCAAGGAACTGGCGGCATCTTCACCAACATCATTGGGGCCACTGCGGCCACCTTCACCCCGGGCCTCGACCAGGGAGGCCAGCAACTGCAGGTGATCGTGCGCTACACCGACGCCTTCGGCGCGCAGGAGTCACTCACCTCGGCGGCGACTGCTGCGGTGCCAGCCTTGACGCTGGTCGGCACCAATGGCGCCGATATCCTGATCGGGAGCGCAGGCAATGACGTGATCTCTGGCCTGGACGGTGCCGATCAGCTGTTTGGCGGGCTTGGCAACGACATCCTCAACGGCGGGCTTGGCGCGGATGCCATGAACGGCGGTGGTGGCAACGACACCTTCGTGGTCGACAACGTCGGCGACACGGTGATCGAGGCGCTTAACGGCGGTGTCGACTTGGTGCAGACCAGCCTGGCCAGCTACACCCTGGGTGCCAACGTTGAAAACCTGACATACACCGGGGTGGGTAACTTCATCGGTACCGGTAACGCGCTGGACAACATCATCAGAGGAGGCTCTGGCAACGACTTGCTCAATGGCGGTGCGGGTGCCGACCGCCTGGTGGGGGGGCTCGGCAACGACATCTACGTGGTGGATAACGTCGGGGATGGGCTGATCGAGGTCACGGAGGGCGGTACGGATACTGTGCGTACCACGCTAGCCAGCTACCGCATGACCAGCAACATCGAGAACCTGATTTATACCGGTGCGGGTAATTTCAACGGTACCGGTAACACGCTGGACAACATCATCTTCGGTGGCGCTGGCAACGACCTGCTCAATGGGGGTACGGGTGCCGACCGCTTGGTGGGTGGTCTCGGCAACGATATCTACGTGGTGGATAACGCCGGGGATGGGCTGATAGAGGCTGCTGGGGCCGGTACGGATACCGTGCGTACCACACTAGCCAGCTACCGCATGACCAGCAACATCGAGAACCTGACCTACACCGGAGTGGATAACTTCAGCGGTACCGGTAACACGCTGGATAACATCATCACTGGGGGGGCTGGCAACGACTTGCTCAATGGCGGGGTGGGTGCCGACCGCCTGGTAGGTGGTCTCGGAAACGACATCTACGTGGTGGATAATGCCGGGGATGGGCTGATCGAGGCTAATGGGGCTGGTACGGATACGGTGCGTACCTCGCTATCCAGCTACCGCATGACCAGCAACATCGAGAACCTGACCTATACCGGGGCAGACAACTTCAGTGGTACCGGTAACACGCTGGACAACGTCATCACCGGAGGTGCCGGCAACGACCTGCTCAACGGTGGTGCGGGTAACGACCAACTGCTGGGTGGCATCGGTAACGATACCCTCAACGGTGGCGACGGCAACGATAGCCTCAATGGTGGTCTGGGTGACGACATCCTCAACGGCGGCGCAGGCAGTGACACGCTGTTCGGCGATAATGGTAACGACATCCTGTCGGGTGGTAACGGCAGTGACTTCCTCAACGGTGCGGCTGGCAACGACACGGTCAACGGCGGCGCGGGCGATGACACGATGATGGCCACTGATGGCAATGATGTCTTCCAGTTCGCCGCAGGCTTCGGCAATGACCTGATCATCAACTTCGACAGCGATGCGACAGGTGGGCAGGACCTGCTGGATATCACGGCCTTCAACATAACCGCGGCCACCTTTGCCGCCAACGTTACCATCGCCGATGACGGCGCGGACACGCTGGTCAGCATCGGTGCTACCGACTCCATCCGTCTGGTGGGAGTGGCGGATGCAACCACAGTGACCGCAGCGGACTTCAACCTGTCGGTTTGAGGAACCGAAGGAAAAGCTGTCGGCTTGAAATGCACGGGCTGCTGCGCAGCCCGTCGCGACACAAGGCCGCTCCTACAGGAGATCCCCTGTAGGAGCGGCCTTGTGTCGCGATGGGCCGCAAAGCGGCCCCATGTCGCACGCAGTTACTTGATGAACCGCACCTGGCTGTTGATCTTCTCGATCACCGCCCCCTTGCGTTCGTTGAACCGGGCCTTGTTCTGCTCGAACAGGTTGTTGCCCTTGGTGTCGATGGAGATGATCAACGGGCCGAACTCGCGCACGCGGTTCACCCACAGCGTTTCCGGCATGCCCAGGTCCTGCCATTCCGCACGCTCGATCTCTTCCACCTGGGTCGCCGCCAGCACCGCGCAACCGCCCGGGAACACTGCATGCACTGCCTTGTTCTCCAGGCAACCGGTCGTGGTCTCCGGGCCCATGCCGCCTTTACCGACGATCAGCTTGACGCCGGTCTGCTCGATGAACTGCTTCTCGAACTTTTCCATGCGCATGCTGGTGGTCGGGCCGATGGAGACCATTTCGAAACTGCCATCGTCCTTCTTCCTGACAATGGGGCCTGCGTGGAAAATCGCGCCGCCGCGCAAGTCGACCGGCAGCTCGCGGCCCAGCTCGATGAGCCGGCGGTGGGCAACGTCACGGCAGGTCACCAGCTGGCCGGTGAGGTAGACCACATCGCCCACGTTGAGGTTGGCCAGGTCTTCGTCGCTGATAGGTGTGCTCAGGATCTTTTTCACAGTACTACCCCTTCGTGCGAGAGGATGTCGTAGGACAGGTCGGCGTTGATGCGGATCTTGCCGCGGCGGTGCGCCCAGCAGCCGGTGGACACCGCCACACCGATGGTGGACGGGTGGCGGGCCGAAGACTCGATGTTCACGCCCATCACGCTGCTGTTGCCGGTCAGGCCCTGCGGGCCGATGCCGATTTCGTTGAGGCCTTCCTCCAGCAGCTTTTCCATCATCGCCGCGCTTTCGTTGGGGTGGCTTGAGTCCACTTCGCGCAGGATGGCCTTCTTCGACAGGCGTGCCGCCGTCTCCACCGAGGTGGATACCCCTACACCCACCAGCAGTGGCGGGCAGGCGTTGACACCGCGCGAGGTGATGACATCGAAGACGAACTCGGTCACCCCTTCATAGCCTTGCCCCGGCATCAGTACCTTGGCCGAGCCAGGCAGGGTGCAGCCGCCGCCGGCCATGTACACGTCGACGATGGCGTAGTCGGCATCGGGGATGATTTCCCAGTCCAGCCACGGGATCTTCGAGCCGGTGTTGGTGCCGGTGTTCTTCTCGATGAAAGTTTCCACCGCATTGTGGCGCAGCGGCCCCTGGATGGTGGCTTCCCTGGTGGCGTTCTCGAGGATGCCTTCCATCTCGCCCAGCAGCGGGAAGCGCGCGCCCGCCGAGACGAAGTACTGGATGACGCCGGTGTCCTGGCAGCTGGGCCGGTTGAGCTTGTCGGCGTATTCCTGGTTGTCGGCCATCGAGTCGTACACGGCGATGGCAAGCGGGTTGGTTTCGGCGGCGCGCAACTTGGCGGTCTTTTCCTTGACGTCGCGGGGCAGGCGCTTGCCGATATAGGCGGTGAACTTGGCCATCACGTCGGTAAGCGATGACACGGCTGTTTCTTTGTCCATGATTATTTCCTCACTGCATCACAGGGCGGGTTCTTTTTGCTGTTTTTCGAAAGGTCAGGGTGCGGGTGTGCCGGCCTCCATGCGTGCAAGGGCAGGGTGCGGCGCAGCAGCCTCGGGTTCGGGGTCGGCCGGCAGCTGGCCGTCCAGGGCCTGGGCCATGCGCTGCTTGTCCAGCGCACCCACCCAGTTGGCGATGGCCACGGTGCCGACCGCGTTGCCGATGGTGTTGGTGATGGCCCGGGCTTCGGACATGAAGCGGTCCACGCCCAGCAGCAGGACCATGCCGGCCACCGGGATGTTGTCCATGGTCGCCAGGGTCGCGGCCAGGGTGATGAAGCCCGAGCCGGTTACGCCTGCAGAGCCTTTGGAGGTGAGCAGCAGCACACCCAGCACGATCAGTTGGTCCATCAGGGTCAACGGTGTGTTGGTGGCCTGGGCGATGAAGATGGCGGCCATGGTGTAGTAGATGCACTGGCCGTCCGGGTTGAAGGTAAGGCCCGAGGGGATCACCAGGCCGACCACAGGCTTGGACACGCCAACCTTTTCCAGCTTGTTCATCAGTTGCGGTACCACCGACTCGGATGAGCTGGTACCCAGTACCGTGAACAGTTCTTCCTTGAGGTACTTGAGGAACTTCCACAGGTTGAAGCCGCACAGCCGGGCAATGGCGCCCAGCACCACCACCACGAACAGGAAGCAGGTCAGGTACATGGTCGCCATCAGCTTGCCCAGCGAAACGATCGAGCCCAGCCCGTACTTGCCCACGGTGAAGGCCATGGCCCCGCAGGCGGCCAGCGGTGCCACGCGCATGATCATGCCGACGATGAAGAACATGCCGTGGGAGAACGCTTCGAGCACATCCACCATCGGCTTGCCGCGCGGGCCCAGGTGGGAGAGGGCGATGCCGAACAGGGTGCTGAACAGCAGAATCGGCAGGATCTCGTTCTTGGCGAAGGCATCGGTCACGCTGCCGGGTATCACATGCAGCAGGAAATCGATGAAGCCGCCGCTGTTGCCGGCTGCCGCGGCGGTGTAGGTGGAGATGCTCTTGGCATCCAGGGTGGCAGGGTCGACGTTCATGCCCTGGCCGGGCTGCACGATGTTGACCACCACCAGCCCCAGTACCAAGGCAAAGGTGGACAGCACTTCGAAGTAGATCAGCGCGCGCACGCCGACGCGGCCGAGTTCCTTCATGTTTTCCATCTTGGCGATGCCCAGCACCACCGTGGCGAAGATGATCGGGGCGAAGACCATCTTGATCAGTTTGATGAAGGCATCACCAATGGGCTTCAGGTCAGCGCCAACCTGTGGCCAGAACACCCCGATCAGCACCCCGAGGGTTACGCCGATCAATACCTGTACGTAGAGCTTGCCGAACAACTTGCCGAACAATCGCTTGGCCATTGCCGTCTCCGAATTATTGTTGTGAGTCGGATTTATCTGGCGGCCGGGCTGCTCGTGAGGGGTGCAGGTCACACCTGGCCTTGGCGGCCGAAGAGCCCAGCTTTCTTGTGGTGAATCACGCAGGGCAAAAGGTAATGGTTTTTCAAAAATGCTGTAATACAATGAAATTCAACTCATTGTTTCCCTCAGGTTAATTATGAATCCGGTATCGGAACTGGCGTTCTTCACCCAGCTGATCAGGGTGGGTAGCCTGGCGGGCACTGCTCGCGAACTGAACCTGACCCCGCCAGCGGTCTCCAAGCGCCTGGCCCAGCTGGAACAGCGCCTGGGCGTGCGCCTGCTCAACCGCACCACACGCAGCATCAGCCTTACCGCCGAGGGCGAGACTTACCTGGTGAATGCCAAGCGCATACTGGGCGAGATCGAGGAAATGGAGCGGCAGGTGTCCAGCAGCCGCGCCGAGCCCAAGGGCTTGCTGCGGGTCAATGCGCCGCTGGGCTTTGGCCGTACCCACGTGGGGCCGGCGGTGTCATCGTTTGCCAAGCGCTACCCCGAGGTGGAGGTGCAGCTGCACCTGACCGACCGCCCCATTGCCCTGCCGAACGATGCCATCGACGTGGCCATCCGTTTTGGCGAGCTGCCCGACTCGCGGCTGATCGCCCGCAAGATCGCGGCCAACCGCCGCCGATTGTGCGCATCGCCCAGTTACCTGGAAGCCCACGGTACCCCCGAATCGCCAAAGGACCTGGCCAGCCACAACTGCATCGTGTTGCGCCAGAACGACGCCGCGTTCGGTATCTGGCGGCTCAGCCGCGGCAAGCAGAGCGAGTCGGTGAAGGTGCATGGCAGCCTCAGTACCAACGATGGCGAGGTCGCCCTGAACTGGGCGCTGGACGGGCAGGGCATCCTGCTGCGGGCCGAGTGGAACCTGGCCGACCACCTGCGCAGCGGGCGCCTGGTGGAGGTGCTGGGCGATTACCACACGCCGCCTGCGGATATCTATGCGGTGTACCTGGAACGCCTGAACCTGTCGGCCAAGGTGTCGTGCTTCGTCGAGCACCTGAGGGCATTCTTCCGCCAGGGGGACAGCCTGGCAGGGTGGCATTGAGGCCTTTGCCACAGGCGATCGCGTTATACTCCGCGCCTTTGCCCATGCCCGGAATCCGCCCATGCGCCAGGTTTTGCTCATTGTCGATGTCCAGTCCACCTTCAGCCCGCCCGAGTGGCTGGTCGATGGCCTGCGCCGGTTGTCGGCGAACATCCCCACCATCGCCTCGGTCGAGTTGCACGACGAACAGGTCACGCCGTTCGAGCGCCAGCTTGGCTGGCACCCGGCGGCCGAGGACGACAGCCTGGTCGAGGCCGACCAGGTGTTCGTCAAGCATGGCTACGGGCAGAGCGCCGAGGCTATCGACTACATCAAGAAATTGGGTGTGGAGCGCGTGCTGATATGTGGGCTGCAGACCGAAACCTGTGTGCTGGCCGCCGGTTTCGCCCTGTTCGATGCGGGGCTGATGCCCACCCTGGTCACCGACATGACGGTAGGCTCTTCGCTCGACAGGTCGGGCAAGCTGGGCATCGACCTTTGGAAGCATCACTTCCGCCAGGTCACCACCTCGGCCGAGGTGCTCGCCGAAGTGGCTGTACCAGGCTAGCGCTTGCAGGCCCATTCTCATAGAACTGCACATAACTCATTGAATTAGCAGGGACCCTGTGGGAGCGGCTTTAGCCGCGAACACCGGCGCAGCCGGTGCCATGCACCCCGTTGGATTCTTCGCGGCTAAAGCCGCTCCCACAGGGTACGAGGATCGCTTGCGAATTCAGTTATCTGTGCGACAGCGCAGCCCAAAGGGCTGGGTAATCTGCCACAGGTTAAAGCATGGTCTTATCGGGCCGTGGTGATCGTGTGGGAGCGGCCTTGCGTCGCGAAAGGGCTGCGTAGCGGCCCCAGGATCTCGGCATCACAGCCGAAATTGCCGGGGCCGCCTTGCGGCCCTTTCGCGACGCAAGGCCGCTCCCACAGGGGAACACCTACATGCGAACTTGCAAGGACAGGCCTCAGGCCACATCCACCAGCACGATCTCGCTGTCCTCGATGGCGGTCACCCGCAGCACCTCCTCCTGCTCGATCGCCACGCCATCGCGCGCCTTGGCACGCAGCCCGTTGACCTCCACCAGCCCCTTGGCCGGCACCAGGTAGCCCCGGCGTGCGGCATCGAAGCGGTACTCGGCAGTTTCACCGGCACGCAGGGTGGCAGCCACCAGCCGCGCATCGGTGCGGATCTGCAGGCTGTCCTCATCGCCCGCACGGCCGCTGGCCAGGGTCACGAAGCCTTCGCCACGCTCACCTTTGGGGAACGGCCGGCTACCCCACTGCGGTGCTTCGCCAGTGCGCTCCGGCACGATCCAGATCTGGAAAATACGCGTGTCGACGTCTTCCAGGTTGTACTCGCTGTGCACGATGCCGGTACCGGCGCTCATCACCTGCACGTCCCCGGCTTCGGTACGGCCTTTGTTACCCAGGCTGTCCTGGTGGCTGATCGCACCTTCACGCACATAGGTGATGATTTCCATGTCGCGGTGCGGGTGCGGCGGGAAGCCGCTGCCGGCAGCGATCAGGTCGTCGTTCCACACCCGCAGGTTGCCCCAGTGCATGCGCGCCGGGTCGTAGTACTCGGCAAACGAGAAATGATGGTGGGCGTCGAGCCAGCCGTGGTTGGCGTGGCCGAGGCTTTCGAACGGTCGCAGTTGCAGCATGGTCGTGCTCCTTGAATCAGTGGAATGAGGCCATGATGCGTCAAAGAAGCATCGAAAATAAGCGTAAATATCGGCTTAAAACAATCAGTAAAATAGATTGATGGCGATGGAGTGTTTTATCCGCTTCATCGCCTAATCCACTGATCTGCAAGCATTCGCTGGCGATTTTTTGTCGATGCGGCGAACATGCCCGCTGATTTTGTTTTTCAACGGAGTGACCGTGGCCCACGAGCAACCCCAGGCCCCTGCCGACCTTACCCCTCCTGCCCAGCTGCCCTGGTTTCGCCGCCTGGCGGCCCGCCTGCTGGGGCGCGGCCTGACCCGCTTGCAGGCCCAGCACCGCGACTCCTGGTTCCTCGGCCACGCCAGCGGCCAGCGCAGTGGCCATGCCGATGGCGTGCGTGAAGGGTTCGAACGCGGGCGGGTGGAAGGTTACGAGGCCGGGCGCCAGGTGCTGGTGATCCGCGATACCCGGCCCGACACCGCCGCGGTGCCGGGCCGGGATGACAACCTGTTCGATGACTGGCGCCTGCCCCTGACTGCCGAGCTGAAAAAGCGCTTCAAGGCCGATGTCGCCCAGCGCCTGCCCGCCGAGGCGCAACCCAGTGCCGCGCAGTGGAAGCTGATATTCAGCGACACACCGTCCACCTGCGTGGTGGCAGGGGCCGGGGCGGGCAAGTCCACCTCGCTGGTGCTGCGCATCCTGCTGTTGCGCCACTACCTGGGCTACGAGCTGGATGCGATGACCGTGGTCACCTTCACCCGCGAGTCGCGCAAAGACTTCATCAAGCGCCTGCTGCAGGTGTTCGCCCTGTGGCAGATCAACCTGCAACCGCTGCAGGCCCGCGAGCTGGTGCGCACGTTCCATTCGCGCATCCTGCCGCTGGTGCGCAGCCTGCCGGGCTTTGGCCAGGTGCGCGCGTTCGAAACGCTGGGTAACGAGATGCCGGTCGGTCGTGAGGCCGAGGCCGAGAGCAACCCGTTCGACCTGCGCCTGAACGATGCCCAGCGCCAGCAGCTGAACCAGTGCTACAGCACGCTGCTGGGCGAGAGCCCGCGTTTTGCCGAGCTGGTCGGCCTGTTGCGCAGCGAAGCCCTGCAGCTGAAGCCGCTGGACCCGAACAACCCCGATGTGCAGAAGCGCGCCCAGGTAACCCAGCTGGCTGCCCAGCGCGACGAAGAGCTGTGCGACGTGATCGAAGACCTGTGGTTCGCCGCCGGCGCCTGGCCGATCAAAGGCATCGAACCCTGCCGCGAAACCATCCAGATTCGTGGCAGCCGCTTCCATGTGCATGGCCGTCTGGCCGGCCAGGGGCCTTTGCTCGTGCTGGGCTTCGACCCGGCGGAAAGCGCGCAGTACCAGCGCCCCGGCGCCAAGCTGGCAGTGCGTGCCGAGTGGGCGGTCAAGCGCACCCTGTTGCAGGCCTTCTGCGACCAGCCGCTGATCTGGCTCGACAACTACGCCATGGCTCGGCGCCTGGCAGCCTCGCTGGCCGGTGATGCCGTGGCCGGCCCCGGCTTCGAATACAAGGTCAAGGGCGAACTGGCCCCGGCGCCACTGCTTGATGCCTTTGTCGGTGCGGCGAATTTCATCGAGAACCTCGGCCTGGAGGTGAACACTGCCGTGGCGGCGATGAGCTTCCCGTCCGGCGACAGCGATGCGCTGTTCTTCGAGGCCCTGGCCCTGTACTGGAAGGCCCTGGAGGCGCACCTGCTGGACCAGTCGCCGCCGGTGATGAGCTACAACCGCATGTTCGCCTTGTTCGGCGAGAACAACCCGGAAAACCTGCAACTGCTGCCCGACCCGTTGCTGCGGCCGCTGGCGCACCTGATGATCGACGAGTTCCAGGACGTGTCACCGCAGATCGTCAGCTGGCTGCGCGCCAGCCTCGCCGAGATCCGACGTCGCGGCCCGGCGATGCACACCGGCCGCCATGCCCAGCACTCGTCGCTGCTGTGCGTGGGCGACGACTGGCAGTCGATCTACGGCTGGCGTGGCAGTTCGCCCAAGTACTTCATGGAATTCACCAAGGCCTTCCCGTCGCCGGCCAACACCCGGGTGATGCTGGTCGACAACTACCGTTGCCAGCAGCAGGTGATCGACGCGGCCGAACACTTGGTCAAGGGCACCCCGGCAATTGCCGGCAAGAAAGCCCGGGCCAGTGGCCCGGCGGCCGAGTTGCCAGGCTCGCCGGTAAAAGTGTTCGACCGTGACGAGGCAGCCCTGGGTGAAACGCTGATCGAGCACTACCAGCGTGGCGAGACGGTGATGATGCTTTACCGCAAGGGCAGCGACAGGGCGCTGATGAACGAGCACCTGCAAGGCGTGCTGCACGCCGAAGCGGCGTTGCCGGCCGAGCAGCGCCGGATGCGCCAGTTGACCTACCACAGTGCCAAGGGCTTGCAGGCCGATGCAGTGTTCATGCTGGGCGACTGCCAGTACCTGACCAGTTCACCCTACAAGAACCAGGTGTATCGCCAGGCCGGGCTGGGCAAGGCCGGTGATGCCCAACCGTTCGATACCGCGCAGAAGGAGGAGGTGCAGCGCCTGGCCTACGTGGCGGTGACCCGCGCGGTCAGGCACTGCTATTGGCATGTGGAGGCGGCCAACGCAGAGGCGGCGGCAGCGCCGCGTGCGTCGAGCCAGGTGGATGGGCGGCAGGCCTTCTTCGAAGACCTGCGAGGTCATTGATCAGTGTTCAGGCATCGAGGATGTCTGCTTGCCGGGTAAGGCTCAGCAGTAGCCCGGCTTCCACCTCCTGCCGGGCTTGGGTCAAGGCGTTCGTAGCCTTTACATACGCTTCCTCTTTGAGAGGCACACGACGTAGCGCGCCGTTTTCGTCCAGGGCTGGGGTAGGCAATTCCGGGGCCAATGCACGTATTATCGCGTCGTCCAGGTAGGTGATCGGCTCCTGGCTTTCGTCCAGGCAATAAAAGAGGTAATCGAGGCCTGGGCGCCAGAAGTCGGTAATGGCCTCGAACTGGCTGGCATATTGGCGCTTGAGGTAGTCAACCCAGACCGGCTGTTCGCTCACCCACTGCTGCCTGGCGCTGGTGTCGGCATCGAGTTCGAGCACGGCAGCGCGAACGTTGTCGATGATTTGCTGGTTGATCCTTGCGGCATTGCGATAGAGCATGCCGCTGCTGGGTTCGGGGAAATCGAGCTTTCCGCTCAAGGACTGGCGCAGTGCCAGGCGGACCTCGATATCGTCTACCAGGCCTGTTGCCAGGTCCGCATCGGGGAACGCCGCCGCGACGTCCAGCACGTCACGGTCCGGTAACTGACCGGCATGCTCCTGCAGCGCCCGCTTGCGCGAACTGCGTTGCAGGCTGATGCGATCGGCCAGTTCGTTGACTTTCTCGCGACGGTACAGCTTGCGATAAAGGTCGAGCAGCGGCTTGGCCGTGTCCTGTGCCCACCCAGACACTTGGTTGGCCAGCAATTCCACTTCCAGAGCGCTGAATGCTTCGGCGCCGGCATCACCGCAAGTTGGCGGGAAGGATTGCGCCACCTCGTTCAAACGCTCGCGCAGCGCCGTGTCCCCATGGGCGTGCTCCAACAGTTCCCACACTCGCGCACGCAGGCCATCCGGATCCCTTCGCGCTTCCACTGAGTTGGTCAGGCGCTCCAACACCGCTTGCAGGTCGCCATTGTCGTTCTGATCGAACAGGTCGGACCACAACTGCAGCTGATGGTCGGTCGCGGAATCGCGCCAGAGCCCTTGCCACTCTGGCCTTTCCGGCGTGTGCTCGAAAATATTGACGCCGCTGGCTCGTAGCCGACTGGCCGACTCGGCCTCGAGGTTGTTGTAGTTGAACAGCCAGCGGCGCTCGGGCAAGCGGGCGGCGACGTCTCGCGCATACGGACTGCGCAGGATGCTTGCCAGGTCCGGAACTTGGCGAATGCGGTTGGATGAAAGGTCCAGGTAGCGCAACTGGTACTGTGACTGGTTCATCAGGGTGCTCAAGCCCTGGGGAAATGCCTGCAAATGAGCGTCGGAGAGGTTCAGGTGCTGCAACCGCGCCATGTAGCGCACATCAGGGGCGTTCTGCAGCGGGTTGAAGTCCAGCTCCAGTTGCTGCGGATGGATCATGTCCTGAAAGCGCGTGGCGAGGTTTTCATCGAGCGTGATGCGATTGTGCCCCAGCCTCAGGACATCCAGTGGTCGGCCGCAAAGGAAAGTCAATGTCGCTTCATCCAGTGTCAACTGGTTGCGCCGCAGGTTCAGCTGGCGCAGGTCTGGCATCGCTGCCAGCACTCGCTGTGCGGTGGGCGAGAGGGTAGCAAGGGTGTTGTTGGTCAGGTCCAGCGTGCGCAGCCTGGGCACCGATTCAAGTGCCTGGAACAGCGCTTCCCCGTCGATTTCTCGGTTGTTGGTGACTTCCAGCACTTGCAGGTTGGGGAAACGTGACAGGAACGTGCTGTCCAGTCGTTGCAGCTGAAGCTCGTTCAGCTTGAGCTCACGGATGTGGGGCAGGCTGGCTGTGATCGCTGGCAACTCGGGTAACCGAATACGCTCCAGCTCGAGCGTGCGACCCTTCCGCTGCCAAGCCTCGATGAGGCGATCAGTGCATCTTTGTCGATCGAGGCGCTCGAAGATGTCGTGTGGGCTCTTGTACCACGCCTCCAGATAGCTATTCAGATCTCTCCACTCTGTTTCCAGTTGTCGAATTGCCGAGCCGAGATCACCGGTCTGGCTCAGTTCGCCCCTCAGGGCGTTGATCTCGTTGCTCTTCAGCGAGGGGAAAAGTGATTTGAGCCGACGTATTGCGGCGTATGCGCCGATCGGGCCTGTTCCTCGGCCACTGAGTGGGTAACCGAATCGTCCATGTGCCAGGCGCATGGGCGAGCGAAAGCCTGGCTTGATTGGCTGCTGGCCCAGCAGTGCGGCGCAGCCCGAGCGGTCGGCGACGGCGCTGGCGAAAACTTCGGCCTCAGTCGCCTGCGGCTTTTCGGCTACCAATGCATCGCGCAGCAGTTGGCTGTCATCATTGGCCAGGTCTGCTCGGTACAGGCCGGTCAAGGCACGATCGAGGCGAGCGCGGGCCTGCAGGTAGCGGGCTTCTTCAGCCACGCGCAAGGGCACACGTCCGCTTTTCAGTCGATCGCGTTCGGCGCTGTCGGCATGCGCGACGAGCTCTTCCAGGGCATTGTCAGGCAAACCGGGGAACTGGCGGCCCAAGGTCTTCGCTTCGTCGCCAAGCGGTACCCGATGGCTTTTCAACATGCTCGCGAAGACTTCGCGACGGCGTGCTGACAGGCGGTTGGCCAACAGCTCGTCAAGGGCGCTCGGACGCTGCTCTGCTGGCGTATCGGGTAGTAACTGCTCTATGACATCTTCATCCATCCCCGCCAGGACAACCTTGCTCAGTTCGCCATTGTCAAGCTCTTCGCGGCCGATCTCTATCTGCAACGTGTCGGCTTTTGGCTCCGCTCCGAAGTAGACCGCCTCTCCCCATTTTTCGGCACCGGTGAAGACCTTCAGCCTGTAATGCGCAGGCCAACCAGGCATCTGTACCAGTTCGGGCAGCGCGAAGTTCATATGCGCAGCCAAAGGCAGGCCGTGACGTACTCGGGTGATGATGGTCTGCACGTCGTTGGTCAGTCGCAGGCGCAGCAAGGCATCGGCCAACAGAGCCGGGGGCCGCGAACCGTTGACCTGGCTGTGACGCAAGGTGTCTGCATCGACCTCGGTTATACGCAAGGCGGCAAGTTGCTCCGATGCATCCAGCCCCTGGCTGAATTGGCCCAGCCCTTCGAGCAACTGCGCATCGTCCCATTCGAGCGGGTTGTCATGGGCCAATTGCCAACGCTGGTCGCCGAGGTAGCGCAAGGCAGGGGCGTAGGCATCGGGGGCGTTCGGGTGACGCACATGCCACTGCCCGCCGGTTTCGAACACCTCATACAGTTTGCCTTGCAGCCAGACGTGGCTTTTGCCATCGAAGATGTAGAGCCCTTCGGAATTTGTCGGCACTCCGACTGGCAAGGAGTCCGAGGTGCTGTAAGGGCCCATGTCTGGGTGCCAAAGCCGTTCGCGGCCACCTTTCAATACACTTTCCAGCGCATCGACGAACCCCGATGCCTTGAGCGCGCTGCTGCCGGCGGCGAAGCCGGCAACAACGGCGGCATTGATGGCCAGCGACTCGAGTTGTTGCAGCGCTTCCTGGGTATCGCCTTCTTCCCAGGCTTCGAACCCGGTGAACACCGAATCCATGAGGTCGTAGGCGAATACTCCAAGCATCGCGGCATCCAGCCCAGGCACGAAGAAGGCGGCCACGTTCAGAACGTTCATGCCTGCGTCCAGCCAGTGTTGCAGCCGTTCCTTGCGTGCCTTGGCATCGGCATCGGCGGTTGGTACCGCGATCGTTCTGGCAGTTGCCATGAGGCGACGCTTGTGGTCTTTGTAAAGCACCTGCCAGATGGGAAGCGCCAGGCGGGTTCGCTTGAAGTGCAGTTCAGGCTTGTCCTTGGGTCTGCGCGTGGAGGTACCCTGCTCGAACAGGGCATGTTCGAGCTTGCGGCTGAACTCGACCTGGTGGTCCTTGTCAGCGAAGCTGATCAAGTGCTGTCGAAACGTGGTTTGCAGCAGGCGTTGACGTATGTGAGCACCGGCCTTTTGCAAAGAAGCGAACTCCCTCAGCGGGTGTTGTGCATCCTGGGGAATGTAGAGCATGCAGGGGTTGGTCTGGTCGGCTTCATCGGGGCCTATCAGCAGTACGCCATGAAGCGGGATGCCGAACAGGCTGAAGCGCCAGCAGCGAAGCTTGTGTTCGCCGTAACGCGGCGTGCTTTCGTTGTCGCATAGCTGTACCAGAGCATTGTGGCCTTTGAGCGTCAACAGACCCTTGAGGTAGGCGATCATTGCCTCGGTTTTCAGTGCCTGTTGGCTTGCATTGATCCACTGCTGTTCGATCGCGGCCTTTCTGGCGCCTTCATAAATGCCCTGCAGGTGGTCTTGATACTGCTGGCCGAGGTCCAGGCTTCGGCAAAGGTTCACGAACGCTTCGGGCTCGAGCCCTGGAAGTGAGTCGACGTTGTCCGGGCCAAGGGTCAGGGTGTCGAACGGGCCCACTTCGTCGGGGCCTTCGAAATTGTGCAGTGCGGCTTCCAGCAGCGAGCGCTTCTGTGGCGGCCCTTCGGGGCGCTTGATGTACGTATCGTCACCGCCAAGTGAAAAATCGAGGCCTGGGACATTTTCCAGCGTGGTGTACACCTTGAACGGCTGGTGCAGGTACTGGGCTTTGTCCACTTCGACATCCGGGCCCAACCGGCCCTCGAGCAAAGGCTTGCAGAATTCGCTGATCTGCTTTAAGTCCTCGAGCAAGATTCGCAGCGATTTGAACCCGGCATTGCGGGCGCTGATCAGCTGTCGTAAACGCGCCTGGTCTTCATCGCTGGCCGCAGCGTACCAGGCGTAAGGCGAGCCGTTTTCGTCGAGGTAGTCCTTGCGCGCGCTCTGCACGACGCGGCGGGTATGGTCGGGGTGCATCGTTCGGCACCAGGTAGGCAGGTTACGGACAATCTGGGCCTGATGGAAAGGCACGGGTGTGCTGGTCATGCTGAATACTCCGTGATCAATGGAGGCGCCAGTCGACAGGTTTCGCCTCGGCATGCGGTGGTATTTAGTTGAATCCACAGGTCGGTCCTGTGCACGAGAGCGTCGGTAGGGGAGCAGCGCGGGCAGGGCTGTTGGGAGATGGTGGCGCAAGGCATGGGGTAGGCATGTCGTGTGGATGACGCCGGCGTGTGGGGTATGGGTCGGTGTCATGTGATGCCTGGCCATGGGCCGGCGCTCTATCAGGGAGAACTACGATGCATTCGCTGTGCAGTCCCAAGGATCACCTGCTGGACCTCGACGGTATTGAAATTGCGGTACGGACCTGGGGCGCGGAGGACGGCATCCCGGTGCTGGCCCTGCATGGCTGGCTGGACAACGCCGCCTCGTTCGAGCGCCTGGCACCGATGCTCGACGGCTGCTTCGTGGTCGCCCCCGACCTGGTCGGCCACGGCCGCTCGGACCATCGCCGCCACGACAGTGGCTACTACCTGTGGGAACATGCCGAGGACATGCTGGCGGTGGCCGACAGCCTGGGCCTGGCGCAATTCCATGTGCTGGCCCATGGCATGGGCACCGGGGTGGCGTCGCTGCTGGCGGCCATGACCAGCGGTATTGCCAGCATGACCTTCCTCGACGGCATGGGCGCACCGTTCACGGTGGCCGAGGACGACCGCGTGCAGCACCTGGCCCGGGCCTACCGGCTCAAGCGAATGGTGCAGCGCAGCCAGTTGCAGGGTTTTGCCGAGCCGGACGTCGGCCGTTTCGAGGACCTGGACACGGCCCTGGCACAACGCCGCGAGCGCCTGGATACCGGGCTGTCGGAAGAGGCGGCACGGCTGCTGGCGCTGCGTGACCTGCTGCAACTGGGCGAGGGCTATTGCTGGCGCCACGACCCACGCCTGGTACTGCCCGAACCCATGCCGCTGACCGAGCGCGAAGCCTGCGACCTGCTCAGCCAGATCCGTTGCCCGTTGTACCTGCTGTTCGGCCGCCAGGGGGCATTCACCGGTGAGGCCTTTACCCGGCGCCAGGCGGCCTTGCCCAGCCAGGCAAAGATCTCCTGGCATCCGGGCGGGCATCACTTCCACCTGGATGCGCCGGACCGGGCGCTGGTCGATCAACTGCTGCGCATCCTCGCCCGCCATGAAGGGGGCGTGCTGCAACGGTTGGTAAACGAGTAACTGAATATGGTCATGCCATGCGCACGTGGGCTATGGTGGTGAATCTCATCGGGCTTGCGTGATCCCTTGTGGGAGGTTGTCCAGCTCTTTGGGCTGCGCTGTCGCGCAGATAACTGAATTTGCAAGCGATCCTCGTACCCTGTGGGAGCGGCTTTAGCCGCGAAGAATCCAACGCGGTGCATGGCACCGGCTGCGCCGGTGTTCGCGGCTAAAGCCGCTCCCACAGGGGCTCTGCTAATTCAATGAGTTATGTGCAGTTCCATGAGAGCGGGCGAAGCCCGTGCCATTCACCGCAGCGCCTGATTCGCGGGCACGCCCGCTCCCACAGGAATCCAGCGGCCACAAGGAGCCTTGGCATGCGACCATTCGTCATCAAGCACATCGACCACCTCGTCCTGCGGGTCAGCGACCTGGAGCGCAGCGTCGCTTTCTACACCCAACTGCTCGGCTGCACGGTCAGCCGCGTGCGCGAAGACCTGGGAATGGTCCACCTGGCCACGGGCACGGCGATGATCGACCTGGTGACCCTGGACGGTCCCCTGGGTAAGCCTGGTGGGGCGGCGCCGGGAGCCGAGGGGCGCAACCTGCACCATTTCTGCCTGCGCATCGAGCCGTTCGACGAGGCTGCACTTACGGCCTACCTGCAAGCTGCGGGGGTTGAAGTCGAACCTGCCGAAAAACGCTATGGCGCCGAAGGCGAGGGGCTGTCGCTGTACTGCTACGACCCCGATGGCAACCAGGTCGAGCTGAAAGGGCCGGTACCGGCAACGGAGGCTCCATGAGCAACCTGCACACCCGCGAGCACTGGATCGACACCGCACAAGGCAAGCTGTTCGCCCAGGAGTGGGCGCCGCTGCAGGCGCAGGGCGCGCCGATCGTCCTGCTGCACGATTCGCTGGGTTGCGTTGCCTTGTGGCGCGAGTTCCCGACGCAGCTTGCGCAAACCACCGGGCACCGGGTAATCGCCTACGATCGCCTGGGCTTTGGCCGCTCCGACGCCCACCCCGGCAGCTTGCGCGGTTGGTGGCGCTGGCTGGCGGCCCGGGGTTGATGCGCCTGCTGCAAGGTTGTGGCCATGTGCCGCATCGGGAGCAGGCCGAGCGAGTACTGGCGGAAGTCCTGCAGTTCTTGCGCTGACCTTCCCCAGGCTGACACGGTCCCTGTAGGAGCGGCCTTGTGTCGCGAAAGGGCTGCAAAGCAGCCCCGACAATCTGTGCAGGTACGCTGAAATCCTGGGGCTGCTTCGCACCCCATTCGCGACACAAGGCCGCTCCTACACGGATCGCGCAAGCTCAAGTGGATATCCCGGCAAAGCCTATTATGCTTCAGTTACCTTGCTGCGATCCGAGGCGGCCTGCCTCGTCGTGCTTCGCATATCCAAAGCAAGCCCCCCAGGGCCTGGGTGCGATGGTGAAAAAGATTTGAGGTGCTCCCGGCCTGCATGACGACAAGACGGAGGCACCCCATGGCGGTTCTCGACAGCACATCCACGGGCAGCGCGCCCCAACGCGGTATCACCCGGGAGGAGCGCAAGGTCATCTTCGCCTCATCCCTGGGCACGGTATTCGAATGGTACGACTTCTACCTATACGGCTCCCTGGCGGCGATCATCGCCAAGCATTTCTTTGCCGGGGTCAATGAAACCACCTCGTTCATCTTCGCCTTGCTGGCCTTTGCCGCCGGCTTTGCCGTGCGGCCATTCGGCGCCATCGTGTTCGGCCGCCTGGGCGACATGATCGGGCGCAAGTACACCTTCCTCATCACCATCGTCATCATGGGCCTGTCCACCGCTGTGGTGGGCCTGTTACCCAGCTACGCCACGATCGGCGTGGCCGCGCCGATCATCCTCATAAGCCTGCGCCTGCTGCAGGGCCTGGCATTGGGTGGCGAGTACGGCGGCGCGGCCACCTACGTGGCCGAGCATGCACCCAAGGGCCGGCGCGGTTTCTTCACCGCCTGGATCCAGACCACGGCCACCCTGGGGCTGTTCCTCTCGCTGCTGGTGATCATGGCCTGCCGCACGGCCATGGGTAACGAGGTGTTCGAGGCCTGGGGCTGGCGGGTGCCGTTCCTGCTGTCGATATTGCTGCTGGCGATTTCGGTGTACATCCGCATGCAGCTCAACGAGTCGCCGGTGTTCATGAAGATGAAGGCCGAGGGCAAGGCGTCCAAGGCGCCACTGACCGAATCGTTCGCCCGCTGGGACAACCTCAAGGTGGTGATCATGTCGCTGCTCGGCGGCACCGCCGGCCAAGCCGTGGTGTGGTACACCGGGCAGTTCTATGCGCTGTTCTTCCTGTTGCAGATGCTCAAGATCGAGCCGCAGACCGCCAACCTGCTGATTGCCGGTTCGCTGCTGATCGGCACACCGTTCTTCATCTTCTTCGGCAGCCTGTCCGACCGCATCGGCCGCAAGAAAATCATCATGGCCGGTTGCATCATCGCCGCGCTGACCTACTTCCCGATCTTCAAGGCACTGACCCAGTACGGTAACCCGGACGTGTTCGTCGCCCAGGAGCAGAACCCGGTGGTGGTGATGGCAGACCCTGCCCAGTGCGCGTTCCAGTTCGACCCGGTGGGCAAGGCCAAATTCACCAGCTCGTGCGATATCGCCAAGAGCCTGCTGGCCAAGCGGGCCATCCCCTATACCAACGAAGCGGCCGAGCCTGGCAACGTGGCGCAGATCCGCATTGGTGAGCGGGTGCTGCCAAGCTTTGATGGCAGTGGCCTGGCGGCAGCGGACTTCAAGGCACAGAGCGACGCCTTCACCGCGACCTTGAGCGGAGCGTTGAAGGAAGCCGGTTACCCGGAAAAGGCCGACCCGGCGAAGATCCACTACCCAATGGTGCTGTTGCTGCTGACCATTCTGGTGATCTACGTGACCATGGTCTACGGCCCGATCGCGGCCTGGCTGGTGGAGCTGTTCCCGGCGCGTATCCGCTACACCTCGATGTCGCTGCCTTACCACATCGGCAACGGCTGGTTCGGCGGCTTCCTGCCGACCGTGGCGTTTGCCATGGTGGCGGCGACCGGAGATATCTATTACGGCTTGTGGTACCCGATCGTGATTGCGGTGATGACGGCGGTGCTGGGGATCTTCTTCCTGCCGGAGACCAAGGACCGCGATATCAACCACACTTGAAGGTTGAGGCTGCCTGTACCGGCCTCTTCGCGGGCTTGCCCGCTCCCACAGGGATACCACTGTGCCCTGTGGGAGCGGGTTCACCCGCGAAGAGGGCGGCACAGTCAACCCATCAGTCGAAATAGCCACGCAACCCAAAGGCATACCCGGTATCCACCCCGGCAGCCTCGCCCCGGCTCCAGCGCTTCTTCAACACGAACTCGAACGCCGGCTCGTACAGCCCGTCCCGCACCAGCGCACCCGCCAGCACCTCCACGTCATACCAGCCATTGTCCAGCTCGATGATCGGCCGCCCCGGCACCTGGTAGCGCGCCATCAGGTCACCCAGTGTCTTGGGCGTGAAGTGCTGCAGGATGCGCCAGGTGTACAGCATCAGCGCACCGTGCTCGACCTGCAGCACATAGCCATTGCGGCGGTGCTTGAGGCGGCTGCCGGGTTCGCGCAGGGCAGGGGTGTGGTTGTCCAGGGTGAACAGGATGCGGTAGGGCAGGTTATCGACCCCGGCCAGTGGCAGCACAATCCCTTCGCGCACGGCCTGGTCGCCGCTGTCGCCGTGGGTGAACGCATGGGCCAGGTCGTCGGGCAATTCATGTTGTTGCTTGAAGCGCTCGAGCAGCTGGATATCGCCGAGCAGAAAGTAGTCGACCAGGTCGTTGAGCACTTCGCTGAATTCGTGGCGCATCTGTTTTCCTTGTTGGTGCGCATGAGGGCAATGGCAAATGTAGCACTTCAGATTGGCTTCAGATTGCCCCCTGATACTGCCCCCGAGACCTGACTTGAAAGGGGGACAGCCATGACCCAGGCAGACAGCGCCAGCCTGTTTCCACTGGCTATCGGCAGCCACGGCGATCGCCTTGCCCACATGACACTGAAACACCCGGGGGAGCCGGGGCGCGACGAGCTGGAACAGTTCATCCACGCCCGCTTTGCCTGCGCGCACCACGCCGACGTGCAGCACTACCTGCCTGAACTGCTCGGCCTGCATGACAGCCACGGGCGCCTGATGGCCGCTGCCGGCATACGCCTGGCCAGCAGTGGCCCGACCTTCATCGAGCGTTACCTGGATGAACCGCTGGAAGTGGCCGTGACCCGGCTGTCGGCCAGCCCGGTCAGCCGTACGCAGTTGGTCGAAGTGGGCAACCTGGCCGCGCTCAGCGCCGGCAGCGCGCGGATCATGATCATTGCCGTGACCTGGTTGCTGGCCGCCCGCGGCTTGCAGTGGGTGGCCTTCACCGGTGCCGCGACCCTGGTCAACAGCTTTCATCGCCTGGGCCTGGTGCCCACGGCGCTGGCCGTGGCCGACCCTGGCCGGTTGAACGGCGATGCCGACAGTTGGGGCAGTTACTACGCGCAGCACCCGCAAGTGTTCGTCGGCAACATCGGCTACGGCCATGCAGCCCTGGCCCGCGGCGGCGTTTTCGAGCGGCTGGGCCTGCCCGCGAGCGTGCAGGAGGCCGGCCATGCCGCGTGAATGCCAGCTGTTCAGGGAAGTGTTGCAACTGCACGCCCGTCACCGAGGGGCACAACCGGCGTTGCTGGGATTTGGCGGGCCATTCACCTATCAACAATTGCTGGACGAGGTCGAGCAACGCCAGGCCTGGTTGAGCGCGCAGCCACCGGGCACCTTCGCCCTGGCCCTGGAAAACGGCCCCGAGGCGCTGTTCTGGGACCTGGCAGCGCTGTTCGCGGCGCGCCCCATCGTCATCCTGCCGGCGTTCTTCAGCAGTGCCCAGCGCCGCCACTGCCTGGCACAGAGCGGGGCGGTGCTGGCGCTGGCCGACGAGGCCTTCGCTGACGACTTGCACGCCAGCGGCTTCATTGCCGGTGAGCGCTTCTGGAGCCGGCAGCCGCCAGCGGCCGCACCCTTGCCACCGGGTACCGCGAAGATTACATACACCTCCGGTAGCACCGGTGCACCCAAGGGCGTATGCCTGAGCGCCGATGCCATGCTGCGGGTAGCGCGTGAACTGGAGGCCGCCAGCCGGCCCACGGCGCCAGGCAAGTACCTGGCGGTATTGCCCCTGGCGGTGCTGCTGGAGAACCTGGGCCTGTACGCGGCCCTGCTGGCCGGGGCGAGCATTGCCCTGTACCCGCAGGCGCAACTGGGCTTTCGCGGTGCCAGCCAGGTCGACTTCAAGCAATTGCTGGGCGCCATCGCCTTGAGTGGTGCCGAAAGCCTGATCCTGGTGCCGCAACTGCTGCTTGGGCTGGTCACTGCCATTGAGCGCGGCCTGATGCGGGTCGGCCCGTTGCGCTTCGTGGCGGTGGGCGGCGCGCGGGTGGCACCGAGCCTGCTGGCCCGGGCCGAGGCCGTCGGGTTGCCGGTGTTCGAGGGCTATGGCTTGTCCGAATGCGCCTCGGTGGTATGCCTCAATCGCCCCGGGGCGCACCGCCCGGGCAGTGTCGGGCGGCCGCTGCCGCATGTGCAGGTGCGCATTGCCGAAGACGGCGAAGTGCAGGTGGCCGGTTCGGCGTTGCTCGGCTACCTGGGCGAGCCACCCTTCAGCGAGACGTGGTTGCCGACCGGTGACCTGGGCCACTTCGACAGCGACGGCTTCCTGTACCTGGCCGGGCGCAAGAAGCACCAGTACAGCACCAGCTTCGGGCGCAACGTCAACCCCGAGTGGGTCGAGGCCGAACTGACCCAGGGCGGGGTGATCGCCCAGGCGTTCGTTCACGGCGAAGGCCTGGCACACAACCTGGCGCTGATCTGGCCGCTGGACCCGCAGGCTGACGACCACACCCTCGAACAGGCCATCCGTCAGGCCAATGCCGGCCTGCCGGACTATGCCCGGGTGCACGCCTGGCAGCGCCTGCCCGAACCCTTGAGTGCCGCCGGGCAAACCCTTACCGCCAACGGCCGGCCACGCCGCGAACAGATCCTGCGGTGTTACCAGTCCCTGTTATCCGACCTTCAATGACTCACGAGGTTTGCCATGCTTTTCTTCGACATGCTGCAGCAGGAAACCGCCGACGAGCGTACGGCATTGTTCAGCGTCCCGGTCATCCGCGACGCGCTGGCCGGCAAGGCCAGCCTCGAGGCCTACGTGGCCTTTCTGACCCAGGCCTACCACCACGTGCGGCACACCGTACCCTTGATGATGGCCTGCGGGGCCCGTTTGCCGGCGCGGCTGGAGTGGCTGCGCGGCGCAGTGTGCGAGTACATCGAGGAGGAATACGGCCATGAGCGCTGGATTCTCGATGACATCGCCGCCTGCGGTGGCGCCCCCCACCAGGTGGCGGGCGGCCGCCCGGCATTGCCTGTCGAGCTGATGGTGGCTTTTCTCTACGACCAGATTGCCCGTGGCAACCCGGTCGGGCTGTTCGGCATGGTCAACGTGCTCGAAGGCACCAGCATTGCCCTGGCTACCCAGGCTGCCGGTACCCTGCAGGGCAGCCTCGGCCTGCCGGACCAGGCGTTCAGCTACCTGAGTTCCCATGGCGCCCTGGACCAGGACCACATGGCCACCTACCGTGGCCTGATGAACCGCCTGGACCAAGCCGAGGACCAGCAGGCGGTAATACACGCTGCCAAAGTGGTGTACCGCCTGTACACCGCCATGTTCGAAGGGCTGCCGCGTGCCGCGCAGCAGGAGGTACAGCATGCGCTTGCCTGATTGCGTGGCGGTGCTCACCGGCGCCAGCGGTGGTATCGGCCTGGAGCTGGCGGACCAGCTTTGCAGTGCCGGGGGCCGCGTACTGGCGGTCAGCCGGCAGCAGGGCAAGCTGGCCGAACTGATGGCGCGCTACCCCGGGCAACTGCGTTGGCAGCAGGCCGACCTGCGCTGCGCCGAAGGCCGCCGTGACGTGCTGGAGGCGGCGCGGGCGATGGGCAGTTGCAACCTGTTGATCAACGCCGCCGGGGTCAACCGCTTCGCCTTGCTCGAACAGATGGACGAGGCCGCCCTCGACGAGTTGTTCGACCTCAACATCAAGGCCGCCGTGCAGCTCACCCGCCTGTGCCTGCCGCTGCTGCGCGCCCAGCCCAGTGCGCTGGTGGTGAACGTGGGGTCGATCTACGGCTCCATCGGCTACCCCGGCTATGCCACCTACTGCGCCAGCAAGTTTGCCTTGCGCGGGTTCTCCGAGGCATTGCGCCGCGAGCTTGCCGACACCTCGGTGAACGTGCTGTATGCCGCACCGCGCACCACCCGCACGACGATGAACAGTAGCGCCGCGCAGGCCCTGAACCAGGCGTTGAAGGTGGGCGTCGATGACCCGCAGGATGTCGCCCGGGCAGTGCTCGACGCGGTGCAGGCCGAGCGCAGCGAACTGTACCTGGGCTGGCCGGAAAAACTCTTCGTGCGCCTTAACGGCATGCTGCCGGGCGTGGTCGACCGCGCCCTGCGCAAGCAACTGCCACTGATCCGTCGCTACAGCACCTGGCACAGCAAGGAGTCGAGCAAATGAAACGTCTGATACTGGCCGGCCTGCTGGCCATCGCCCCGTTCACCTGGGCCCTCGACCAGAACGGTATCCAGCAACTCAATGCCATCCAGCAGCGCTGGGCGGTTATTCGCTACGACCTGCCCGAAGCCCAGCGTGCCGGGGCGTTCGAGGCCCTGGCGGTGCAGTCGGCGGCGTTGGTGCGCCAGCACCCGGGCTCGGCCGAGCCGCTGATCTGGGACGGCATCGTCAACAGCAGCTGGGCCGGTGCCACCGGCGGGTTGGGCGCGCTGGGCAAGGTCAAGGCCGCCCGCGCCAGCCTGGAAAAGGCCCTGGCCATGGACCCCAAGGCCCTGCAGGGCTCGGCCTACACCAGCCTGGGCGCGCTGTACGACCAGGTGCCCGGCTGGCCGCTGAGCTTCGGCGACCAAGCCAAGGCCGAGGCCATGCTGCGCCAGGCGCTGGCGATCAACCCCGACGGTATCGACAGCAACTACTTCTGGGCTGACCACCTGTACCGGCAGAACCGCTACGACGAAGCCCGCGCCGCCCTGCAAAAGGCGTTGCAGGCACCGCCCCGGCCCGGGCGGGAGCTGGCCGACCAGGGCCGGCGCGGTGAAATCGATGCTTTACTCAAAGCGATCAAGGACAAACAGGATTAAGCATGCGCCTGCTGCTGGTAGAAGACGATGCCGCGTTGGGGGAGGGGATCTGTGACGGCCTGCGCCGCGAGGGCTATACCCTCGACTGGCTGCAGGACGGCGCCAGCGCGTTGCATGCCCTGTGCCACGAGGAGTTCGACCTGGCCATTCTCGACCTGGGCTTGCCGCGCCTGGATGGCATCGAGTTGTTGCGGCGCCTGCGTGCGGCCGGGAAGAGCCTGCCGGTGCTGGTGCTGACCGCCCGGGACGCCACCGAGGACCGTATCGCCGGGCTGGACGCCGGCGCCGACGACTACCTGGTCAAACCCTTCGACCTCAACGAACTCAAGGCCCGCTTGCGGGCCTTGCTGCGGCGCAGTAGTGGCCGTGCGCGGGTGTTGATCGAACACGCCGGGGTGTGCCTGGACCCGGTCAGCCAACAGGTGCACTACCAGGGCCAGCCGGTGGTGCTCACGCCCAAGGAATACCTGCTGTTGCACGAATTGCTGGCCCAGCCAGGCAAGGTGTTCACCCGCGAACGCTTGACCCAGTTGCTGTATGGCTGGGATGAAGAGCCGGAGAGCAATACCCTGGAAGTGAACATCTACCACCTGCGCAAGAAGCTGTTCAACGGCCTGATCCGCACCGTGCGCGGAATCGGCTACCTGGTGGAACGCAAGGCATGAGCTCGCTGCGCCAACGCACCCTGTGGCGGGTGATGCTGCTGTTGCTGGTCGGCAGCGGGTTGCTGGCGCTGTACAACTACCACGACAGCCGCCACGAAATTAACGAGGTGTACGACGCCCACCTGGCGCAGAACGCCCGGCTGCTGCAGGGCATCATGAGCCTGCCGGTGCAGGAGCAGAGCCGTGACGAGTTGTACCGTGCCTTCGACGAGGCCTTGAGCAAGGCCGGGCACCACAAGGTGGGGCACCGCTACGAGAGCAAGCTGGCCTTCCAGGTGTGGGCCGACGACAACGGGCTGTTGGTGCACACGCCCAGCGCCCCGCAGCTGGGGCAGGCGCCGCGGGTGCCAGGGTTTGCCGACGTGGTGGTGGACGGGCGCCGTTGGCGCAGTTTCGTCTTGCCGGTGCCGGAAAAACACTGGGTGATCTGGGTGGGCGAGCGCAACGACGTGCGCGACGACCTGATCGAACGCATCGTGCGGCACACGCTGTTGCCATTCCTGTTCGGCAGCCTGGCCCTGGCCTTGCTGGTGTGGGCGGCCATTGGCTGGGGGCTGCGGCCGCTGCAGAACATGGCCAGGGTGATCCGCGCCCGCCACGCCGAGTCGCTCGAGCCGTTGCAGCTGGTGCCATTGCCGAAGGAGCTGGAACCGATGCAGGCGGCGATCAACCGCCTGCTCGGGCAGATCGATGACCTGCTGCGCCGCGAGCACCGTTTCATCGCCGACGCTGCCCACGAGATGCGCACGCCCTTGGCCATCCTGCGCCTGCATGCGCAGAACGCCCTCAATGCAGACAGCGCTGCCGAGCGGGACAAGGCCCTGCAGTTCCTGATGGGCGGTGTCGACCGCCTTGCCCGGGTGGTCAACCAGCTGTTGACCCTGGCCCGCCTGGAGCCGCGGCCAGGCCGGCGTGACTGGCCGCGGGTGGACCTGGAAGGCGTGGTGGCCGAGACCCTGGCCGAGCTGACCCCATGGATTCTGGAGCGCGGGCTGGAGCCTTCGCTGGACATCGCCGCCGGCGACTACCACTTGCACACCGACGCTGGCGCGTTGGGTATCGCCTTGCAGAACCTGGTGGCCAATGCCGTGGACCATTCGCCGGCAGGCGGTCGGGTCACCGTGACACTGCAGCGCGAAGGCCAAGCCTTGCTGGTCAGTGTCGATGACGAAGGGCCGGGCATCGCCGAAGTCGACCAGCAGCGGGTGTTCGAGCGCTTCTACAGCAAGGGCTCGACCAATGGCGCCGGGCTGGGGTTGTCGATCGTCAGCACCATCATGACCCGCCTGGGTGGCAGCGTGCAGTTGCGCAACCAGGCGCCACACGGGTTGCGCGCGACCTTGCGCCTGCCCGTGGGGCCCTGAACATCGCTAGTGTTTCTGGGCGATCTGGATCAGGTTGCCGCAGGTGTCATCGAACACCGCTACGGTGACGGGCCCCATGTCGGTGGGCGTCTGGGTGAACTGCACGCCTGCCGCGCACAGCCGGGTATATTCGGCCTGGATGTCACGCACGCCGAACGAGGTGGCGGGGATGCCGTCCTGCTTGAGCGCGGCCTTGTATTCCCTGGCGGCCGGGTGCGCGTCGGGTTCGAGCAGCAGCTCGACGCCGTTGGGGTCGTTGGGGGAGGTGAGCGTCAGCCAGCGGTGTCGGCCCATGGGGATATCGTGCTTGGGCTCGAAACCGAGTACGTAGTGGTAGAAAGCCAGGGCCTTGGCCTGGTCGTCGACGAGGATGCTGGTGACCACGATCTTCATAAGCGCACACCCTATGTCTGGAGCCGATGAGTACTAGTAAAGACAATCAGGGGTATTTGACCAGCGGGCTGCCAGGCTCCTGTGGGCTTTAGCCTGCTGTCAGTCAGTTTCTACAGGCTTTACTGGGGCTGCTTTGCAGCCCATCGCCGGCAAGCCAGCTCCCACAGGGACCACGTAACTCTTGAAGTCTGCGCTGTACCTGTGGGAGCTGGCTTGCCGGCGATGGGCCGCGTCGGACTCTTCGCGGCTAAAGTCCCCCTACAAAAAACCTGCTCAAGCCATAGGTAAATCCTTCATCACCCGGCCCCCACCCAGCCGCTGCCAAGGGTAAAGTGACAGGCATGATCCCAGCGCGCCCAGACCGGCGTCAGAGAGGTGCCCGTGGCGGCCTACACATTGCGACAACTCAAGTACTTCGTCACCACCGTCGAGGCCGGCAGCGTGGCCGAGGCTTCCCGCCAGCTGTACATCGCCCAGCCCTCCATCTCCACGGCCATCAAGAGCCTGGAGGAAAGCTTCGGCGTGCAGCTGTTCATCCGTCACCACGCCCAGGGTGTGTCACTGACGCCCAGCGGCAAGCGCTTCTATGCCAAGACCAAGTCGCTGCTGCAGATGGCCCACGAATTCGAACAGAACGCCCTGGCCGACAACGACACCGTGGCCGGGCAAATCGATATCGGCTGCTTCGAGACCGTGGCACCGCTGTACCTGCCGCGGCTGATCGCCGGCTTTCGCCAGCGTTACCCGGGGGTGGATATCCGCCTGCGCGACGGCGAGCAGCAGGACCTGATCCAGGGCCTGACCGCGGGTACCTTCGACCTGGCGTTCCTCTACGACCATGACCTGGACGGCACCATCGAGGCCGAGCCGCTGATGCCGCCGCAGAAACCCTATGTGCTGCTGCCCGAGAACCACCGCTTCGCCGGCCAGGCCCAGGTGTCGCTGCGTGACCTGTGCCCGGAGCCGATGATCCTGCTGGACGTTGCCCCCAGCCGTACCTACTTCGTCAGCCTGTTCAACGAAATGGGCCTCACGCCCAACATCGTCTTCAGCTCGCCGTCGATCGAGATGGTGCGCGGCATGGTCGGGCAGGGCTTCGGTTTTTCGCTGCTGGTGACGCGGCCGCACTCGGAGTACACCTACGACGGGCAACGCCTGGCCATGCTGGATATCGCCGAGCCAGTGGCGCTGTCAGGGCTGGCGGCGGCCTGGTTGAAGCGGGTGCAGCTGACCAAGCCGGCGCAGTTGTTCGTGGAGTTCTGCCGGGAGCAGTTGGCGAAGTTCTGATACGGGCACGCCGTGCAGGAGCATGGCGTGCCCTTTGGTCAGGGGTTGACCTGATAGCCGCGCCCTTGCAGGCACCCGGCATAGGCACTGGCATGAGCCTGGGCTTTCGCTTCGTCCTGGCCGCGCCGGTCCTGACGGCGGTCCTGACGCTGGCGCATGCCACCGACCGCAGCACCGGCGGCGGCCACTTCACCGGCGCGGTTCTGCCGGTATTGCTCCTTGGCATCGTCACCGACCCGGTCATACAGCTCGTCGTGCTGGTTGCCGCGCACCTGCGCGCCTGCCGCGCCGGCAACCGCGCCGGCAGCGGCACCGCGTACCCGGCCACCGACATGGGGGTCGCTGGAGGTCGCGGCACTGTTCGCGGCATTGGTCGCGACGGTATTGCAATCATTGATATCCAGTTGCATCTGCTGGCTGCTCTGGCCCTTGAGCGGCACCACCGACTGCGCCTGGGTTGCCGATGCCGCGCACAGCAGCACCAGCAGGCAACTCCACGTCATCGTACGCATGGCAAACCTCCAGCGGGTGGGGATCCCGTTTCACAGAATAGTTCGCCTTTGCTGCCGATGATGGCAGTTTTGCCGGGATGGTCTAAACCGGATATCAAACGTGGTTCGCCTGCGTATGACGGCGTGAATCCGGGCTACCTGTGGAAACCCCATGAGCCAGACCCAGCACCTGATCATCTGTGAGTACTGTGACACGGTGTACCACCGTGCGCCGCTGCTCAAGCATCAGCGCGCCGTTTGCCAGCGCTGTGGCGGCGTGCTGTACCGGCACACCTCGCTGACCGTGCAGCAGCGGCTTGCCCTGAGTGTGACGGGTGGCATCCTGCTGGTGTTCGCCAATTTCTACCCGGTGATGACCATCGGCATGCAAGGGCTCACCCATTCCGCGACATTATGGGACTCGGTGCAGATCCTCAGCCACGGCAGTATCACCTTCATCGCCCTGGTCATGGCCTTGTCGATCATCTTTGCGCCGGTGCTGCAGATTACCCTGTTGTGCTGGCTATTGAGTTTCGCCCTGGCCGGCCAGCGCGCCCCCGGCTTTGCCCTGTGCATGCGCAGCCTGGAGAGCCTGCGGCCGTGGAGCATGCTGGAGGTGTGCCTGCTGGGGGCGATGGTGGCGGTGATCAAGCTGGCGGGGTTGCTCGATGTGATACCCGGCATCGGCCTGCTGGCCCTGGCCGCCCTGAGCATGCTGATCATCCATGTCGCCGGCAAGGACATCCGCGACCTTTGGGAGCAGGTATGAATACCCCGGCCAATGCCGACGACCTGGGCCTGTGCCTGTGCCATGGCTGCGGCCAGGCCTGCGAACTGGGCAGCGGCAAGCACACCTGCGAGCGCTGTGGTGCCGCCATCCACCGGCGCAAGGCCAATGCCATCAGCCGCGGCTGGGCGTTTCTGCTGGCAGCGCTGGTTTTCTACATCCCCGCCAACCTGCTGCCGGTGATGCACACCGAAATGCTCGGCAGTGGCAGCGCAAGCACCATTGGCGGTGGTGTGCTGGAGTTCTGGGAGGCAGGGGCCTGGGACATCGCACTGATCATCTTCATCGCCAGTGTGGGCGTGCCGGCCATCAAGTTCTTTTCGCTCGGCCTGTTGCTGTTCACCGCCCAGCGCGGCTCTACCTGGGCCTGCCGACAGCGCTCGCAGCTGTACCGTTTCGTCGAGCTGATCGGCTACTGGTCGATGCTCGATGTGATGGTGGTGGCGCTGGTGGCGGCGCTGGTGCAACTGCGCGGGCTGGGCACCATCGAGCCGCGGGTGGGCATCCTGTTTTTCGGCATGGTGGTGGTACTGACCATGTTTTCTGCGATGAGCTTCGATCCACGCCTGATCTGGGATAGCCGTGCCAACGAGGGAGGCCGCATTGATGGTGCAACAGACTGACAAGCGCGAGGGCGCGGGGCAGGTTGAAGTGCACACCCGGCGCTGGAGTGTGTCGCTGGTATGGATCGTGCCGATACTGGCGATCTTGATCGGCGCTTCGCTGGTGGTGCGCAACTGGATGCAGCAGGGCCCGGTCATCGCCATTTCCTTCCACACCGGGGAAGGGCTGGTGGCGCACAAGACCCAGGTCAAGTACCGCAGCGTGGTGATCGGCGAAGTCACCACGGTGGACCTGGCCGACGACAAGAAGAGCGTGGTTGCCAAGGTCCAGCTGTCCAACGACGCCCGCGCGTTCGCCACCCAGGGGGCGCGCTTCTGGGTGGTGCGGCCACGCATTGGCGTGGGCGGCGTGTCCGGTGTGGACACGCTGCTGTCGGGCAGTTTCATCGGGGCGGATTCCGGCGAATCGAAAGTGCCGGAGAAGTCCTTTGTCGGCCTGGAGCTGCCACCGCCGATCACCTACGACGAAAAGGGCAAGCGCTTTGTCCTGACTGCCAGTGACCTGGGGTCGCTGGATATTGGCTCGTCGATCTACTACCGCAAGATCCCGGTGGGAGAGGTGGTGTCCTTTGCCTTGCAGGGCGATGGCAAGGGCGTGGAAATCGGCGTGTTCGTGCAGGCCCCCTACGACAGCTTCGTCACCGCCGATACCCGCTTCTGGAACGCCAGTGGCGTCGACATGCAGATCGGTGCCAACGGCCTGAAGATCGATACCGAATCACTGTCGTCGATCCTGGTGGGTGGGCTGGCCTTTGGCTCGCCCGACTTCGCCCCGCAAGCCGAGCCCGCTGCCGACCAGGCGCGCTTCCAGCTGTTTGCCGACCGCGACACCGCCCTGGCACCGCCCAGTGGCCAGGCGCAGTACCTGCAATTGCGCTTCGACCAGGCCATGCGCGGCCTGTCGGTGGGAGCGCCGGTGGAGTTCAAGGGGGTGGAGTTTGGCCGGGTCACTTCGGTCAAGCTCGACTACGATGCCACCCGGCAGAACTTCCCGGTGGTGGTCGATGCGGTGATCTACCCGCAGCGGTTGGGGCCGGTGCACCGCAAGATGCTGTCCGTATTCAAGCATGCCGAAGGCGACATGGATGGCGCACGCCGGCTGATCGGCACTTTCGTCGAGCACGGGCTGCGGGCCCAGGCGCGCAGCGGCAACCTGATCACCGGGCAGATGTTCATTTCCCTGGACTTCTACCCCGATGCCCCCAAGGTGGCCTTCGACAAGACCGCAGACCCTATCACCATCCCCACCTTGCCCGGCAGCCTGGAGCAGTTGCAGGAACAGCTGCAGCGGGTGGTGGAGCGCATCAGCAAACTGCCGCTGGAGAGCATCGCCAACAACCTGGACGGCAGCCTGCGAGAGTTGCGCGCCAGCCTCAAGCAGTTCAATGGCCAGACGCTGCCGGACGTGAAGGTGGCGCTGGACGAAGTGCACAAGACCCTGCGCACGGCCAATTCGGCCATTTCCGAGGACTCGCCGCAGCGCGAGCGGATGGGCGAAACCCTGGACGAACTGGAGCGCATGTCGCGTTCGCTGCGTGACCTTGCCGATTATCTGGGCCGGCACCCTGAGTCGCTGATACGCGGCCGACCGAAAGCGGCCGCTGCCGCCGACCTTGAACCCTGAGGAGACAGCCGATGCATCGACTGCGCAATGTGTGTGGCGCCGGCCTGCTGGCCGTGCTGTGGGGCTGCAGCAGTACCCCGAACAACTATCACACGCTGGTACCGAGCGAACCGGTGCGCGACGGTGGCCAGCGCATCCAGGTGGCGAGGGTGGCCGTGCCGCCGCAGGTGGACCGCCCGCAGTTGGTGGTGCGGCAAGGGCAGAGCGGCCTGGCCATCCTCGAGACGGAGTGGTGGGGGGCCAACCTGGTGGATGAGTTCCGCAGCGCTTTGCAGGACCAGTTGGGCGGGCCGGTGGGTGGCGGCAAGGCGTTGCTGTGGGTGGACGTGCAGCGCTTCGATAGCGTGCCGGGCCGCTACGCCTCGCTGGAGGCGGTATGGCGCCTGACGCGCCCGGGTGCGGCCGAACTGACCTGCCGTACCTCGCTGCAGACGCCCGCGGACAACAGCATCGCCAGCCTGGTCAACGCCCACCAGGCCAACCTGCGCAAACTGGCCGAGGCGGTGCGGGGGAGTGCCCGGCAGGGCAGCTGTGCCCAACCTGCCTGATGGCTGATTGATGCACGGTACTTGTGGGAGCGGCCTTGTGTCGCGAAAGGGCCGCGTAGCGGCCCCCGGATTTCAGCATCACGGCAGCAATTGCCGGGGCCGCCTTGCGGCCCTTTCGCGACACAAGGCCGCTCCCACAGAGTCCGCGGCTGCGGTCGCCTGACACTTCCTGTCGTTCCCGCCATTCATACATTTGTACAGGCCAGCGCCTGCGCACCTGCTTTTTTGCGATAGGCCATGCGCTGGCCCCTGTATACCCTTGCGAAGCGGCAATGTTGATTACTAATAATAAAAGGAGACAACCAATGCCGATTCAGTCGGAGCATGACCCGCGTCTCAAGCGTGCCCTCAAGACCCGGCACATCAGCATGCTGGCCCTGGGCGGTGTGATCGGGGCCGGTCTGTTCGTAGGGTCCAGCGCGGTTATCGCATCAACCGGCCCGGGTGCCTTCATCACCTATGCCATCACCGGCCTGATCGTCGCGCTGGTGATGCGCATGCTCGGCGAAATGGCCGCCGCGCACCCGGCCAAAGGTTCGTTCGTCGACTACGCCCGGTTGGCCTTCGGGCGCCCGGCCGGGTACATGACCGGTTGGCTGTACTGGTACTTCTGGGTGATCGTGGTCGGCTTCGAGGCCGTGGTCGGCGGGCAGATCATCAATGCCTGGCTGCCCGATATCCCGGTGTGGGCCATTGCCCTTGGCCTGATGGTAGGCATGACCTTGCTCAACCTGATGTCGGTGCACTCGTTTGGCGAGGCCGAATACTGGTTCGCCGGCATCAAGGTCGCGGCCATCGTGGTGTTTCTGGTCGTGGCCGGGTTGTACGTGTTCAACCTGTGGCCTGGCTCCAGCGCCAGTTTTGCCAACCTCACCCAGCATGGCGGCTTCCTTCCCCATGGGGTAGGCGCGTTGTTCACCGGGGTGGTGGTGGTGATTTTCTCCATGACCGGTGTGGAAGTCGCCACCCTCGCGGCGGCCGAATCGGAAGACCCGTCGCGCAACATCCGCAAGGCGGTGAACACGGTGATGCTGCGCATCCTGGTGTTCTTCGTGCTGGCGACGTTCTTCATCGTGGTGGCACAGCCATGGACCTCGATCACCCCCGGCAAGTCGCCGTTCGTGACCACCCTGGAGCATATCGGCATTCCCGGCGCAGGCGACATGCTCACCGTGGTCATCCTGGTGGCGGTGCTGTCGGTACTCAATGCCGGGCTGTATACCTCGTCGCGGTTGCTCTATGTGCTGGCCTCCAACGGTGAGGCGCCACGCTGGGTGGCCAAGGTCAGCGGCAATGGCGTACCCGTACGCGGGGTGATTGCCTCGACCCTGGTGGGCTATGGCTGCGTGGTGATTGCGGCGCTGTGGCCGGATACCGTGTTCCAGTTCCTGATCAACTCGTCCGGCACGGTGTTCCTGTTCGTCTACCTGGTGATCTGCCTGTCGCAGCTCAGGCTGCGGCGCAAATGGGTGGCGGAAGGTACGCTGAAGTTCGCCATGTGGGGGCATCCGTGGTTGCCGTTGCTGGTGACCGGGTCGATCGTGGCGGTGCTGGTGAGCATGGCCTTCGACCCGAGCATGCGGGTGAGCCTGGGGCAATGCGTGGTTGCGATTGTGGTGATTGCGGTTTCGTATGCGATGGTGCGGGGGCCGCGGGGGCAGCAGCCTGGTGCAGAGGTTGGGTTGAATTAAGGTGTATCTGGGGCCGCTTTGCGGCCCATCGCGACACAAGGCCGCTCCTACAAGGGGATCGCATCAGGTCGGACCTGTATGCGATCTCCTTGTAGGAGCGGCCTTGTGTCGCGACAGGGGCGCAAAGCGCCCCCAAGGGCCTAGACCAGATGCTCGAACAGGTCGGTATTCTTCCCCGCCTGAATCGCAATCCAGAACCGCGCAATCCCGCCGGTAGTGGTCGGCTTGATCCCGGTAAGCTGCTCCACCAGCTTCAGCCGGTACACCAGCGTCTGCCGGTGAATCCCCAAATCATACGCCGTGGCTTTCCAGTTGCCGTCGTTGTGCAGAAAGGTGACCAACGTCTGCAGCAGCGCCGCACCCTGGGTGCGGTCATGCTCGATCAGCGGCCCCAGGTAACGCCCCACCAGCGCCCGCGCCTCGGCCAGCGACTTGGGCGCCATGATCAGGCCGGTTTCCGCCTCGCCATAGCGCAGTTGCTGCGCGCCACTTTCCTCGGCCTGGGTCAGCGCCAGGCGGGCTTGGCGCACGCTCTCGCGAAAGCCGGTGGCCGCCGCGATCGGCCCGCTGATACCAATCACCGTACCCTCGCCGAGGTTGTGGCACAGCGCCGTCAGGCTTGGCGCGTCGTCACGGCTGATCGCCAGCAGCAGGCCTTTGTCGTCGAGCAGTAGCGGCGTGGAGTGATGCAGGGCAGGGGCCTGGTGGATGTCGGCGCTGCTCCACGGGCCGTGGCTTCCCGGCCTGATCGCCAGGCTCACCAAGGTGCCGACCAGGCCACGACGCTCCAGCATCGGCCGCGCCAGGCTGAACTCCGTCTCGCTGTCGAGCAGGCTGCGCAGCAGCGCTGCGCCTTCTTCGCGCTGCTGGTCGCGGTGGATCATCAGGCGTTCCAGTTCCACCCCCAGCAAGCCGACCAGCGAGCGCACCAGGATGGCGTCATCCTGCGTGCGGGTGCCTTTGCGCGCCATCAGCAGGTTGGCGCGGGCGCGGCCGCCGATCGGGATGCGTTCCACCCGCTCGGCAGCCTGCGCGGCCCGGCGGGTTTCGACCACGGTGGTGCCGCTGGGGGCATCCTCGATGGCCAGGTCGAGGCCGAGGGTGTCGGCCAGGATCGCCAGGCGCCCAGCCATGTCGGGGGCTTTGCGCAAGGCGTCGGCGTAGGTCTGGAACAGCCGCTCGCTGGCGTTGAAACGCTCGCGCTGGGCCTGCAGTACGCTCTCGATCACGTAGTGCGACAGCTTTACGAACTCCAGTTCGAAGCTGCCATGCAGCACCGGGAACAACAGGCGGTCGGCGGCGGCCAGCAGTTCGCCGGACAGCGCCGGCGCATCGGCCCGCGGCGCCACCACCAGGGCACTGGGGTTGCTCTGCACCAGTTGCTCCAGCCAGCTCACCTGGTCTGCCGGGGCGCTGGGCAGGCCGACGCCGGTGGTCATCACCAGGTCGCCTGGCGATACCCAGCGCCAGGGGTCTGGCAAGTCGACGGTGTGGGCCCAGGTGATCAGCCTGCCGGTGCCGGCCGCGCCAGCCACGGCCTGCAACTTGAGCAGTTCGATATCGATCAGGTCCTGCACCGTGAGCATGGGCATCTCTCATTCCAAAGATGCGCCAAGCATGGCGTTTTACGCTGGGGCGGTAAACCTTTGTTCGCGGTGCTGGGCCAGTGGGGCTGCTTTGCAGCCCATCGCGACACAAGGCCGCTCCTACAAGGCAATCAGTTCAGGCGTCCAGCGTTCTGTGTCTTGCCACTACTGACCGTCTCCTGCCCCCGCTCGGCCTTGTCCAGCGGCAGGTGGTCGAACTCGCGCAGCCCATCCTTGCGGTACGGGTCGCCAATCCAGCGTGGTGCCACCACGAACTGCGGGCTCACCAGGCTCTTGGCCGGTTCGTAACGGTCATAGCTCAGCCCGGCCAGGTCGGACAGGGTATGGATCAGGTGCGAGCTGCTGTAGGGCCGGTCGGCCATCGCCTGCAAGTCGCGCGGGTGCTCGGCCTGCCAGCTGGGCGAAGTCCACAGCAAAAACGGGATGGTGTACATCGGCCGGGTCGGCGCGCCTTCGTTGCGCCCCAGGCGGTCGTGGTTGCCAGAGCTGTACACATCTTCCCCATGGTCGGACAGGTACAGCAGGAAGCCATTGGAGGTACTGGCCGAGTAACGCTTGATCAGGCTCGACACCACGTAGTCGTTGTAGCGCACCGCGTTGTCGTAGAAGTTGTAGGTTTCCACCTGGTCATCGGTCAGCTTGCCGGGCACCCCCTGGCGGTCGTTGAAGTGCGCGTAGTCGTTCGGGTAGCGGTAGCGATAGTCCATGTGCGTACCCAGCAGATGCACGATGATGAACTTGTTCGGCGCCGGGTCCTGCAGGGCCTTCTCGAATGGCGTCAGCACCACGTCGTCGTACTGGCTGGCATTCTGGTTGCGCTGGTTGTTCAGGTACACCGGCGCGTCCGTCTGCTGCGAGAAGGTGGTCAGCATGGTGTTGCGCTTGGTCATGGTCTGCTGGTTGGTGATCCAGAAGGTCTTGTAGCCGGCCTGTTTCATCAGGTTGATCAGCGACGGGTCGGTGAGGAAGCGGTCCGGGTTCTGCTCGTCGCCGAAGGTGAGGATCTGCTGCATCACTTCGATGGTGTACGGGCGTGGTGACACCACGTTGCGGAACACCGTCAGGCTCTTGTCGCTGGCGGCCAGCGCATCGAGGTTGGGCGTGGTATCGCGGTTGTAGCCGTACAGGTGCATGTGCTCGCGGGTGGTGGATTCGCCCAGCACCAGCACCAGCGTGCGCGGCGCTGCACCGCTGCTGTCCCGCAGGTTTTGCAGGGGCGGCAGCGCGGCGTTCTTGGCCAGCAGCTCCTGCATGTTGTCCAGCTGCTGGCGGTACTGGCGGTAGCCGACCAGCAGTTGCCAGGGCACGGCGGGCTCCATGCGCTGCTGCACCTTTTCCGCCGCGTCGGCGAAGCTGCGTTCCTGGGTGACCATCTGCTTGTAGAACGGGTACACCAGGTTGGCCAGCAGCAACAGGGCGACCACCGGCAGGCGGCTGCGCAGCGGCAGGCTGACCGGGCGTACGCGCTTCCACAGCAGCACCGCCACCAGCGTGTACAGCAGCAGTGCCAGGCCCAGCCAGGCGCTGAAGTACTGGCTGAAGTACTCACCGGCTTCGGCGGTGTTGGACTCGAACATCACGAAGATGACGCTTTGCGAGAACTCCTGGCGATAGATGCCGAAGTAGCTCAGGCCCACCAGCGAAGCAGCCCACAACACCAGGCCGATGACCGCTGCCGTGGCGCGAGTGAAGCGCGGCAGCAGCAGTACCGGGGCCAGCCACAGGCTGCTGAGGAAGAATGCATCGCGAAAACCGGCGAACCCGGTGGTACCACTGAACAGCAGCAACGCCTGGGTCACGCCCGAGAAGTACCAGAAGAACAGCAAAAGCCAGCCCAGGCCGGCCCAGTCCACGCGTTTGGGCGAGGAGGGGGATGGAGTGTGTGACACGTATGCCTCGTCGTACTTGGCGGCCAGCGGATGTGCCCGTGGCCGGAAAGGGCGTGACGCTAATCTGCCGAGCGTGAAAATAACGTCAACGAGACGCTGGCCCAGGCAAGGTATGATGTGTTCAGCCAAACCGGACTGACAGGTCGAGTGAGAATGAACCGTCGCAAGAAGATCAAGCAGCTACTGCAGGCGCATGCCAAGAAGGCCAGCGCCAAGCTGGCGCCGCGCAAGCCCAAGTACATTTGCAAGGCCGACCGTTTGAAGATGGAGGCCGAGGCGGCGGGGGATACCCCCACCTGACTGACTGGCGCGGACCTTGTAGGAGCGGCCTTGTGTCGCGATCGGGCCGCAGAGCGGCCCCGGCGATATCTGCTTCAATGCTGAAATCGTGGGGCCGCTTTGCGGCCCGATCGCGACACAAGGCCGCTCCTACAGGGGGCGCGTTGGCTGCTTGCGGTCAACGGCGATAGTAGCGGTAGTCATCGTTGTAGCGGTGGTGCATGGCCCGCTCATGGCGGTGCTCCCAGTCGCGGCGCCGTTCCCAGTCGCGTCGGCGTTCCCAGTCTCGCCGGCGCTCCCAATCACGGCGGGCCTGCTCGCGGCGCCATTGTTCGCGGCGCCAGTCGCTGCGGTGGTCATGCCAGCGGTCGTCATCGTGGGCCAGCAGCGTGGCTGGCTGTTCATCGGCCACACTGGCCACCCTGGACCAGGGGTTGCCGGCAGGCTGCAACGGTGATTGAACCGCCGGGGCTGCCACTACGGGCGCCTTCATTTGTGTTGCCGATGCCGTGCCCATCGCCGCGCACGAGAACAGGCCGAGCAGCATCAACCTTGCGACATGTATTTTCATGAGCGAAGCCAACCTCTGATAACAATTGAGCCATCTGGCCAGCAGGTGGTCGGCGAAGCTTGTCTCGCGTTCCGCTACCTTTCTGTGCCTCCCACATAGACCGGTAAACGGGAAAAAGTTCGCAGCGGCAACAACTTGTAGAACTTCTGCGCTTCAAAACAGATAGTCGGTTGGCGCGCCCCCCTGTGGGAGCGGCTTCAGCCGCGAACACCGGCGCAGCCGGTGCCATGCACCGTTAGCCCAGGGCGGCCGCCTGTTGCAGGTTCAGCGAACGGGTTTCCGGAGCCAGGGCCCAGGACAGCAGCAGCCCGAAGAACGTGATGGCAGCGGCCACGTACATGGTTTGCGCAATACCCAGCACGTCTAACGAAACCGGCACCAGGTAGGTACCCACTGCCGCGCCGATGCGCGAGACGGAGGTGCCCATGCCGACCGCGAAGGCGCGGATCTCCGTGGGGAAGATTTCGTTCGGGTAGACCAGCGTCAGCACCTGCGCACCACCAATGAACAACGCATACAGGGCGAAGAACACCAGGATCCAGATACCCGCGCTGCTGTGGAACGCGCCCAGGCACAGCAAGGCCAGGCCCGACACCAGGAAGCTGTAGAGCAACAGGTTGCGGCGGCCGATGACGTTGATCAGGCGGGTGGCGACCATGCAGCCGACCACGAAGAACAGCGTGATCAGTACCGAACCGATCGAGGCGCTGTCACCTTTCACATTCAGCGCCGCCAGCACCTTGGGCGCAAACGCATAGACCGAGAACAGCGGGATGATGCAACAGGTCCAGAACACGATGACGAACAGCATGCGCTTGCCATAACCGGCATACAGCAGGCTCCAGATGTTCACTTTGTGCTCGGTGCCCTGCTCGGGCAGGTTGCGCAGGGAAAAGTCATTGCCATATACCGCCTTGATCACCTGTTCTGCCTCGGCGCTGCGGCCTTTGCTCAGCAGCCAGCGCGGTGATTCGGGGGTGCCGATACGGACCATGAAAAGGGCCAGGCCAATGGTCGCGGAGCTGGCCAGTACCAGGCGCCAGGCGTCCTCGGCACCGGTGCGCAGCAGCAGTTCGCCGACGATGTAGGCAGCCGCTGCACCGGCAAACCAGAGGATGGTGAGCATGGCCAGGCGTGGGCCGCGGTACTTGCGGGGCATGAACTCGACCAGCAGCGAGGTGGCAACCGGGTATTCGATGCCGACCGCAATGCCGATGACCAGCCGCAGCAGGAAGATGGCCAAGGCCGAGTCGGCCCAGAACTGCCCGAGCGAGGCGACGATGAACAAGGTTGGCCCGACGAAGAACAGGCGCTTGCGGCCAAGGCGATCGGTCAGCCAGCCGCCGAGGAAGCCGCCAAAGAAAATGCCGATCAGCGCCGAGGCGGCGATCAGGCCTTCCCAGAAGCTGTTCAATGACAACGCAGTGCTGATGTGCGTCAGGGCGACGCCGATAATGCTCAAGACATAGCCATCGACGAACGAGCCACCGCCAGAGCGCAGCGTGAGAAGTTTGTGGAACCTGTTCAGCGGTACATCTTCGACTGAGATATGTGGACTTGTCATTCTTGTCTCCCGATATGGGTTTTCGAGTAAAAGGGCAGCGCGGCCTCCAAAGCGGGGCCGTGAAGCCATCTCGAAAATTCAGTGATCGATGGCTATACGATTGTTTTTATTGTCAGTGCCGGGGACGGCTTGTTCAGAAACCTTCCTTGCGCGCTCCTTGAATTTCAAATTTCATAGCGCACTTCTTTTGAAGGTGGGTGGCCGAAGAACGCACTGTAGGACCTGCTGAAGTGGGTGCACGACACAAAGCCGCAGGCGATGGACACATCGAAGATCGATGCATTGGAGTTCTGGATCAGGCGCCGCGCTTCGGTAATGCGCAACTGGAAGTAGTATTTCTGCGGGGTGGTGTCGAGCTGGTCCTTGAACAGGCGCTGCACCTGGCGTACGGACAAACCGACAGCCTGGGACAACTGCCCGGGTGACAGCGGCTCTTCGAGGTTGGCCTCCATCAGCTTGATGATTTCGCGCAGGGGCCGGCTGACCTTGGGCTGCAGGGGTTTTTGCACGCTGCGGAACTTGCTTTGGTCGTGGTCCAGCGTGTCGAGCACCGCATCGGCGAGCGCGTGGCTGCAGCCAATGTTCAGCCACTGCAGCATCATTTCGAAGGCGCCCGCCGGCGAGGCGGCGGTCAGCCGGTCGCGGTCGAGCACCAGGGCATCGTGGGTGACCAATGCGTGCGGCACCCGCTCGGCCAGGGCAATGCGCTGCTCGGGGTGGATGGCGCAGCGGTAGCCGTCGAGCAGGCCGGCGCTGCCCAGGTACCAGGCGCCGTTCCACAAGCCGCCCAGCACCACCGGGAACCTGGCCAGCCGCTTCAGCAGGGCGGTCAGCCAGCCGGGTACCGTGCGCGCGGCCCGCAAGCCACCGCAGACCACCATGATGTCCAGGTCGCACAGGCGCACATCGGTCAGCGGCGTGTCTGGGCGAATGGGGATGGCCAGGTCGCTCATCACTTCGTTGTGGTTGTGGCTGAAGGTATGCACCCTGATCGAGCCAGGGGCGATCAGGTTGGCGGTGACCAGCACATCCAGCGCCTGGGTGAAACTGGGCAGGGAAAAGTTCTCCAGCAGCAGAAAACCGACCCGCGACGGCTTGGGGCGCGTGATGGGTTGTGCCATGAACCCCAGGTTGCGCTCTTTGAAGGTGTGGCTGAATGTTCTTGTAGTTATTGTCATGTGTCACCCAGATGCCGAGGCCCGAGGTTCGGCTGACTAATAGAGTGAAAGCCATTCCAGGCGGGTGGATCTGGCATACAGGTCGGCGACTAATGTATGGGTGCAGCAAGGATGAAGTCCAACGACATTTTGTGCGGTTTCTTTGATAACCCAGTGTTATTGGTGAATTCGGCGATTCTTCGCATAACCCAAGGTTATGCGTAAAGTAATTTAAGTGCCGATGTGTTTTTTTACCTGCTGTGTACGATTCAAGTGTCCTGTACGCGGAATGAGGAGAACACACCAGGATGTCACAGCGGCAAGTTGATCCCGATACCCTGTTACTTCGCATGCCTTCGTTACGTGCTGTCAAAGCGTTTGTCGCGGCAGCCAAGTACCAGAGTTTCACCCGGGCCGCAGAGGCGCTGTGTGTGTCGCAGGCGGCGATCAGCCGGCAGATTCGTGAGCTGGAAACATACCTGAGCGCCCAGTTGTTTGAACGTGTGGGCCGTGCGGTTGAACTTACCCCGGCAGGTTCGGTGTTTTTCGAGGCGTCGCAGTTGTCATTCGTCAATATTGCCCAGGCGGCGGAGCGGATACGCCACACGCCGCTGGAAAAGCACGTGCTGACGATTTGTTGCTCCCCGGCGTTTTCCGCGTTCTGGTTGTCGCATCACATCAACGAGTTTCGCGCCAACAACCCGGATATCGAGCTCAACCTGATCACCACGCAAAACTTTCTGACGCGGGAGCCCGGTGTGGAGCCGGATGTGATCATCTCCAAGTTTGCCAATGTGGGTGATGCCTACACCATCTACCCGCTGTGCCATGACGTGATTTACCCGGTGTGCACGCCGCAGTACCTCGCGCGTCACCCCGAGATCGGCACGCTGCAAGGCCTGTGCAACAGCGCGCTGCTGGACTTGAGCCCGTACGGCCGGGCTGGTGTGGCCGAGCATGTGGACTGGAGTGTGTGGCTGGCATTCCACAACGTGGACATCGATGAGCGTGGCGCCGACAGCCCGCCACTGTTCCACGCCAATGACTACAGCCTGATCATCAACATGGTGCTGGCCCACCAGGGGGTTGCCCTGGGCTGGAACCAGCTGGTGGCCAGCCTGGTCGAGCAGGGCCGGTTGACCAGGCCGGTGCGTGAACAAGTCACGTTGCGCAACAGCCTGCATTACCTGGCCTGCAAGGAAAATACCGATTACGACGCCTGCGGGCGGGTACGCGACTGGGTGTTGTCAAAGTTTACCTGGTGGAAAGTCTGAAACCGTCAATGCATAACAACGCATCATGAATTGTGCTTTGAAAATGTCGTTTGAAGCGGGCAGGGCTGAAGTTTAACTTGCGAGAAAGTTTCAGTTGGCTGGTTACAAGAATAATGGTTCGGTAATTGTCAGCGGTTGTCGTGAACACCGTGTGGCTGGAGGATAATAATGAATAGCAATGAATCCGTCATTGGCCTGATCAAACAGCGCAAACCGCGGCATGTATTGCCCCGGGAACTGTATCTGGACCCGGAAGTGTATCGTCAGGACCTTGAGCAAATCTGGCACAAGGATTGGGTCTTCGCCGGCCATACATTCGAGATTCCCAAGGCCGGCCAGTATTTCACCCTGCAGATCGGCGACTACCCGGTGGCTGTCGTGCGTGGCAAGGACGGCGAAGTGCGCGCGTTCCACAATGCCTGCCGCCACCGCGGTGCCAAGGTGTGCGAACACGCTGCGGGTAAAGTCGCCAAGCTGGTGTGCCCTTACCACAAGTGGACATTCGAGCTGGATGGCAACCTGATCTATGCCGGCAACATGGGCGCGGATTTCGACAAGTCGCAATACAACCTCAAGCCGGTGCATGTGGAGGTCGTCCACACCTACATCTACGTGTGCGTGGCGCAACAGGCGCCGGACTTCAGCAGCTTCCGCGCGGCGGTCAGCCCCTTCATCGCCCCGCACGGCCTGGAAAACTGCAAGGTCGCCTTCGAGTCCAACCTGATCGAGAAGGGCAACTGGAAGCTGGTGTTCGAAAACAACCGCGAGTGCTACCACTGCGACGGCACCCACCCCGAGTTGCTCAACTCGTTCGTCGAGAACCTGTCGGTGGCCGGTGTGGGCGGTGACGATGATCCGGAGCTGGTGGCCCACTGGACCCGCTGTGAAACGGCGGGCATGCCCAGCCGCCTGGTCATGGACCCACTGGGGCGCTTCCGCATGACCCGCATCCCGCTCTCGGCCGGCGCCGTCAGCTACACCATGGACGGCAAGCCCGCCGTCAACGGGCGGTTGGACAGCAGTGGCGAGGCGGATATCGGTGCTTTGCTGTACTTCAACTATCCCTCTACCTGGAACCATTTCCTTGGCGACCACGCGCTGAGTTTCCGCGTGCTGCCGATTGGCCCGGGGGAAACCTTGGTGACTACCAAGTGGCTGGTGCCGGAGTCGGCGGTGGAAGGGGTCGACTATGACCTCGACCGGTTGACCAAGGTATGGCTGGCGACCAACGACCAGGACCGCCGCTTGGTGGAAGGGACCCATGCGGGCGTTTCTTCGCCCAGCTATGAACCCGGGCCGTTCTCGGAGAATGCCGAGAACGGGGTGTGCCAGTTCGATGACTGGTACTGCGCGACCATGCTCGAGCGGCTGAGTGGGCGTGTGCCGTTGAAATCGGTGGGCTGAACATCCGTGCATGCTCGCGAAGCAGGCGACGCGGTGGATGGCACCGGCTTCGCCGGTGTTCGCGGCTAAAGCCGCTCCCACAGGTACAGCGTGAGCCCGAAAGCCTGCGCCGTACCTGTGGGAGCGGGTTCACCCGCGAAGCAGACTGCGCGGTGGATGGCACCGGCTGCGCCGGTGTTCGCGGCCACGGCCGCTCCCACATCTATGGTCCTCCCAGTTTCTGCAATACTGAATCTGGATGCGTAGTTGGCTTGCCGCAATCTATTCGGCGTCGAAGGGTTAAGGTTCG
>NZ_NEJX01000028.1:0-43962 GCF_002113245.1 Pseudomonas sp. B13(2017)
CACAGCTACAACGGATACGAGACCCCGGTAGCCATGGAGGAAAAACTGAGGGCAGCGGCATAAACCTTAACCGGTGTCCAAAATTACTTGACCAGATCAAGCCAGCTCCCACAGGGATTGCACACGGCTTGAGGTCTATGCGGTCGAGGTGGGAGCCAGGAGTGATCGCGTAGTGTGATGTACTGAAAACCCCGGACTCGTTCCGGGGTTTTTTATTGCCTGTCAGGGCCTCATCGCCGGCAAGCCAGCTCCCACAGGGATTGCACACGGCTTGAGGTCTATGCGGTCGAGGTGGGAGCCAGGAGTGATCGCGTAGTGTGATGTACTGAAAACCCCGGACTCGTTCCGGGGTTTTTTATTGCCTGTCAGGGCCTCATCGCCGGCAAGCCAGCTCCCACAGGGATTGCACACGGCTTGAGGTCTATGCGGTCGAGGTGGGAGCCAGGAGTGATCGCGTAGTGTGATGTACTGAAAACCCCGGACTCGTTCCGGGGTTTTTTATTGCCTGTCAGGGCCTCATCGCCGGCAAGCCAGCTCCCACAGGGATTGCACACGGCTTGAGGTCTATGCGGTCGAGGTGGGAGCTGGCTTGCCGGCGATTGGGCTGCAAAGCAGCCCCCGGGCCCTACCCCTTCATCCGCGGCATCTCGATGTGGTGCTCATGCACCCGCCGGTACAAGGTCGCCCGCGATATTCCCAAAGCCCGCGCCGCATCGGCCGGCTTCCAGCGATGGCGGATCAGCGCATCCAGCAGCAACTGCCGGGCCGGACAAGACATGCTGCTTTCTGCCGAAGCGACCACCTCGCCGCGTACTTCCTGCGGCAGGTCCTGCACCTGCACCCGCCCGCCCTCGCTCACCGCACAGGCATAGCGCAACACCTGCCGCAACTGGCGCAAATTCCCCGGCCAGCGGTAAACCAGCAGCGCCTGTAGCGCATCATCCGCCAACACCACCTCGACCCCGCAGGCCTCGGCTTCCTCGGCCAGCAACTGGTGAATCAACCCCAAGCGGTCCTCACGCTCGCGCAGCGGCGGCAACTCGAAGCGGGCATTGGCCAGGCGGAAGTACAGGTCCTCACGAAAACGCCCATCCTCCACCATCGCCGCCAAATCGCGGTGGGTCGCACAAATCACCTGGATATCCACCCGCTCCCGCCGCGCCGCGCCCAGCGGTGCCACTTCACCCTCGGCCAGCACGCGCAGCAACCGGGTTTGCAGGTTCAGCGGCATGTCGCCGATTTCGTCGAGGAACAGCGTGCCGCCATCGGCCTGCTGCAACAGCCCCTGCATGCCTTTGCTGGAAGCCCCGGTGAAGGCCCCGGCCACATAGCCGAACAGCTCGCTCTCGATCAGGCTTTCCGGAATGGCCGCGCAGTTCAGGGTGACGAACGGGCCATTGCGACGCAGGCTTTGCTGATGCAGCTGGCGAGCGAATACCTCTTTGCCGGCCCCCGTCTCGCCTTGCACAAGCACCGCCAGGTTGCAGTCCTTGACCCGCGTGGCCAGGCGCAAATGCTGCTCGATGCGGGCGTCCTGGGCCTGGCGCAACGGCTGCGCACGCTGGCGCTGGCGGGGTGCGCTGACCCGGCCGTACAGCCCACCCAGGCCCGGCAGGCGCTGGGCAGACGATGCGTTCACGCGGCGCAGCTGGTCCATGTCGAACAGCTCGCCAATGTGCTCGGGCAAACGCCCCAGGTGCTCCACCAGCCGCTGGCGCGCCAGGCTGTTGATCGCCTGCAGGCGGCCATCGCCATCCCAGGCCAGCAGGTAGTCGGGCTGGCTTTCCACATAACCCGGCGTGCCATGGGCACGCATCACCCAATGGCCCTGGGCACTGTGCATGAAGAAGGCATTTTCGATCTCGCGGGCAGTCTGCTCGACCAGTTGGCGGATCAGGTGCTGGCTGCGGCGGTCGTCCGGCGACTGCAAGGCCGAGACATCCACCACGCCCAGCAACTCGCCCAACGGGTCGAACACCGGTGCCGCCGTACAGGTCAGGCCAATGAACGCAGCGCGGAAGTGGTCGCGCTTGTGCACCGTGACCGGCGCCTTGCTGGTCAACACCGCCGCCACACCGCAGGTGCCCTCCTCGCCCTCCGACCAGCAGGTGCCCAGGTAAAGCCCGGCCTTGCGGCAGTCGTTGCGGATGGCCGACTCGACCCGGTAATCGATGGTGCGCCCCAAGGCATCGGTGAGCAGCACACAGTAGTCGGCACCGCGCACCCGCTCATGCAGGCGGGCCACGGCATCGCTGGCGATACGCAGGAACAGTTCGGCGCGCTCGCGGCATTCGTTGAGCAGGCTTTGGGACAGGATGCGCGGCCCCTGCTGGGACCCGGGGTCGAGGCGGTACAGCTCCATGGAACGGCGCCATGAATCGAGAATCAGCGGTGGCACCGGCGCCTGCGGCAGGCGGTCGGCATTCTTCAGCACCCTGCTGACGCAGTCGACATGGGCTCGGGAGTTCGCGGCAAGCATTCAGGCCCTCCGGTTCTCGTTGCTGTTTTTATCGTTGTCCGGCCATTAAGCGCTTCCGGGCATGCCCCGACAAGCACTGCGTGATTACCGGTCGGCTTGAGACGCAGCGTCTCAGCGTCTCGGCAACGTCGGCCCCGCACTGGCACCGGGCGTCTCGCCAGCCAAACCATCAGCCCCTGCCGAAGCGCAAGCAAACCGCTCTATTGCAGCCACTTCAGCCAATCTAAAAAAAGCTGGCACCGCGCTTGCTCCTGCCCTGGCAAACAAAAAATACGAGGTGCGCCATGCCGCTACCCGCCCCGACCATCGGGATCATTGCCAACCCTGCCTCTGGCCGCGACCTGCGCCGCCTGACCGCCAACGCCGGGCTCTATTCGAGCACCGACAAGGCTTCGGCGATCCAGCGCCTGCTGGCCGCCTTCGGTGCCACCGGCATCGGTCAGGTGCTGCTACCCAGTGACATGACCGGCATTGCCGCCGCCGTGCTCAAGGCCAGCCAGGGCCCGGTCGCCCGTGACCAGCACTGGCCTGCCATCAAAATACTCGACCTGCCACTGACCCAGACCGTTGCCGATACCCGCCTGGCCACCCGCCGCATGGTCGAACGCGGTGTGGCGATGATCGCCGTGCTTGGCGGCGACGGCACCCACAAGGCAGTCGCTGCCGAGGCCGGTGACGTACCGCTGCTGACCTTGTCCACCGGCACCAACAATGCCTTCCCCGAACTGCGCGAGGCCACCAGCGCCGGCCTGGCCGGTGGCCTGCTTGCCAGCGGCCGGGTACCGGCCAGCATCGGCCTGCGCCGCAACAAGCGCCTGCTGGTTAAGGTGCCCGAACAACAGCTTGCCGAATGGGCCCTGGTGGAGGTGGCGGTGTCGCCCCAGCGTTTCATCGGCGCTCGGGCACTGAGCCGCAGCGAGGACCTTTGTGAAGTCTTCGCCTGTTTCGCTGAACCCCATGCCATTGGCCTCTCGGCCCTGTGCGGCCTGTGGTGCCCAGTCTCGCGCCAGGACCCGCACGGCGCCTGGGTACGCCTGAACCCCGGCGCCGAGCAGGCGCTGCTGGCGCCGCTGGCACCCGGCCTGCTGCAAGGCTGCGGCATCACCGCCAGCGGCCCGCTGACGCCCGGCGTAGCCCATCGCCTGAGCCTGGCCAGCGGCACCCTGGCATTGGACGGCGAGCGCGAAATCGAATTCGCCGAGCACGACACCCCAACCATCACCCTCGATCACCAAGGCCCGTTGAGCGTGGATGTCGAGGCCGTGCTGGCGCATGCCGCCCGCCATCACCTGCTGGCCGTACCGCGCGGCCACCGGTTGCACCCTGCAAACCCGTGTTGAGACAACCCTGGAGAACAACAAGATGTCCAATCAACTCAGTACCGAACAATTGCTACACGCCTATGAAGTGATGCGCACCATCCGCGCCTTCGAAGAACGCCTGCACGTGGAGTTCGCCACCGGCGAGATCCCCGGCTTCGTCCACCTGTATGCCGGCGAAGAGGCTTCCGCGGCCGGGGTGATGGCCCACCTGCGCGACAGCGACTGCATCGCCTCGACCCACCGCGGTCATGGCCACTGCATCGCCAAGGGGGTGGACGTGTACGGCATGATGGCCGAGATCTACGGCAAGAAGACCGGCGTGTGCGGTGGCAAGGGCGGTTCGATGCATATCGCCGACCTGGAAAAAGGCATGCTCGGCGCCAACGGCATCGTCGGTGCCGGTGCACCGCTGGTGGCCGGGGCCGGGCTGGCGGCCAAGATCAAGGGCAGCGACGATGTGTCGGTGGCCTTCTTCGGCGATGGCGCTTCCAACGAAGGCGCCGTGTTCGAAGCCATGAACATGGCCTCGATCATGAACCTGCCGTGCATCTTCGTGGCCGAGAACAACGGCTACGCCGAAGCCACCGCCTCGACCTGGTCGGTTGCATGCGACCATATCGCCGACCGCGCCGCCGGGTTCGGCATGCCCGGTGTCACCATCGACGGTTTCGACTTCTTTGCCGTGTACGAGGCCGCCGGTGCTGCCATCGAACGTGCACGCTCCGGGCAAGGCCCATCGCTGATCGAGGTCAAGCTCAGCCGCTACTACGGCCATTTCGAAGGCGATGCACAAACCTACCGCGCCCCGGACGAAGTGAAGAACCTGCGCGAATCCCGCGACTGCCTCATGCAGTTCCGCAACAAGACCACCCGCGCCGGCCTGCTCACGGCTGCGCAACTGGACGCCATCGACGCTCGCGTCGAGGACCTGATCGAAGACGCCGTGCGCCGCGCCAAGTCCGATCCCAAGCCACAGCCCGCCGACCTGCTCACCGACGTCTACGTCGCCTACCCCTGAGCTGCGGATTACAAGAACAACAGGAGAATCACCATGGCAAGAAAGATCAGTTACCAGCAGGCCATCAACGAAGCCCTGGCCCAGGAAATGCGCCGCGACAACACGGTGTTCATCATTGGCGAAGACGTTGCCGGCGGCGCCGGTGCCCCCGGCGAAGATGATGCCTGGGGTGGCGTGCTGGGCGTGACCAAGGGCCTTTACCATCAGTTCCCGGGGCGCGTGCTCGACGCGCCGCTGTCGGAAATCGGCTACGTCGGCGCCGCCGTCGGTGCTGCCACCCAGGGCCTGCGCCCGGTGTGCGAGCTGATGTTCGTCGACTTCGCCGGCTGCTGCCTGGACCAGATCCTCAACCAGGCCGCCAAGTTCCGCTACATGTTCGGCGGCAAGGCGGTCACCCCGCTGGTGATGCGCACCATGTACGGCGCCGGCCTGCGCGCGGCAGCCCAGCACTCGCAGATGCTCACCTCGCTGTGGACGCACATTCCCGGCCTGAAGGTGGTCTGCCCGTCCTCGCCGTACGATGCCAAGGGCCTGTTGATACAGGCGATCCGAGACAACGACCCGGTGATCTTCTGCGAGCACAAGCTGCTGTACAGCATGCAAGGCGAGGTACCGGAAGAGGTCTACACCGTGCCGTTCGGCGAAGCCAACTTCCTGCGCGATGGTGACGACGTGACCCTGGTCACCTATGGCCGCATGGTGCATGTGGCGCTGGAAGCAGCCAACAACCTGGCCCGCCAGGGTATCGACTGCGAGGTGCTGGACCTGCGCACCACCAGCCCGCTGGACGAGGACAGCATCCTGGAAAGCGTGGAAAAGACCGGCCGCCTGGTGGTGATCGACGAAGCCAACCCGCGTTGCTCCATGGCCACCGACATCAGCGCGCTGGTGGCACAGAAGGCCTTCGGCGCGCTCAGGGGCCCGATCGAAATGGTCACCGCCCCGCATACTCCTGTGCCGTTCTCCGATGCACTGGAAGACCTGTACATCCCTGACGCGGCGAAGATCGAGGCTGCGGTACGCAAAGTGATCGAAGCCGCAAGGAGTGCCGCATGAGCCAGATCCATACCCTGACCATGCCCAAGTGGGGCCTGTCGATGACCGAGGGCCGGGTGGATACCTGGCTGAAACAGGAAGGTGACGAAATCAACAAGGGCGACGAGGTGCTGGACGTCGAGACCGACAAGATCAGCAGCAGCGTCGAAGCCCCGTTCAGCGGTGTGTTGCGCCGCCAGGTGGCCAGGCCTGATGAAACCCTGCCGGTCGGTGCCCTGCTGGCGGTGGTGGTGGAAGGCGAAGCCGAAGAGGCTGAAATCGATGCCGTGGTGCAGCGCTTCCAGGCCGAGTTCGTCGCCGAGGGTGGCGCCGACCAGGCCCAGGGGCCGGCCCCGCAGAAGGCGCAAGTGGGCGGCCGCCTGCTGCGCTGGTTCGAGCTGGGCGAAGGCGGCACGCCACTGGTGTTGGTGCACGGTTTTGGCGGCGACCTCAACAACTGGCTGTTCAACCACCCGGCGCTGGCTGCCGAGCGACGGGTGATCGCCCTCGACCTGCCGGGCCATGGCGAGTCGGCCAAGGCCCTGCAACGGGGCGACCTGGATGAGTTGAGCGAAACCGTGCTGGCCCTGCTCGACCACCTGGACATCGCCAAGGCCCACCTGGCCGGCCACTCCATGGGCGGCGCGGTCAGCCTGAACGTGGCGCGCCTGGCGCCGCAGCGGGTGGCCAGCCTGAGCCTGGTGGCCAGTGCCGGGCTGGGCGAGGCGATCAACGGGCAGTACCTGCAAGGCTTCGTCGCTGCCGCCAACCGCAATGCCCTCAAGCCGCAGATGGTGCAGCTGTTTGCCGACCCGGCACTGGTCACCCGGCAGATGCTGGAGGACATGCTCAAGTTCAAGCGCCTGGAAGGGGTGGACGACGCGTTGCGCCTGTTGGCATCGGCCATCGCCGACGGCGACCGGCAGCGCCACGACCTGCGCGGGGTGCTGGGGCAGCACCCGGCACAGGTGGTGTGGGGCGGCAAGGACGCGATCATCCCGGCCAGCCATGCCGAAGGGCTGGAGGCTGAAGTGCTGGTGCTGCCCGAGGCTGGGCACATGGTGCAGATGGAGGCGGCCGAACAGGTCAACCAGCAACTGCTCGCGTTCCTGCGCAAGCACTAAGCCCTTTCCGTGAGCCTGGAGAACAACAATGAATGACCTGAGCCACACCCACATGCGTGCCGCCGTCTGGCATGGCCGCAATGATATTCGCGTCGAACAGGTGCCCCTGCCGGCCGACCCTGCGCCCGGCTGGGTACAGATCAAGGTGGACTGGTGCGGCATCTGCGGCTCCGACCTGCACGAATACGTCGCCGGCCCGGTGTTCATCCCGGTGGAGGCACCACACCCGCTGACCGGCATCCAGGGCCAGTGCATCCTCGGCCACGAATTCTGCGGCCAGATCGCCAAGCTGGGTGAAGGCGTGGAAGGTTTTGCCGTCGGTGACCCGGTGGCTGCGGACGCCTGCCAGCATTGCGGCACCTGCTACTACTGCACCCACGGCCTGTACAACATCTGCGAGCGGCTGGCCTTCACCGGCCTGATGAACAACGGCGCCTTTGCCGAACTGGTCAACGTGCCCGCCAACCTGCTGTACCGGCTGCCGCAGGGTTTCCCGGCAGAGGCCGGGGCGCTGATCGAACCGCTGGCGGTGGGCATGCATGCGGTAAAGAAGGCCGGCAGTCTGCTTGGCCAAACGGTGGTGGTAGTTGGAGCCGGCACTATCGGTTTGTGCACCATCATGTGTGCCAAGGCGGCAGGCGCGGCGCAGGTGATCGCCCTGGAAATGTCCTCGGCACGCAAGGCCAAGGCCAAAGAGGTTGGCGCCAGCGTGGTGCTGGACCCCAGCCAGTGCGACGCCCTGGCGGAAATTCGCAAGCTGACTGCCGGGCTGGGGGCGGATGTGAGTTTTGAATGCATCGGCAACAAGCACACGGCCAAGCTGGCTATCGACACCATCCGCAAGGCGGGCAAGTGCGTGTTGGTGGGGATATTCGAGGAGCCTAGCGAATTCAACTTCTTCGAACTGGTGTCCACCGAAAAGCAGGTGCTGGGAGCGTTGGCGTACAACGGCGAGTTTGCCGATGTGATTGCCTTCATCGCTGACGGCAGGCTGGACATTCGCCCGCTGGTGACCGGGCGGATCGGGCTGGAGCAGATTGTCGAGCTGGGCTTCGAGGAGTTGGTCAACAACAAGGAGGAGAACGTGAAGATCATCGTTTCGCCAGGCGTGCGCTGATTGCACCTCAAAGGCAACACGGAACCTGTGGGAGCGGGCGTGCCCGCGAAGCAGGCAACTCGGTGGATGGCACCGGCTCCGCCGGTGTTCGCGGGCACGCCCGCTCCCACAGGGATCGCGCCAGCTTTTTGAAATTGAGCAAGACAGTTGCTCTCACAGGTATTACGCAAAGTTGAAAGTCCCCGCGGAACCTGTGGGAGCGGGCGTGCCCGCGAATCAGGCAACTCGGTGGATGGCACCGGCTCCGCCGGTGTTCGCGGGCACGCCCGCTCCCACAGGTTCCGTGCCAGCTTTTGGATGCAGTGCAGGCTCGAGAGCTGCGCCAGCACATGCCTTCGCTGTTTCAGGATCCCATTCTGCGTCATACTCGGCAGACCTATTGCCCGGTTCTCGCCATGCGTTCACTGCTCCCCGTCACCCTGGTCCTGCTGCTCGCCGCCTGCGGCGATGGCGAATCGCTGCTCCCGCCGGATGCGCGCCTGCCTGACGGTGGGCGGTACCGGGGGCAGGTGGTCGATGGCCTGCTGCAAGGCGAGGGACGGATCGACTATCCCAACGGCAGCTGGTACGCCGGTACCTTCAAGGACGGCCAATGGCACGGCCAGGGCGAATGGCACGGCCGCAACGGCGAGGTGTACCGCGGCCAGTTCGCCGCAGGGCTGTTCCAGGGGCTGGGTGAGCTGAATACCCCGGGCAGCCACTATGCCGGCACCTTCAGCCACGGCCGCCGCGACGGCGAAGGCACCCTCAAGCAAGCCGACCAGACCTACCGCGGCCAGTTCAAGGACGACCTGTACGAAGGCGCCGGCGAGCTGGAACTGGCCGACGGCAGCCGCTACCAGGGCCTGTTCGCCAAGGGCAAGCCCAACGGTGCCGGGGTGCGCAGCGATGCCAGCGGCAACCAGTTCAGCGGCCACTTCATCAACGGCCAGCTGGAAGGCAGCGGCACCTACGACAGCGTCGACGGCGAGCAGTACATCGGTGAGTTCAAGGACAACCGCCTGGAAGGCCGTGGCCGCTACGAAAACGCCGATGGTGATGTGTGGATCGGCGAATTCAAGGACGGCTCGCTGGTCGGCGAAGGCGAACTGCTGGGCAGCGATGGCAGCCACTACAAGGGCACCTTCGCCGACTGGCGCCTGTCGGGCCAGGGCAGCCTGCAACTGGCCGACGGCAGCAAGTACATCGGTGGCTTCCTCAACGATGCCTACCACGGCCAGGGCCGGCTGATCATGACCAACGGCAAGGTCGAAAGCGGCACCTGGAGCAACGGCGTGCGCGTACGGGACCAGAACGGCAAACTGTTGCCCGACCCGCTGGACCTGGCGCTGCTCAACCAGGGCCGTTTGCTGGACGAAGCGCTGGCCCGGGTACCGCGGTCGGCGCCAGCAGTCCAGCTGTACAGCCTGGTGGTGGGCGGCGATGGCCAGCAGAGCGTGTTCATGCGCGAAGCCGACTACGTCAGCAACATGCTCAAGGTGCGCTTTGGCGCCCGTGGCCAGGTGACCTTGGTCAACCACCGCGATCACATGACCACCCGCCCCATGGCCACGCGTGAAAACCTTACCCGCGCCGCCCGCACCCTGGCCGAGCGCAGCGGCCCCGAAGACCTGGTGTTCATCTACCTCACCAGCCATGGCAGCCACGACCACCAGCTGGTGTTCGACCAGCCGCGCCTGCAGCTGGCCGACCTGTCCGCCGATGAACTCGCCAGCGCCCTGGCACCGCTGAAGGACCGCGACAAGGTCATTGTCATATCCGCGTGCTATTCAGGGGGCTATATCGCCCCGCTCAAGGACGAGCGCACGGTGATCATGACCGCCGCCCGGGCCGACCGCGTGTCCTTCGGTTGCTCGGAAGAAGCCGATTTCACCTACTTCGGCGATGCCCTGTTCGCCGAAGCGCTGAACCAGACCGACGACCTGAAACAGGCGTTTGAACTGGCGCGCGCCAGCGTTGCCGAAAGAGAACAAAGGGAAGGTTTCGAGGCCTCCGAACCGCAGCTGTGGGCGCCGCCAAACGTGCTTGAGCACTGGCAGCACCTGCGCCGGCAACAGGCCGAAGAAGCATTGCGTAACGCCGCACAGGCCAACGTGGGGGAACAGGCGCAAACGCCCGGCAGCCACTAAGCTTGTGTGTAACAAGGGAGAGACATCATGTATTTGACGCCTCAGCATGTCCTGCTTGCCGGTGCCACGGGCCTGACAGGTGAACACCTGCTCGACCGCCTGCTCAACGAGCCCACCATCACCCGCGTACTGGCGCCAACCCGCCGGCCACTGGCCGAGCACCCGCACCTGGAAAACCCGGTAGGCGACCCGGCGGTGTTCCTTCCACAGCTGGCCGGGCGGGTCGATATCGCCTACTGCTGCCTGGGCACCACGCTGAAGCAGGCCGGTTCCGAATCGGCCTTCCGCGCGGTGGATCTGGACATGGTGGTGGCGTTCAGCAAGCGCGCCCGGGAGTTGGGCGCACGGCATCTGCTGGTGGTCAGTGCCTTGGGCGCCGACCCGAAATCGTCGGTTTTCTACAACCGGGTCAAGGGCGAGATGGAAGAGGCACTCAAGGCCCAGGATTGGCCGCAGCTGACCATCGTGCGGCCATCGTTGCTGCTGGGCGAGCGGGTCGAGCCGCGGCTCAGCGAACAGTTGGCTTCGCCGTTTGCCAAGCTGATACCTGGGAAGTATCGGGGGATCGAGGCTTGTACCTTGGCCCGGGCGCTGTGGCGGCTGGCGCTGGAGGAAGAGGACGGGGTGCGGATTGTGGAGTCGGATGAGTTGCGCAGGTTGGGCAAGAATTAGGCTTCACTTGTGATGGCCTCTTCGCGGGCACGCCCGCTCCCACAGGTACAGTGATCCCTGTAGGAGCGGGCGTGCCCGCGAAAGGGCCCTTACAGGCCACCAGTGGCCTGGAAGCCTACACCGGCTGCCGTGAGCAGCGACAACGGCAGCAACAAGGTATCGAGCAACATGCTCCCCGGCAGGTCCAGCCCCGGATATGCCGGCGCATCAGCCCCGTAACGATCCAGCGGGCAGCACCCGCCATTGATCACATACAAGTCCAACCGGGTACCGGCATACACCACCGGTGCCCCGGGCTTGTTGGCATCCAGCGTGCGCACCGTGGCGCAGCCACCAAGCAGCACCAGCGCCAGCAAACCCGCCAGCGCTCGCTTCAATCATCCACCCCGAAGTGGTGCTCACCCCAGCGCGGCAACATGTCCTGGGGAATGTTCAGCAGGTTGAGAATGCGCGCCACCACGAAGTCGACCAGGTCGTCGATGGTCTGCGGCTGGTGATAAAAGCCCGGCGCCGCCGGCAGGATCACCGCGCCCATCTGCGACAGTTTGAGCATGTTCTCCAGGTGGATGGTGGAGAACGGCGCTTCGCGCGGCACCAGGATCAGCTGACGACGCTCCTTGAGGGTAACGTCGGCAGCACGTTCGATCAGGTTGTTGCAGGCACCGGTGGCAATCGCCGACAGCGTGCCGGTGGAACAGGGCACCACGACCATTGCCGCCGGGGCGCCGGAGCCCGAGGCCACCGGCGACATCCAGTCTTCCTTGCCATACACGCGAATCTGCCCGTCGGCAGCGCCGGTATATTCAGTGAGGAAGGCCTGCATCGCCTGTGGCTTGGCCGGCAGCACCACGTCCGTCTCGGTAGCCATCACCAGTTGCGCGGCCTTGGAGATCAGGAAGTGCACCTCGCGGTCCTCACGCACCAGGCAGTCGAGCAGGCGCAGGCCATACTGGGCGCCAGAGGCGCCCGTCATGGCCAGGGTGATGCGTTCCGGCCCGCTCACTTGAGTGCCTCGGCCAGCTTGCCGTGCAGGCCGCCGAAGCCGCCGTTGCTCATGATCACCACATGGGTGCCTGGGCGAGCCTGGCCCTTGACCCGCTCGATGATCGCTTCGAGGCTGTCGGCCACCACGCTGGGCACTTTGCATTGCGCGGCGGTTGCAGCCAGGTCCCAGCCAAGGTTGGCCGGGGCGTACCAGATCACCTGGTCGGCGTCGTTGACGCTTTCCGGCAAGCCATCACGGTGGGCACCGAGTTTCATCGAGTTGGAGCGTGGCTCGATCACCGCGATCACCGGGGCCTCGCCAACGCGCTTGCGCAGGCCGTCAAGGGTGGTGGCGATGGCGGTCGGGTGGTGGGCGAAGTCATCGTAGATGGTCACGCCCTGCACTTCGGCAACCTTCTCCATACGCCGCTTGACGCTCTTGAAGGCGCTCAGGCCTTCGATACCCATGGCTGGCACCACGCCTACATGGCGCGCCGCTGCCAGGGTAGCCAGGGCGTTGGCGACGTTGTGCTGGCCAGTCAGCGCCCAGTCCACCACGCCCTGCGCTTCGCCGTCGAACAGCACTTCGAAGCGCGAGCCGTCGGGGCTGAGCAGACGGGCTTGCCACTGGCCACCTTCACCGGTGGTCTGCACCGGGGTCCAGCAACCCATGCCGATCACCCGTTCCAGCGCCAGCTCGGTGGAGGGGTGGATGACCAGGCCTTCGCTGGGGATGGTGCGCACCAGGTGGTGGAACTGCCGCTCGATCGAGGCCAGGTCGGGGAAAATGTCCGCATGGTCGAACTCAAGGTTGTTGAGGATCGCCGTGCGCGGGTGGTAGTGGACGAACTTCGAACGCTTGTCGAAGAAGGCGCTGTCGTACTCGTCGGCTTCGACCACGAAGAACGGCGTATCGCCCAGGCGTGCCGACACCGAGAAGTTCTGCGGCACACCGCCAATCAGGAAGCCCGGGCTCATGCCGGCATGTTCTAGCACCCAGGCCAGCATGCTGCTGGTCGTGGTCTTGCCGTGGGTACCGGCAACGGCCAGCACCCAGCGGCCCTGCAACACGTGGTCGGCCAGCCACTGCGGGCCGGAAACATAGGGCAGGCCCTTGTTCAGCACGTACTCCACCGCCGGGTTGCCACGCGACATGGCGTTGCCGATGACCACCAGGTCTGGCGCCGGGTCCAGCTGGGCCGGGTCATAGCCTTGGGTCAGCTCGATGCCCTGGGCTTCGAGCTGGGTGCTCATCGGGGGATAGACGTTGGCGTCCGAGCCGGTGACGCGGTGGCCAAGTTCCTTGGCCAGCACCGCCAGCGAGCCCATGAAAGTGCCGCAAATACCGAGAATGTGAATATGCATGGTCGACCTCGCAAAACATCGAGGCAGGGTAGCCCAGGGCGCGACAAATCGCACCAGATGTTTCGCTCAGTCGGCCCTGGTGATGCCGTGTTTGCGCAGTTTTCGATACAAGGTATTGCGGCTGATGCCCAAGTGCTCGGCGACACGGGTGAGGTGCCAGTGTTTTGCCTCCAGGGTGGCCAGCAGCGCATGACGCTCGGCATCCTCCAACGCGGCAGGCCCTATCGCCGGCAAGCCAGCTCCCACAGATACAGCTCCAGCTTCGAAAGCCCCATTCACCCTGAGGGAGCAACTGTCTTGTGCTACCTGCTCTGGCCCTATCGCCGGCAAGCCGGCTCCCACAGGGATTGCACATGGCCTGAAGCCACCGCGATCGAGGTGGGAGCTGGCTTGCCGGCGATCGAGGGCGAAGCCCTCGCGAACAATGGCGGGGAGATCAGGGAACACGATCCGGGAGTCTTCGCAAAGCGCCACCAAGGTACGCAGCACGTTGCGCATCTGCCGCACGTTGCCCGGCCAGGCGAAGTCGAGCAGTGCCTGCCGCGCCCTGGGCTCGATATCGATCGGTTCTCCCTGTGCCTCCTGACGCAGCAGAAAGTCCAGCAACTGCGCCTTGTCACTGCGCTCGCGCACCGCAGGCAATGCCACTTCCAGGCCATTCAGCCGGTAATACAGGTCCTCGCGGAAACTGCCCTGCTCTACCCGTTCCAGCAGGTCACGGTGAGTAGCGCTGACAATGCGCACGTCGACCGCCTGCGGCTCGCCACCGATCGGCACCACCTGGCGCTCCTCCAGCACGCGCAGCAGGCGGGTTTGCAGGGCCAGTGGCATGTCGCCAATTTCGTCCAGCAGCAAGGTGCCGCCATCGGCCTGCAGCAGCTTGCCGCGCATGCCTTCCTTGCGCGCACCGGTAAAGCTGCCGCCGCGGTAGCCGAACAGTTCGCTCTCGATCAGGCTCTCCGGGATCGAGGCACAGTTGATGGCAACGAACGGCTTGCCGCGCCGCTCGCTGGCCTGGTGCACGGCCTGGGCAAAGGCCTCCTTGCCACAGCCGGTCTCGCCGCGCAGCAACAGCGGCACATCGCGCTCGAACACCCGCACGCTGCGGCGGAAGTCGTTCTGCAAGGCCGGGTCGAGCAGGCAGATTAGCGGTTCCACTTCCCGTGCGGGTCGCGGCTGGGCGGCCGGCACCGACCACACCGGTGCGCGCGCCTGGCCACGCAGGCTGGCGAACACCTGGCGCCCGTCCAGGGTATGCAGCGGCCAGGCCGTGCTGCCACCGGGCGTGGCGCGGCTGAACAGTTCGTCGTGGCTGCAAGCGAAAAAGCGTTCCAGCGGCTTGCCCAGCACGCCACCACGCACCGTGCCCAGCAGGTTCAGCGCGCTCTGGTTGGCGGCGCAGATGCGCCCGTCACCGTCGAACGCCAGCAGGCCTTCGCTGAACAGGCCGACCGACTCGGCCTGCAGGTGAAAACGCAGCAGCCATTGCTGTTCGAAATGGCGCAGGAAGTAGCAGCTTTCGATCATCTTCGCCGACAGGTTGACCAGGGCCATGGTATGGAACTGGCTCTGCCGGGAAACGTCGGGCCGCGCCGAAGACACATCCAGCACTGCCAGCAGCTCGCCATGCGGGTCGAACACCGGGCTGGCGGAGCAGGTCAGGCCGGTGTGGCGGCCACGAAAGTGCTCGTTCTGGTGGATGGTCAGCGCCTGGCGCTCGACCAGGCAGGTGCCGATGCCGTTGGTGCCCTCGCGCGCCTCGCTCCAGTCAGCGCCCAGCCACAGGCCGGCGCGCTCGAAGCTGCGCCGCTCGGTCGGCGCGCTGACACAATTCAGGATCACCCCACGGGCATCGGTCAGCAGCACTGCATGGCCGGCACCGGAAAGCTGCTGGTGCAGGCTGTTCATTTCATGGTCGGCAATCTGCAGCACCTGGCGCAGGCGCTCGCGGCTTTCCAGCAGGCGCCCATGCTCGAGTACCACCGGGGCCTCGATCACCGACGGGTCGAGGTGGTAGTCCTCCAGGCAGCGCAGCCAGGAGCGGGCGATGGACGGGTCACTGCCACCCTCCCCGGCCCCACCATGGGCGACGGTATGGACTTGCTGGGCATGGCGACTGAAATGATTGCTCTGCATTGTTGTAGTTCTCCGCAGATAGAGAGTCCCGCCAGCATCCTCCACCCGGGAAGGCTTTGCAATGCACCCTCCGGTTACGTGTCGTAAATGGCACAAAGTGTCACCCCCGCGCGTACCGGCGCTGGCACAGCGACCGTGGGCCAGGCCCAAAGAACCGAGCCAAGTCATTGATTTACCTGGTGCTCGAAACGCTGGCCCAACCTTTGCTCTACGCTTTCCAACTCCCTAACAAACACAATAGCCAGGAGACACACCATGCGTTACGCACATCCCGGTACCGAAGGCGCGAAGGTTTCCTTCAAGAGCCGCTACGGCAACTACATCGGTGGTGAGTTCGTTCCTCCGGTAAAGGGGCAGTACTTCGAAAATACCTCCCCGGTGAATGGCAAGCTGATCGCTGAATTCCCTCGCTCCACTGCCGAAGACATCGATAAAGCCCTGGATGCCGCCCACGCTGCGGCCGACGCCTGGGGCCGCACCTCAGTGCAGGACCGCTCCAACGTTCTGCTGAAGATCGCCGACCGTATCGAGCAGAACCTCGAACTGCTGGCAATCACCGAAACCTGGGACAACGGCAAGCCGATCCGCGAAACCCTCAATGCCGACATTCCGCTGGCGGTCGACCACTTCCGCTACTTCGCTGGCTGCATCCGCGCCCAGGAAGGCGGCGCCGCGGAAATCAACGAAGGCACCGTGGCCTACCACATCCATGAGCCACTGGGCGTGGTCGGGCAGATCATCCCGTGGAACTTCCCGATCCTGATGGCCGCCTGGAAGCTTGCCCCGGCACTGGCCGCCGGCAACTGCGTGGTGCTCAAGCCGGCCGAACAGACCCCGCTGGGCATCACCGTGCTGCTGGAAGTGATCGGTGACCTGCTGCCAAAAGGCGTGCTCAACGTGGTGCAAGGCTTTGGCCGCGAAGCCGGTGAAGCACTGGCCACCAGCAAGCGCATCGCCAAGATCGCCTTCACCGGCTCGACCCCGGTCGGCTCGCACATCATGAAATGCGCCGCCGAGAACATCATCCCGTCCACCGTCGAACTGGGCGGCAAGTCGCCGAACGTGTATTTCGAAGACATCATGCAAGCCGAGCCAAGCTTCATCGAGAAGGCGGCCGAAGGCATGGTGCTGGCGTTCTTCAACCAGGGTGAGGTATGCACCTGCCCGTCACGGGCACTGGTACAGGAGTCGATCTACCCGCAGTTCATGGAAGTGGTGATGAAGAAGGTGCTGCAGATCAAGCGCGGCGACCCGCTGGACACCGACACCATGGTCGGCGCCCAGGCCTCGCAACAGCAGTTCGAGAAGATCCTGTCGTACCTCGACATCGCCCAGAAGGAAGGCGCCGAGTTGCTGACCGGCGGCAAGGTCGAGAAACTGGAAGGCTCGCTGGCCACCGGTTACTACATCCAGCCGACCCTGCTCAAGGGCAACAACAAGATGCGTGTGTTCCAGGAAGAAATCTTCGGCCCGGTGGTCAGCGTCACCACGTTCAAGGACGAAGCCGAAGCCCTGGCAATCGCCAACGACACCGAGTTCGGCCTGGGTGCCGGCGTGTGGACCCGCGACATCAACCGTGCCTACCGCATGGGCCGTGGGATCAAGGCTGGCCGCGTGTGGACCAACTGCTACCACCTGTACCCGGCGCATGCCGCGTTCGGTGGCTACAAGAAGTCGGGGGTCGGGCGTGAGACCCACAAGATGATGCTCGACCACTATCAGCAGACCAAGAACCTGCTGGTGAGCTACGACATCAATCCGTTGGGCTTCTTCTAAACCGCGTCGCGGCCTTCGCGGGCTCGCCCGCTCCCACAGGTATTGCACCGGCCTTGAAACTTGTGCAGTCCCTGTGGGAGCGGGCAAGCCCGCGAAGAGGCCAGGCCTGCATATACCAAACCCAGAGCGGTAACCGTGCACCAACCGCTCTGGCTCGCTTCCTGCAGTACCCATCACCATCGGCCCGGAACCCGTCCGGCCACCAAGAAAAACAACAGGTGAATCTATGCCAAGCGATCATTCCGCCGGCTCGCCGGCAGGCTCTTCCGTCGACTTCGAAAAAGTCGGCTCGGACTACTTCCAGCAACGTGAACTGAAAAAAGGCGCCGCCGGCTGGGTCCTGCTGGTCGGCCTGGGCGTGGCCTACGTCATCTCCGGCGACTATGCCGGCTGGAACTTCGGCCTGGCCCAGGGCGGCTGGGGCGGCATGTTCCTCGCCACCCTGCTGATGGCCACCATGTACCTGTGCATGTGCTTCTCGCTGGCCGAACTGTCGTCGATGATCCCCACCGCAGGCGGCGGCTACGGCTTTGCCCGCAGCGCCTTCGGCCCCTGGGGCGGCTTCCTCACCGGGACGGCGATCCTCATCGAGTACGCCATCGCCCCCGCCGCCATCGCGGTGTTCATCGGCGCCTACTGCCAGTCACTGTTCGGCATCGGCGGCTGGATGATCTACCTGGCGTTCTACATCGTGTTCATCGGCATCCACATCTTTGGCGTGGGTGAGGCGTTGAAGCTGATGTTCATCATCACCGCCATCGCCGCCATCGCCCTGGCCGTGTTCCTGGTGAGCATGGTGCCCCATTTTGATGCAGCCAACCTGTTCGACATCGCCAAAACGGACGCAGTGGGCGCCAGCAGTTTCCTGCCGTTCGGCTATGTCGGCGTGTGGGCGGCCATCCCTTATGCCATCTGGTTCTTCCTCGCCGTAGAGGGCGTGCCGCTGGCTGCCGAAGAAACCAAGAACCCCAAGCGTGACCTGCCACGCGGCCTGATCGGCGCCATGCTGGTGCTGCTGGCCTTCGCCCTGCTGATCCTGGTGGTCGGCCCGGGCGGCGCAGGCTCCGAAGCACTGAAAGCGTCCGGCAACCCGCTGGTAGAAGCCTTGTCCAAAGCCTACGGCGGCAGCACCTGGATGGGCGGCTTCGTCAACCTGGTCGGCCTGGCCGGGCTGATCGCCAGCTTCTTCTCGATCATCTACGCCTACTCCCGGCAGATCTTCGCCCTGTCCCGCGCCGGCTACCTGCCGCGCAAACTGTCGGAAACCAACAAGAGCAAGGCCCCGGTACTGGCCTTGATCATCCCCGGGATCATCGGCTTTGCCCTGTCGCTGACCGGCCAGGGTGACCTCCTGATCCTGGTGGCGGTGTTCGGCGCTACCCTGTCGTACGTGCTGATGATGGCCGCGCACATCACCCTGCGCATCCGCCGGCCGAAGATGGAGCGCCCATACCGCACCCCCGGTGGCATCTTCACCTCGGGCCTGGCACTGGTACTGGCCTGCATCGCCGTGGTCGCCGGTTTCCTGGTCGACCCACGGGTGGTGATTGGCGCCGCAGTGATCTATGCGGTATTAATTGCCTACTTTGCTTTCTACAGCCGCCACCACCTGGTCGCGGGTACACCGGAAGAGGAATTCGCCGCGATCCAGAAGGCCGAAGAGGCCTTGCACTGATCGCCGCCACCCGCCGCGGGGCAACCCGCGGCTCTGGAGAGTCTGTATGGCAAGTTTCGTACACACGGTCGGCCATCTGGTCTACCGCTTCGACAGCCTCAAGGAAGTGATGGCCAAGGCCAGCCCCGCCCGCTCGGGGGACTACCTGGCGGGCGTCGCGGCCAGCAACGACGGCGAACGGGTCGCCGCGCAGATGGCCCTGGCCAATATCCCGCTGACGCATTTCCTCAACGAAGCGCTGATCCCTTACGAAGATGATGAAGTCACGCGCCTGATCATCGACACCCACGATGCCCAGGCCTTCGCCCCGGTCAGCCACCTGACCGTGGGTGGCCTGCGCGACTGGCTGCTGAGCGAAGAAGCCAACGAGGACAGCCTGCGCAACCTGGCACCCGGGCTGACGCCGGAAATGGCCGCCGCGGTGTCGAAGATCATGCGCGTGCAGGACCTGGTGCTGGTGGCACAGAAGATCCGCGTGGTCACCCGGTTCCGTGGCACCATGGGCCTGCGCGGTCGCCTGTCGACCCGGCTGCAGCCCAACCACCCGACCGACGAGCCGGCCGGCATCGCCGCCAGCATTCTCGACGGCCTGCTTTACGGCAACGGCGACGCCATGATCGGCATCAACCCGGCCACCGACAGCATCGCCTCGATCTGCGCCCTGCTGGAAATGCTCGACGCCATCATCCAGCGCTACGACATCCCCACCCAGGCCTGCGTGCTGACCCATGTCACCACCTCGATCGAGGCGATCAACCGTGGCGTGCCACTGGACCTGGTGTTCCAGTCCATCGCCGGCACCGAGGCGGCCAACGCCGGGTTCGGCATCAACCTGAACGTGCTGCAGGAAGGCTACGAAGCGGGCCTTTCGCTGAAACGCGGCACCCTCGGGCAGAACTTGATGTACTTCGAAACCGGCCAGGGCAGCGCGCTGTCGGCCAACGCCCACCACGGCGTCGACCAACAGACCTGTGAAACCCGCGCCTATGCCGTGGCCCGCCACTTCAAGCCGTTCCTGGTCAACACCGTGGTCGGTTTTATCGGCCCGGAGTACCTGTACAACGGCAAGCAGATCATCCGCGCCGGCCTCGAAGACCACTTCTGCGGCAAGCTGCTGGGAGTGCCGATGGGTTGCGACATCTGCTACACCAACCACGCCGAAGCCGACCAGGACGACATGGACACCCTGCTGACCCTGCTGGGCGTGGCCGGGATCAACTTCATCATGGGCATCCCCGGCTCCGACGACATCATGCTCAACTACCAGACCACCTCGTTCCACGACGCGCTGTACGCGCGCCAGACCCTGGGCCTGAAGCCCGGGCCGGAGTTCGAGGCATGGCTGGCCCGCACCGGCATCTTCACCCAGGCCGATGGCCGGGTGCGCTTTGGTGACAACCTGCCGCCGGCCTTCCGCCAGGCCTTGGCACAGCTTGCATAGGGATGACCATGGACCACCGCACGCCTACCCCCGACAACCCCTGGCTGGCCCTGCGCAACCTGACCCCGGCGCGCATAGCCCTGGGCCGCACCGGCACCAGCCTGCCGACCGGTGCGCAGCTGGACTTCCAGTTTGCCCACGCCCAGGCCCGCGACGCCGTGCACCTGGCCTTCGACCATGCCGGCCTGGCTACCCAGCTGAGTGACCGCGGGCGCGAAAGCCTGGTGCTGCACAGCGCCGCCAGCGACCGCAACCAGTACCTGCAACGCCCGGACTTGGGGCGACGGCTGAACGAAGATTCGGTTGCCGCGCTGCGCCAGCACGCCCAGGCCAACCCCGGCGGGGTCGACCTGGCCATCGTCGTCGCTGACGGCCTGTCGGCACTGGCCGTGCACCGCCACACCCTGCCGTTCCTGGCGCGCTTCGAGGAACAGGCCGCCGCCGACGGCTGGACCAGCGCCCCGGTGGTGCTGGTGCAGCAGGGCCGCGTGGCAGTGGCCGACGAGGTTGGTGAGCTGCTGGGCGCACGGATGACGGTGATGCTGATCGGCGAACGCCCGGGGCTCAGCTCGCCCGACAGCCTTGGCTTGTACTTCACCTATTCACCGAAGGTCGGCCTGACCGATGCCTACCGCAACTGCATTTCCAACATCCGCCTGGAGGGCCTGAGTTATGGCATGGCGGCGCACCGCTTGCTGTACTTGATGCGCGAAGCCTGCCGGCGCCAGCTTTCCGGGGTGAATCTGAAGGACGAAGCCGAGGTCCATAGCCTGGAGAGTGAACACAGCACCAGCCAGAAAGGTAACTTCCTGCTCGGCAAAGGGTAAAAAACATGTCACGGAAGGCGGATTGCACTTGCACCGCGCATTGGGCAGCATGCCCTTGAAGGCTGATGGCAATCCGCTGTTTCCCCTAATGGACTCTGAGGGCCGCACATGCGCATCATCAAGGCAACCCTGGAACACCTCGATCTGCTCACGCCGATGTTCGTCAAATACCGTGAGTTCTATGGGCAGCTACCCTACCCTGACAGCTCCCGCAGTTTCCTTGAGAAGCGCCTGAAGCGGGATGAGTCGGTGATCTACCTGGCGCTACCCGATGATGACGACGGCAAACTGCTGGGATTCTGCCAGCTGTACCCAAGCTACTCATCGCTGTCGTTGAAGCGGGTATGGATTCTCAACGATATCTACGTGGCCGAGGACTCGCGGCGCATGCTGGTGGCCGACCACCTGATGCGCGAGGCGAAGAAAATGGCCAAGGAAACCAACGCCGTGCGCATGCGGGTGTCGACCAGTGCGGACAATGAGGTAGCGCACAAGACTTACGAATCCATCGGGTTTCGTGAGGATAACGAGTTCAAGAGTTATATCCTGCCGATCAGCCAAGATTGACCTGCACCGGCCTCTTCGCGGGCTCGCCCGCTCCCACAGGCATAGCGGCGCATCTGAAGTCGGTGCTGTACCTGTGGGAGCGGGCGAGCCCGCGAAGAGGCCGGTACAGGAATACCCCCCTGCCGTAACCCCCCGCTACAAACTCCCCGGGCATGTTCCTGACTTAGCCGTATAATGGCCCACCTGTCATGTGTGAAAATTTACCCATCCCCAGGTAACCGAGCCTACGCCCAAGAACACAGGTGCTGTACATGGATTTCAACCCGCTGGACCTTATCCTGCATCTCGATGCCTACCTCGATCTGCTGGTCACCAACTACGGTCCCTGGATCTACGCCATCCTCTTCACCGTGATCTTCTGTGAAACCGGGCTGGTGGTCATGCCCTTCCTGCCCGGCGATTCGCTGCTGTTCATTGCCGGCGCCGTGGCCGCCGGTGGCGGCATGGACCCGTTGCTGCTGGCCGGCCTGCTGATGGCCGCCGCAATCCTCGGCGACAGCACCAACTACGTGATCGGCCGCACGGCCGGCGAGCGGTTGTTCAACAACCCCAACTCGAAGATCTTCCGTCGCGACTACCTGCAGCGTACCCACGACTTCTATGAACGCCACGGCGGCAAGACCGTGACCATGGCGCGCTTCCTGCCCATCCTGCGCACCTTTGCACCGTTCGTCGCCGGCATCGCCCACATGCACTACCCGCGCTTCCTCGGTTTCAGCGTCGCCGGTTCGCTGCTGTGGGTCGGCGGCCTGGTGACCCTGGGCTACTTCTTCGGCAACGTGCCATTCATCAAGCAGCACCTGTCGCTGATGGTGGTTGGCATCATCATCCTGTCGCTGGTGCCGATGATCCTCGGCCTGCTGCGTGGCCGCCTGGGCCGCACGGCCAAGGCCCACTGAAACCTGCAGATGTGGTCGTTCAGCGCCTGGCGGCGCAAGCGCACCCTGGCGCGCTACCCCATCACCCCCCAGCAATGGCAGGCCGTGCGCGAGCGCCTGCCGATGCTGGACGGCATCACGGACGAAGAAGATCGCTGGCTGCGTGAAGCCTGCATCCTGTTCCTGCTCGACAAGCACCTCACCTGCCTGCCCGGCGTCGAGCCGGACGACGAGCAGCGCCTGTTGCTGGCGGCCCAGGCGCAGTTGCCGCTGCTGCACCTGGGCGAGCTGAACTGGTACCAGGGTTTCCACGAAATCATCCTCTACCCCGACGACTTCAAGAGCCCCCAGCGCCACCGCGATGCCAGTGGCGTGGAGCACGTATGGGACGGCGAGCACAGCGGCGAGGCCTGGCAGCAGGGCCCGATCATCCTCGCCTGGAACGGCGTGCTGGCCAGTGGTGGCTGGGAGGCCTACAACCTGGTCATCCATGAACTGGCGCACAAGCTCGACATGCTCAATGGCGATGCCAACGGCCTGCCGCCGCTGCACAGCGGCATGCCCGTGGATGAATGGGCAACCGCCATGCAACAGGCCTATGACGACCTCAACCGCCAGCTGGACGCCAACCCCGAGGCCGAAACCGCCATCGACCCGTATGCCGCAGAGAACCCCGCGGAGTTCTTTGCCGTCACTAGCGAGTACTTCTTTAGTGCCCCCGACCTGCTGCAACAGGCTTATCCACAGGTCTACCGCCAGTTGTCGCTGTTCTACCGCCAGGACCCGCTGGCGCGCCTGTTCCGGCTGCAGGCCGAACACCCGGAATACCGCGAAAGCCACGCCTGACGGGGCCGCACATCAGGCCAGGCGTGGCATGCCCATGCAGAATGTGCCTATAATCGCCGCCACTTTTTTGGTCAAACACGGGGGCACTGCCCAATGAGCTACAGCAAGATTCCGGCGGGCAAAGACCTGCCGAACGACATCTACGTCGCCATCGAGATCCCGGCCAACCACGCGCCGATCAAATACGAGATCGACAAGGACAGCGATACCCTGTTCGTCGACCGTTTCATGGCTACCCCGATGTTCTACCCAGCCAACTACGGCTTCATCCCGAACACCCTGGCCGATGACGGTGATCCGCTGGACGTGCTGGTCGTTACCCCTTACCCGGTAGCCCCAGGTTCGGTTATCCGCGCCCGTCCGGTCGGCGTGCTGAACATGACCGACGACGGCGGCGGCGACGCCAAGGTCATCGCTGTTCCTCACGACAAGCTGTCGCAGCTGTACGTCGACGTGAAGGAATACACCGACCTGCCAGCCCTGCTGATCCAGCAGATCGAGCACTTCTTTGCCAACTACAAAGATCTCGAGAAGGGCAAGTGGGTCAAGATCGAAGGCTGGGAAGGCGCTGACGCCGCCCGTGCCGCGATCACCAAATCGGTTGCTGCCTACAAGGGCTGATGCCGGTTGCATGAAGAACCCCGCCTCGGCGGGGTTTTTTTATGCCTGATGGATGGCTGGTCGCCCTGGAACTAATTGACCTGCCTGCGCAGAAGCAACTGCCTTGCTCAAATTCTAATTGCTGGCGCGATCCCTGTGGGAGCGGGCGTGCCCGCGAACACCGGCGCAGCCGGTGCCAGCCACCGCGTTGGCCTCTTCGCGGGCACGCCCGCTCCCACAGGAACCGTGCACTTGCTTGGGAGAGTAAAAAATCCTACGCAGTCCTACTCCAACGCCCTACAAACAGGCGCTTTTCACACAAGCCCCATCAACATCTGGTTCATATCCTTGCTGGCACCCCGCCGCTACACTCGCCGCCATGAACACATCCGGCGACCGACTCAAAGCCCTCCTCCACGAATGTGGCCTGACCTCTTCCGATTTCGCCGCCCAGCGCAGCGTCACCCCCCAGCACGTCAACAACTGGCTCAAGCGCGGCGTGCCTTTGGCCCGGCTGGACGAAATGGCCGACCTGTTCTGCGTGCATCGTCGCTGGTTGCGCACGGGCGAAGGCCCCAAACACCACAACCCGATCCTGCGCAGCTGCCCGCCAGGGCCGGCGCCCGCCAACCCGCGCACGCCGCTGTCGGCGCAAGGCGGCCGGGCACTGAAGGTGCCCTTTTACGAAATGCACAACGGCCTGCTGTCACCCGTGGCGGGCAAGCACATGTGCCTGCCCGCAAAAGCCCTGAAAGGGTTGGGAGTGCATGCCGACAACGCCATCTGCGTGGCCATGCCCGCCAGCAACATGACCCCGCTGATTCCGCTGCAGGCCACCCTGGCCATCGACCTGGGCATGACCCAGGTGTTCGAGGGCGAAACCTATGCCCTGCTGCACAACGGCGTGCTCAGGGTGAACAACCTCAGCCTCGGCCAGCACGGCACGCTGTACCTGCACAGCCATGATCGGCGCAACTATGCGGTCGAACGCTACACCACCGCCCAGCGCCAGACACAAGGGCTGGAGATTCTGGGCTGGGTGTTCCACTGGTCGCATTTCCGCCAGCAACGGCCCGACTGAAACAACCTGTGCCATTTTTTGCTGGGCATCCTGCGCGCGCCCTTGTATGCTACGCCGCACATTCAGCCCCGACCGGCGCGAGCCGCGGTCCAGAGGGCTCGGCGATATCCCACACGGGCATCTGCCATCTCTTTCAGGCCCTTGATGGCCACACAGTTAAGGCGATTGCGGCTTACCATAAATTAGTCGGAAGCGTCCCCGAGAAGCCGGCCACAAGCCGGCTTTTTAATGCCCGCCATTCTCATCCTCTGAAACTTTCTGCAGCCTTCCCATGGCCGGGGAATCGCCGCTGCATGAGCGAAAAAAATCTCATTCGCCATTTATCTGACACTATACTAACGCTCATCCGAAAATCGTCGGATAAATGACGTTTCGCGTGAAGCTTTCACCCTCCTGATCTAGGCTCAAGCCATATGGGAGGAGGTGTAGTCCATGCGCAAATTATTGATTGGCTCGTCGATCCTGGCTTGTCTCGTGGTGTTGGGCGGCTGGTTGAGTCGACCGCAGCCGGTGCCGGTCAGGCTGCTGGAAGTTGAACGGGGGCCGGTTGAGACGGTGGTGGCCAACACGCGCGCGGGTACGCTGAAGTCCTGTCGACGCTCGCACCTGTCCTTCAATGTCGGCGGCCAGGTTGCCGAGTTGCTGGTCAGCGAGGGCCAGCGGGTCCAGCCGGGTCAGGTGCTCATGCGCCTGCGGCAGGACGAGCAACAGGCCAGGCTGCAGGAAGCCGAGGCGCGGCTGGAGGCCCAGCGCAACACCCGCGAACAGCGCTGCCAGCAAGCTCTGCTGGACCGGCGCGACCTTGATCGCCTGGGCCAGTTGGCCGACCGCAAGTTGATTGCCGCCGATCGCCTCGATCAGGCGGCGACCAAGGCCAACCTGGCGAAGCTGATGTGCAGCGCCAGTGCCGTGCTGATCCGCGAGGCCGACGCCAGCCTGCAGTTGCAGCGCTCACTGCTGGAACAGACAACTCTGCGTGCGCCATTCGCCGGCATCGTTGCAGAAATCAACGGCGAACTCGGCGAGTTCGTCACCCCTTCGCCGCCAGGTATTCCCACGCCGCCGGCAGTCGACCTGATCGACGACAGCTGCCTGTTTGTAGAGGCACCGATCGATGAGGTGGACGCTGCCCGGGTTCACCCAGGAACCGCCGTACGGATCAGCCTGGATGCCTTCCGTGGTCAGCATTTCACCGGCCGCGTCAGCCGCATCGCGCCCTATGTGCGCGAACTGGAGAAGCAGGCGCGCACCGTCGATGTCGAGGTGCGCTTCGACCAGCCGCCGGCAGACCTGGCCCTGCTCACCGGCTATAGCGCCGATGTCGAGATCCTCCTGGAGCAGCATGCGGGCGCCTTGCGCATCCCCACCGAGACCCTGCTGGAGGGGCAGCGTGTGCTGCGATATGACCCGAGCGCCCGGGTGTTGCGCGAGGTGCAGGTGCAAACCGGGCTGAGCAACTGGCGCTGGACCGAGGTGCTTGCAGGGCTGGACGAGGACGCACGCATAGTTGCCAGCCACGAGCAGGAAGGGCTCAAGGATACCGTGGCGGTGATCCCGGTGGATGCCGCGGAGACCGAGAAATGATCCGCCTGCGCGGCGGTAGCCGCAGCTTCCAGTTGGGCGAACAGCAGGTGATGGGGCTGGATGGCCTGGACCTGGACATCGCCGCCGGTGACTACATGGCGGTGATGGGCCCGTCGGGCTCGGGCAAGTCGACCTTGCTGAACATCCTCGGCCTGCTCGATGCGCCGAGCGCCGGCGAATACTGGCTGCAGGGCGAGGCCACGGCGGCGCTGAGCGACGCGCGCCGCGCCCAGTTGCGCAGCCGGCTGATAGGTTTCGTGTTCCAGTCCTACCACCTGATCGCACGGCTGACGGTGCTGGAGAATATCGAGCTGCCGATGGTCCTTGCCGGCATTGGTGCGGCACAACGGCGCAAGCGCAGCAGCCAATTGGTGGCACGGCTGGGGCTGGGCGAGCGCATTGCCCACCGCCCGGCCGAGCTTTCCGGTGGCCAGCGCCAGCGCGTCGCGATCGCCCGGGCGATGGTCATGCAACCGGCGCTGCTGTTGGCCGACGAACCCACCGGCAATCTCGATAGCCAGGCCGGCGCAGAGGTCTTCAGCCTGCTGGAAGAGCTCAACGGCGAGGGGCTGACCCTGATAGTGGTGACCCACGATGCCAACCTGGGCGCCCGCGCACAGCGCCAGCTACACATGCGTGACGGGCGGATCCACAGTATTGCGCCGCAGTGGGCGCTGGCCTGATGCGCGCTGCCGATGCCCTGGGCTTCTGGCTAGGTGCCTTGCGTGGGCATCGCTCACGCAGCCTGATGCTACTGCTGGCCATCGCTATCGGGGTGGTCGCGGTCAATCTGCTCACCGGTCTTGGCGCGGGGGCGCGGGCTTTCGTCCTGAACGAATTCTCGCTGCTCGGGCGCGACATCCTCATCGTTTTCCCGGGGCGCAAGGAAACCACCGGGCGAATGCCGCCGCTCACCGGCCTGACGCCACACGAGTTGACCTTGCAGGATGTCCAGGCCATCACCCGGTTGCCGGGCATCCGCCGGGTCGCGCCGCAGCAGGCCGGGCAGATGGAGGTGATAGTCGGCAACCGCAATCGTGAAGTGCTGACGCTGGGCACCACCCGGGACTTCTTCGCCATTCGCCAACTGGCGGTCGTACAAGGCCAGCCGCTGCCGACGCTGGACCCTGAGCAGGCCGAAGCCGTCTGCGTGATCGGCGGCAAACTCCGGCGCGAGCTGTTCGGAGCTCGCCCGGCCCTGGGTGAATGGTTGCGCGCTGGCGACCGGCGCTTCCGGGTGGTCGGCATTCTCGGTGAGCGGGGCGAATCGCTGGGGATGGATTTCGCCGAGATGTTGATCATCCCGGTGGCCAGCGCCCAGGCCTTGTTCAATAGCGAGGGGTTGTCGCGGGTGTTTGTCGAGGTGCATGGTCCGAGCTTTCTCGACCGTAGCAAGCAGCTGATACTCGCCGCGCTCAAGGAGCGCCACGAGGGTGAGGAGGACGTCACCCTGGTCAGCCAGGACAGCCTGCTCAGCGCCTTCGACCAGATACTCGCGGTGCTGACCCTGGCGGTGGCTGGCATTGCCGCGATCAGCCTGCTGGTGGCAGGCATCCTGATCATGAACGTGACCTGGATTGCAGTGAGCCAGCGCAGCGCCGAGATCGGCCTGCTCAAAGCCATAGGCGTTACGGCGGCGCAGCTGCGCCTGCTGTTCCTCGGCGAGGCGGCGCTGTTGGCCCTGACAGGGGCACTGGCAGGGCTGCTGCTGGCCGAAACCTTGCTCTGGCTGGGGCGCCTGGCGTTCCATCTGCCGCTCTATGCCCCCTGGTGGGCGCGGGCTGGCGCCGTGCTGCTGGCACTCGGCACGGCGCTGCTGTTCGCCTGGCTGCCGGCCGCTCGGGCCTCGGCGCTGGAGCCGGTGGCGGCGCTACGCCCGCCGGGGGCGCACTGATGCGCTGGCAAGATGGTTTCCGGCTGACCAGCTCGGCGCTGACCTGCCGCCCGCTGCGCAGCCTGCTGACCCTGCTCGGGGTAGCGATCGGCATAGCCGCCGTGGCGCTGCTCACGGCCATAGGCGAAGGCGTGCGCGGCTATGTGCTGGAGAACTTCTCGCAGTTTGGTACGCGGATCATCACCGTGCGCCCGGGCAAGACCCAGACCAGCGGCCTCGGCGGCCTGCTTGGCAGCGTGCGGCCACTGACCATCAGTGACACCGACGCCCTGCGGCGCTTGCCGCATGTCGAGGCGGCGGTGCCGATCATTCAGGGCAGCGGGAATATCCAGTTCGGTCAACTGAGCCGGCGCAGCGACATTCTCGGTGGCGGCCATCAGATGGCGCAGGCCTGGCGCATGCAGCTGAGCCTGGGCGAGTTCCTGCCCCCGGCCCGTGACGGCCGTTCGCCGCCCTATGTGGTGCTCGGCCATCAGCTGCGTACCGAGCTGTTCGGGGCGCGCAACCCGCTGGGTGAGCTGATCCGCGTCGGCGGCGTGCGTTTCCGGGTGATCGGCGTGATGGCGGAGAAAGGCCAGTTGCTCGGTTTCAACCTCGACGATATTGCCTACATCCCGGTGGACTGGGCGGAAAGCCTGTTCAACCGCACCGGGGTGGTCAAAGCCCATGTGGTGTTTGGCGCCGGTACCACTTCACGGGCATTGAGCCGGCAGATTCGCGAGGTGCTCGGCGAACGACACGGTGTGGAGGACTTCAGCCTGACCACCCAGGACGACATGCTGCGCAGCTTCAACCGCGTTCTCGGCACCCTGAGCCTGGCCATTGGTGCCTTGGGGGGCATTTCGCTGCTGGTCGGCGCCGTCGGCATTCTCACCATCATGACGACCACTGTGGGCGAGCGCACGGCAGAAATCGGCCTGTTGCGGGCGATTGGCGCCAGTCCGCGGCAGGTACTTGGGCTGTTTCTCGCTGAAGCGACGCTGCTGTCCCTGGCCGGTGGCCTGCTTGGCCTGCTGTTGATGGGCCTGCTGCTGGGGCTACTGCACCTGGCCATGCCGAGCCTGCCCTTGGCGCTGCAACCGCTGTTTCTGCTGCTGGCGCTGCTGCTGGCGGCGGTGCTCGGCATTCTTGCCGGCCTGGCCCCGGCCGTGCGGGCGGCCCGCTTGCATCCGGTGGCGGCGCTGCGCATCGAGTAGCGGCCAGGCCAAAGAGCCGCTTGATGGGGCTGCTTTGCAGCCCTTCGCGGGCACGCCCGCTCCCACAGGACCTGCGCATGTCCTGGCTACAGCGCCATCCCTGTGGGAGCGGGCGTGCCCGCGAAGGGCCGCAAGGCGGCCCCAGATTCTGCCTGCCATGCGCTTCATCAGTCATACCCACCACAAGCTGACAGAAAAGTAATCTGAAGCTCAGCCAACTGACAGCGCAGGTCCGCTAGCGTTGAGGAAGATTGTGGGGGCTTCTCGCCTCACGGGCTGGGGCGTTCAACCGCCTGAATACCAGCAACTTTTCGACTGACTGGACGCAACGGCATGCAAAGCAAAACCACCAGACGCTCCTTCGTCAAAGGCCTGGCCGCTACCGGACTGCTTGGCGGGCTGGGCTTGTGGCGCACGCCGGTCTGGGCCGTGACCAGCCCCGGCCAACCGAATGTGCTGAGCGGCACCGACTTCGACCTCTACATCGGTGAGCTGCCGGTCAACATTACCGGCACTGCACGTACAGCGATGGCAATCAACGGCTCCATTCCCGGGCCCATCCTGCGCTGGCGCGAAGGCGATACCGTCACGCTGCGTGTGCGCAACCGCTTGCAGCAGGACACCTCCATCCACTGGCACGGCATCATCCTGCCGGCGAACATGGACGGCGTGCCGGGCCTGAGCTTCCATGGCATCGCCCCCGACGGCATGTATGAGTACAGGTTCAAGGTCCAGCAGAACGGCACCTACTGGTACCACAGCCACTCCGGTTTCCAGGAGCAGGTCGGGGTGTATGGCGCCCTGGTCATCGACGCGAAAGAGCCTGAGCCGTTCACCTATGACCGAGACTACGTGGTCATGCTCAGCGACTGGACGGATGAAGACCCTGCACGGGTGCTGTCCAAGCTCAAGAAGCAGTCCGACTACTACAACTACCACAAGCGCACGGTGGGTGATTTCGTCAACGATGTGAGCGAAATGGGCTGGTCCGCGGCGGTAGCCGACCGCAAGATGTGGGCCGAGATGAAAATGAGCCCCACCGATCTCGCTGATGTGAGCGGTTACACCTACACCTACCTGATGAACGGCCAGGCCCCGGACGGTAACTGGACGGGCGTGTTCAAGCCGGGCGAGAAAATCCGCCTGCGCTTCATCAACGGCTCGGCCATGACGTATTTCGATGTGCGAATTCCCGGCCTGAAGATGACGGTTGTCGCGGCGGATGGGCAGCATGTCAAACCCGTTGCGGTCGACGAGTTCCGCATCGCCGTTGCCGAAACCTACGATGTCATCGTCGAGCCCGAAAGCGAGCAGGCATATACCATCTTCGCTCAATCCATGGACCGTACCGGGTATTCCAGGGGCACCCTGGCTGTTCGCGAAGGCTTGCAAGCCCCTGTTCCAGCTGTCGATCCACGGCCGATCATTTCCATGAGCGATATGGGCATGGATCACGGCGACATGGCTGGCATGGATCACGGCAGCATGCCAGGCATGGGCCATGGCGACATGGCTGGCATGAACCACGGCGACATGGCCGGCATGGACCATGGCGACATGGCTGGTACCAGCGCGCCCATGCAGAGCCACCCAGACTCCGAGAGCAACAACCCCCTGGTCGACATGCAGACCATGACCCCGACACCAAAACTGGGCGATCCAGGCATCGGCCTGCGTGACAACGGCCGCCGCGTGCTGACCTATTCGGACCTGCGCAGCACCTTCCCGGACCCGGACGGCCGCGCGCCTGGTCGCACAATCGAGCTGCACCTTACCGGCCACATGGAAAAGTTCGCCTGGTCCTTCGACGGCATCAAGTTTTCCGATGCCGAGCCACTGCGCCTCAAGTATGGCGAGCGCCTGCGCATCACCCTGGTCAACGACACCATGATGACCCACCCCATCCACCTGCATGGCATGTGGAGCGACCTGGAGGATGAAAACGGCAACTTCATGGTGCGCAAACACACGATCGACATGCCGCCTGGCTCAAAACGAAGCTATCGCGTCACTGCAGATGCTTTAGGACGTTGGGCCTATCACTGTCACCTGCTGTTCCACATGGAAATGGGCATGTTCCGCGAAGTCCGTGTGGACGAATGAACTGGAGATCCGAGATGAGCAAACCAATGAAACGAAGCGCGTTTTTCCTCTCTGCTGCAATGGCCGGCCTGTTTGCCGTTTATGCCCCGTCGTCGTGGTCCGGCGGCAACAATCAGCAGCCTGCCGATGCCGCAAAAGCCAAGGGCGCCCAAGGCATGGACCATGGTTCGATGAAGGGCATGGATCATGGCGCCATGAAGGGCATGGACCACGGTTCGATGAAGGGTATGGACCATGGCTCGATGCAAGGCATGGACCACGGCAAGATGATGGAATCCCATGGCAGCGACAAAGCCAAGGCAGGGAAAGATGCTCAATAGCCTGGCACGACCATCGCTGCTGGCATTGACCGTTTCGCTCGGCGTGCTGGGCGCTGCGCCCAGCTTCGCCGCTGAAGAAATGGACCATTCGATGATGGACCACGGCAAGATGGATCATGGCAGCATGCCGGGCATGGACCACGGCGCCATGGATCATGGAGCCATGAACCATGAAGCGATGGACCATTCGAAAATGAACCACGGCTCGACGGATACGCCGACGACCAGCCGTACCCCGATCCCGGTGCTGACCGATGCCGACCGCCAGGCAGCCTTCCCCCCATTGGGCGGGCATCAGATGCACGACAGTGCTATCAACAGTTTCTTCCTGCTGGACCAGCTCGAGTACCAGGATGCCGATGAAGGCAGCACGCTGGCCTGGGATGCTTCCGGCTGGGTAGGCGGCGATATCAACCGGCTGTGGATCCGCTCCGAAGGTGAACGTACCAACGGTGTCACCGAGGATGCCGAATTGCAGCTGCTGTACGGCCGCTCGATCAGCCCATGGTGGGATGTGGTTGCCGGGGTGCGCCAGGACTTCAAGCCTGAATCCCCCCAGACCTGGGCGGCGTTCGGTATCCAGGGCATGGCGCTTTACGACTTCGAAGCCGAAGCCACCGCGTTCATTGGCGAGAACGGCCAGACTGCCGCGCGCCTGGAAGGCGACTATGACATTCTGCTGACCAACCGCCTGATCCTGCAGCCGACCGCTGAAGCCAATTTCTATGGCAAGAACGACCCTGTGCGCGGCGTCGGTTCCGGCCTGGCAAATACTGAAGTCGGGCTGCGCCTGCGCTATGAAATAGTCCGCCAGTTCGCCCCTTACATCGGCATCACCTGGAACCGCTCCTACGGCAAGACCGCCGATTTCATCCGCGACGAGGGTGGTGATGTGGATGAAGCGCGTTTCGTGGCCGGTATCCGCATGTGGTTTTGAGAACCAGACATGAAAAGAACAATAACAACGCTTGTTGCAGCAGGCGCGGTGGCCAGCGTGGCCGTACTGGGTGCTGCGTACTCCGGCCTGGTCAACGTCGGGGCCGATGATCCCCATTTCCCCGCCGTGCATGCCTTTCTGGCCATGGCACGGGACCGCTCGATCGCAGTACGGGCCAGGGACATCGAGGTGCCAGACCTGAAAGATGAAGCGCTGATTCGTACCGGCGCCGGTAACTACAATGCCATGTGCATCGGTTGTCACCTTGCCCCTGGCGTCGAAAAGACCGAGCTCAGCCAGGCTCTGTATCCATCGCCCCCCAACCTGACCAAAAGCGGGATTGGTGGCGACCCCGCTGCGGCGTTCTGGATCATCAAGCACGGCATCAAGGCCTCTGGCATGCCGGCCTGGGGCAAGAGCATGGGCGATGAATACATCTGGGGCATCGTCGCCTTCCTGGACCAGCTACCCCAGTTGAACGCCGAACAGTACAAAACGATGGTCGCGGCCAGTGGCGGCCACCAGCATGGTGGTGGCGAAAGTGAAATGCACAACCATGAAGGCCAGCACCGCGGCAACGTGCCTGGCCACCATGGTGAGCAGGTCTCGGGCGCAGGCCAGCATGATGAGGGGCATTCAAAGGCCCATACTCATCGCGATGGCAAGCAGCACATGCATAAAGACTGAAGGCAGCTTCGCACTGCCTTCAGTTGTCACGCAGGGTACGCAGCACGCGATCCGCCAATGCCAGGCAACTGGTCAACCCCGGTGACTCGATGCCAAACAGGTTCACCAGCCCCGGCACACCATGCTCGGCGGGCGTACTGATGACAAAGTCCGCCGCCGGGTCCTGCGGGCCGCTGATTTTCGGGCGGATGCCGCTGTAGGCCGGTTGCAGGCTGGCGTCGGGCAGGTCGGGCCAATAGCGCCGTACGGCGGCATAGAAGCTGTCGCCGCGCCGGGGGTCTACCGGGTAGTCGATATGTTCCACCCACTCCACATCCGGGCCGAAGCGCGCCTGGCCGCCCAGGTCGAGGGTCATGTGCACGCCCAGGCCGGCGTGTTCCGGTGCGGGGTACACCAGGTGCCGAAATGGCGCACGACCGCTCAGGCTGAAATAGCTGCCTTTGCATAGATAGGCCTGGGGCACATGGCCCGGGTCGAGGCCGGTGATGTGCCCAGCGACTTCAACTGCCGATAACCCAGCGCAGTTGACCAGCCGCTGGCAGGTCAGGCCCATCGGCTCGGCACCGCCCATGTCCAGGCTGAAACCGGCCTCGATCACCCGCGCGGCAAGCAGTGGGGTATGCAGTACCAAGGTGGCGCCCGCAGCCTCGGCGTCACCCAGCAGGGCGAGCATCAAGCCATGGGAGTCGATGATGCCGGTGGACGGCGACCACAGCGCGGCGACACATGACAGCGCCGGCTCCAACTCACGCGCCTGGTCGGCGTCGAGCCATTGCAGATCATCGACACCATTGCGCCGGCCCTGCTCCAGAAGGCGCTGCAAGCCTTCGACCTGGGCCGCATCGGTGGCGACGATCAGTTTGCCGAGGCGTTGGTATTCAACGCCCCGACTGTCGCAATAGGCATACAGGCGTTGCTTGCCCTCGACACACAGCTGCGCCTTGAGGCTGCCATCGGGGTAATACAGGCCGGCGTGGATCACCTCGGAGTTGCGCGAGCTGACCCCGACGCCAATGCCCTCGCCCGCCTCCACCACCAGCACTTCATGGCCAGCCTGGGCCAAGGCACGCGCCACCGCCAGGCCGACCACACCGGCCCCGACCACCACACACTCGATATCAACGCTCACCTGCACCTCGCTTGTCGAAAGGCTTGACTGGCCTGTATTACCCCAGGCGCCACTCTAATCAAGCGGGCGATCAGGTGTATACCGACAGGTTTCCAGCGCCTATGAGACCGAGCGCCGCGCGGGCGGCGCTCGGTCTCATAGGCGCTGAAATTGCCAAGGCGAACCCCTTGCGGCCTTCACACAACCTGAAGGCAAATACTCACTGCTTCATACCCAACTCAGCATCATCCATCAGCGCCTTGGCCATCGCACTCAGGTAGTGCGCAGCCCAGATCATCATCGGTTTCTCATCCATCAGGCCGGTGATGGTCAGTTCGCGGACATAGCCCATCAACTCTGAGGACTGCTCGCGGGCATCGCGGCAGGGGATGCCGGGCTCGATGCGGAACAGTGGGTGGGTGCCATGTTCGCCTTGGTAGAACGTGGTCTTGCCGACAGTGAAATGGGTGTCTTCTGTGGTCATTTTTGAATCCCCTGAAAGTTCTCGACTGCCTGGACGGGCCCTTTCGCGGGTGAACCCGCTCCCACAGGTACTGTGCAAGTCTTGAAGACTGTGGTGATCCTGTGGGAGCGGGTTTACCCGCGAAAGGGCCCGCCCAGACAACACATCACTCAAGCCTCAGTGCAAAGTTCTGGCCCCAGTGGGCATCTGCACCTGAATCAATGCCGACTCCAGCAAAGCCCGCAGCGTCTCCAGTTCATGCATCGACGTCATCATCAAAACCGACGCCGGCGACTTGGGCTGCAGCAGCATGGCCTGATGCACAACGGTCGCAGCGCACAGCGCATAGTCCGTGGCCTGGATCAGGGTGTCTTCAAGGGAATGAATATCGTGGGGTGGATCGGGGACAATCTTAAGCATGGTGACACTCTCTATAGGTTGGCTAGAGCTGCCACTCATGACTTGCAGTGTGATGGGTGGCAGCCACGTACGGGTCTGCAAGACCGGCAGAGAGCAAAATCCGGCAGGTTCGAAAACCTCCCGTACGCAGCCACCATTAAGCGCGCGCAATGGCATGCCATTGGCATCGGTGATCGGCATTTTGCTCTGGACAGGCTTGCAGGCCCGGTCGCTGATTTGGCAACGACTGGGCCACACTAGTCCGCCAGGAACACCACCGCAATGGCTCAAGGGCGCTAGGAAGCTATTTCAGAAATGGCCTACGCGCAACGGGAAAAATCTGATTATCAGAAGTCATACCGCGCCCCAACCATCATGCTCCGCGACGGCCCGTAGAAGTTGAACGTCGAGGTCGACCCCACCCGCGACAGGTAGTCCCGGTCGAACAGGTTGTTGATGTTGAAGGTGGCCGTCAGCTTCGAGGTAACCGGATAAGACAGCATTGCATCCACCGTCGCATAGCCTGGCGCGTCGATGCGCACACCGCCGTTCTCGGAATAGAAGTTGCTCATCGCCGAAATACCGCCACCAATGGCCAGGCCGTTCAGCGGCCCTTGGCTGATGGTGTACTTGCTCCACAGCGATGCCTGGTTGCGCGGCATGATGAAGAAGGTGGTTTCGGCATCGCCCTTGAGGGTTTCGGTTTCCATCCAGGTGTAGCCGGCCAGCACTTCCCAGTTCGGCGTCAGCTTGCCGCTCACTTCCACTTCGGCGCCTTTCACACGGGTCTTGCCGGATGCAACAGAGTCAGTGGTAGCGACACCGTCGGCGTCATACACGGTGGTCGCGCGGTTCTTGTCCGTCAGGCGGAACACCGAGAAGCGAGTATTCAGGTCGCCGCCGAAGTAGCTGCTCTTGAGACCGAACTCGTATTGCTCGCCCTCACGCGGCTTGAGCACCCGGCCATTGCTGTCGGTGTCGGACTGCGGCTTGAAAACCTGCGAATAGCTGGCGTACAGCGCATGGTTCTCGGTCAGGTCGTAGACCAGGCCGCCATACGGGGTGAAGTGGCCATCCACGCGCTTGCTGTCGTTGGTGGTGGCGCCGCTGCTGAGGGTAGTGGTGTAGAAATCACCGCGATACCAGCTGAAGCGGCCCCCGGCGATCAGCGCCAGACGCTCGACCGGGTGGAAGGTGACCTTGGAGTACAGGCCGTATTCCTCTTCCTGCATACCGGTCTCGGTGCTGTAGTTGGGCGATGGCTTGGCGAACTGCTTGGGCGAGTATGTATCGACGTTGATGGCGCCCAGGTTGGTTGTGCCGTTGAGGTACTCGGTGTCGTAATTCTTGTAGTCGCTGCCGACCACGAATTCGCTGACCTGGCCGAAGGTTTCGAACGGCTGGCTGTAGCTGGCGTCCAGCGAGTAGGTGTCCTGGGTGAAATCGCGGGCGCTGGCGCGCTCGGAGTTCGCGCCAGTGGTGGCGTTGGTCGCGGTGAAGGCGTACAGGTAATTGGTGTCGCGATGCGAGCCACGGGCTGCGACACGGCCATAGCCGCCGTTGTCGAAGCGGTGGTTCAGCTCGGCGACCAGGTCGGTGGTCTTGCCGTCGAAGTAATTCCAGTCAGCCCCCAGGAACTTCGAATGGCTGAAGTCGGGCACTTCGCCGGACAGCGTTGCCGGATAGCCATTGTGCGGGGTGATGTTCTTCACTTCATGAATCAGGCCGAACGACAGGGTGGTGGCGTCGTCCAGGTCGACGTCCAGCGCACCGTAGTAGCTGTTGCTGGTGTTGGCGTTGTAGTCGACCTCGCCATTGGTGTCGTCACGCGAGGCGATGAAGCGCCCGCGCACGCGGCCGGCATCATCCAGCGGCCCGCTCAGGTCGATTTCTTCGTGGTTGGTGTCCCAGGTGCCATAGCTGCCTTCGACGTGCCCCTGGAACTCGGCGGTCGGGCGCTTGCGCACCATGTTGACGATACCGCCCAGTTCGCTGGTGCTGCTGAACAGCCCGGCCGGGCCACGCATGATCTCGACACGGTCGAATGCCGCCAGCGACGGTACTGTACCGAAGATGCTGGCCATGGGCGCCGGCAGGCCGTCGATATTGAACTCGCTGTACTCGTAGCCACGGGCGTAGATCGACGAACGGCCACTGTCGTTGGTCAGGGTTCGCAGGCCGGCGGTGTACTTGGCCAGGTCATCGAGGTGCACGAACTGGCGGTCCTTGACGTAGTCCTGGGTGTAGACGGTGATCGATTGCGGGATGTCCTTGAGCGCTGCGGGGGTCTTGGTGCCCACGGTGGCGGCATCCACGCTGTAGCCGCCAGTTTCTTCCGACGGCAGCATGTCATACAGGCGGTTGCCTTCGATGGTCAATGCCGGCAGGTCAAGCGCGCTGTCCTCGGCAGACGCCTGAGTCGCTACCGTCTCGGCCAGTGCCGACAACGAGAACGGCGCCAACAGCCCCAGCACCAGCCAGCCCCGACCCCGTCGCGAGTCCCCCAAACTTTTGAAACTGCTCATGACACACCCTTTCCCCAAATGGTAGTAATTCGCAAACGAAACAAGTTGCTTTTTGCGAACGATACCGAAGGGAAATCGGGGGTGCAGCAGGATTAACCTTCTTAACACATCCAGGCGTTGCCCTCGCCCTGCCGGCAATGGGATGATTCGTAACTGATACGAATTCTCATTAAAGGCTCGCCGTGCCCACCTCACTCCTCCTAGCCGAAGACGACGCAAGCCTGCGTCAGGACCTGGAACGCCATTTCCTCAACCGGGGTTTCCGAGTGCACGCATGCGCCACCGGCGTCCAGGCCCTGAATGCCATACAGCAATCACAGTTCGAGCTGGTGCTGCTGGATATCATGCTGCCAGGCATCGACGGCCTCAGCCTGCTCGACGAGTTGCGCCAGCAGCAGGCGGTGCCGGTCATGCTGATGTCGGCGCTGGGGGCCGAGCAGGATCGCATCAGTGGCTTTACCCGGGGCGCGGACGATTACCTGCCCAAGCCCTTCAGCCTGGCCGAGCTGGACGCCCGGGTCGATGCATTGCTGCGGCGTGTGGCGTTCGATCGTGGTACGGCGCTGCGTGCCGACGTCGGCGAGGTGATGCTCGACCAGGACCGCCAGGACGTTATCCACAACGGCAAGGCTGCCGGCCTCACCGCGTCCGAATTCCGCTTGCTGGCCACCCTGCGGGCCCACCCTTCCGAAGCCTTGAGCAAACCATTTCTCTACCAGACCGTGCTGCACCGGGCCTACACCCGCCTGGATCGCGGCCTGGATGTGCATGTGTGCAACCTGCGCCGCAAGCTGGCCGACATCGATGCCCAGCACCTGCAGATCCAGGCCGTACGCGGCCAGGGGTACATCCTGGTCGACACGGAAAAAGCCTGATGCGCCGTCATCCCCTGCTATGGAAACTGGCCGTACTGCAGGTTGGCTTCTGCCTGTTGCTGACCTGGCTGATCTGGACCTGGGGCCTGTCGGTGGAGCGCAGTACCTACTTCCTGTCCCAAGCCGACCAGGACTACCTGGCGCGCTTTGCACAGCAAGCCGAACAGGCATGGGAGCAAGGCGGCGCAGAGGGTGCCGAGGCCTGGCGCAGGCAACTGGAACAGGCCGAGGGCACTTGGGTGGCGCTGGTCGGGCCGCACCTGCAGAGCCTTGGCAGCACCCCACTCAGCGCTGAGGAAGCTAGCCACCTGACCTTCATGCGCAAGCTCGACTGGCCGATGAGCCGGCGCCTGCAGGATGAACTGCCCTACGTCAGCATCGAGTTCCCGCAACACCCCGAGCACGGTCGCCTGGTAATGCAACTGCCCGAACACCTGTTGCCTACCGGCCTGACCCCATGGACCCATGTAATCACCCATGGCGTTGCCCCCACGCTACTCGCCCTGCTGCTGGTTCTGGCGCTGTACCGCCACCTTGTGGTGCCACTGAACCGCCTGCGCGACCGCGCCGACGCCCTGCGTGCCGACGACCTCGACAGCCCGGCCCTGCCCCTGCAGGAGCGGCGCGATGAGCTTGGCGAACTGGCGCAGGCCTTCGAGCACATGGCCGGGCGCCTGCGCCAGAGCCTGGAGCAGCAGCGCCTGTTGCTGCGCACGCTGTCTCACGAACTGCGCACGCCGCTGGCGCGGCTGCGCATCGCCCATGACAGCGGCTTGCCGCCGGCCCAGTTGCGCGAGCGCCTGGACCGCGAGGTCGCCGACATGCAGAAGCTTCTGGAGGACACGCTGGACCTCGCCTGGATGGACACCGAACAGCCCTGCTTGCCGACCGAACCGGTATTGATGGTTTCGGTGTGGGAAGCCTTGTGCCAGGACATTTGCTTCGAAAGCGGCTGGGACCGCGCCCGCCTGCCCTGCTCGCTCGGCACCGACTGCGTGGTGCAAGCCCACCTGGACAGCCTGGCCCAAGCCCTGGAAAACCTGATGCGCAATGCCATCCGCCACTCGCCGGCCGAGGGCCGGGTCAGCCTGGATGGCTGGTTGGAGGGCGACTGCTGGCACCTGCGCCTGAGTGACCAGGGGCCCGGGGTGCCGCACGCCGAGCTCGAACGCATCTTCAAGCCCTACCAGCGGCTGGCCGACAGCGGCGCGGGCTTCGGCCTGGGCCTGGCCATCGCCCGCCGCGCCATCGAACTGCAAGGCGGTCGCTTGTGGGCCAGCAACGGTCACCCAGGCCTGTGCCTGCACATGACTTTGCCGATGGCCCGGGACTGTTTAGAAAGTTAATGCGCTTTACGCTCAATCAGGACTGATTATCATCTTGGCGTTTCTGCCTTGCGCTCCTTGCAAAGCCCTGATGAGACACCTGATGAGCAAGATGACCCTGACGCTGGCTTTGGCACTGGCCCTTGCGGCCCCTGCTGCCCTGGCGCAGCCCGAGCATCAACAGAGGATGGATACCTCGCTGCTGCAGCGCCAGGACCTGGCCTACCGCTTCAGCCAGCTCGACCTGGACTCGGCCGATGGCCAGCGTCATTACCGCTTGTGGGTCGGCAAACCAGACCGCCCGGCGCCAGCGGCGGGTTACCCGGTGCTGTGGATGCTCGATGGCAACGCCGCGCTGGGGACGCTGGACAGCCTGCTGCTGGGCAAGCTTGCCGCCGGCCAGGCGCCATTGCTGGTGGCCGTGGGGTACCAGACCGATCAGCGGATCGAGCGGGTCGGGCGTACCTATGACTACACCCCGGCGTTGCCTGGGCCGGCTGCGCAACTGGACCCGTTGACCGGGCAACCGAGCGGTGGCGTGGACGAGTTCCTCGATCTGCTGAGCGAGCGCATGCGGCCGCTGGTAGCGGGTGTGGCACCGATCGACCTGCAGCGGCAGACGTTGTGGGGGCATTCCTACGGTGGGTTGGCCGTGCTGCATGCGCTGTTCACCCGGCCAGGGGCTTTCAGTGACTATGTGGCAGCCAGCCCTTCGCTGTGGTGGCATGACGGTGCGATCGTGCGTGAGGCGCAGGGGCTTGACCAGCGCCTGGGTAGCAGCCGGCCTCGATTGTTGCTGATGCGCGGGAGTGAGGAGCCGGCTAACCCGCGCATGCCGGTGCAAGGGGATGGAGAACGGGCGGCGCGGGAGCTGGTGGCAGACCTGGCCAAGGTGCCGGGGTTGCAGGCACGGTTCGAGCGGATTGACGGGCTGGGGCATGGGCCGATGTTACCGGCTTCGCTGAAGCGGGTAATTGAAGGGATGTCCCGATAACCTGCACTGGCCTCTTCGCGGGTAAACCCGCTCCCACAACGCCCCCACAGGCTTCACCTTCAGTTGCAACCTGCGCCATCACAGGCTTCATCTTTTCATGGCAACCTGTGCCCCATAGGTTCACTCGATCCCTGTGGGAGCGGGTTTACCCGCGAAGAGGCCGGCACAGGCAGCACCCCGTCAGCCCTTCACACACACCACCTGCCGCAAGGTGTGCACCACCTCCACCAATTCCTGCTGCGCGCGCATCACCGCATCGATGTCCTTGTAGGCCATGGGGATCTCGTCGATCACCTCCTTGTCCTTGCGGCACTCCACATGCGCCGTCGCCCGCCGCTGGTCTTCCACGGTGAAGCGGCTCTTGGCCTTGGTCCGGCTCATCACCCGGCCGGCACCATGGCTGCAGGAACAGAAAGATTCCTCGTTGCCCAGCCCTCGCACGATGAAGCTCTTGGCCCCCATCGAGCCGGGAATGATACCCAACTGCCCTTTCTGCGCCGACACCGCCCCCTTGCGCGTCACCAGCACCTCTCGGCCAAAATGCTGCTCGCGCTGCACATAGTTGTGGTGGCAGTTCACCGCTTCCAGGCTGGCCTCGAACGGTTTGCCCAGCGCCTTGCGAGCCGCACCGACCACCGCCAGCATCATCAGCTCGCGGTTCTGCCTGGCATAATCCTGCGCCCACTCCACCGCTTCGACGTAGTCGGCGAAATGGCGGCTGCCTTCCTCGAAATACGCCAGGTCCTTGTCCGGCAGGTTGGCCAGGTGCTGGCGCATGTCGGCCTGGGCCAGTTCGATGAACAGGTTGCCGATGGCATTGCCCACGCCCCGCGAGCCGCTGTGCAACATGAACCAGACGCGGTCGGCCTCGTCCAGGCACACCTCGATGAAGTGGTTGCCGCCGCCCAGCGTCCCCAGGTGATGGCGGTTATTGGTCCTCTCCAGGCGCGGGTACTTGTCGGTGATAGCCTTGAAGCGCCCGACCAACTGCCCCCAAGCCTTGTCCGCCTTGGCCGGCACATCGGCCCAGGCGCCCTGGTCACGTTTGCCGAAGGTCTTGCCATGCGGCACGGCGTGCTCGATGGCATTGCGCAGGCCATGCAGGTTGTCCGGCAGGTCGCGGGCGTGCAGCGACGTGCGCGCGGCGATCATGCCGCAGCCGATATCCACACCCACCGCGGCGGGGATGATCGCGCCAACCGTGGGTATCACACTGCCGATGGTCGAGCCCTTGCCCAGGTGCACGTCCGGCATCACTGCCAGGTGCTTGAAGATGAACGGCATCCTGGCCGTGTTGAGCAGTTGCTTGCGGGCGTCGTCTTCCACCGGTACGCCGTCGGTCCACAACTTGACCGGCTTGCCGCCGGCGACCTGGAGAATGTCCATGGGGCTGTTCCTCGAATGCATAGCCGAATGATACCGCCAAAGGTCGTAGAGCCGTGGGTTGCCAGCGAGGTGGCAATGTGCTGTATGCTTGGCGGGTCTTCAGGGCGGGGTGAAAGTCCCCACCGGCGGTAAATCGAAAGATGAGCCCGCGAGCGCCCCGGCCATGCCGGGGGTCAGCAGATCTGGTGAGACTCCAGAGCCGACGGTCATAGTCCGGATGAAAGAAGGCGTCAGGCAGGGGCCATCCGGGCGCCCCTGCGCGCGCATTTTGTTCGCCCCGAGACGTTCATCGATCATTCACGAGGAGCGTTTCATGTCCACCAAGCACCACCCGCAATTCCCCAATGTCAGCGCCGCCATCGCCGCCTTCCAGGCCGGGCGCCCTGTGCTGCTGCTCGACGACGACGACCGCGAGGACGAAGCGGACATCATCGCCGCCGCCGAGAACATCTCGCTGCAGACCATGGCCATGATGATTCGCGATTGCAGCGGCATCGTCTGCCTGTGCCTGGACGAGGCCACCGTCGACGAACTGCAACTGGCACCCATGGTGCAGAACAACCAGGCCCGCCATGGCACCGGCTTCACCGTCACCATCGAGGCGGCGGAAGGCATTACCACCGGGGTGTCCGCCCAGGACCGCATCACCACCATTGGCGCGGCACTGCGCTCCACCGCGGAGCAGCGCCAAATCGTCAGCCCGGGGCATGTGTTCCCGCTGCGCGCCCGCAATGGCGGGGTGCTGACCCGCCGTGGCCACACCGAAGGCTCGGTAGACCTGGCACGCCTGGCCGGGTTGCGACCGGCGGCAGTACTGTGCGAACTGATGAACCCCGATGGCACGATGGCCCGTGGCGAACAGGTGGCGGTGTATGCGCGGCAATACAATCTGCCGGTGCTGACCATCGAGGAACTGGCGCGGTACCGTGAGGCCATGCTGGAGCTGGAAGCAGAGCCAGCCTGACAGGCCACCTTGGGGCCATTCGCGGGCTTGCCCGCTCCCACATCTATGGTCCTCCCAGTTTCTGCAATACTGAATCTGGATGCGTAGTTGGCTTGCCGCAATCTATTCGGCGTCGAAGGGTTAAGGTTCG